>CALMYE010000311.1 GCA_937873425.1 uncultured Sphingopyxis sp. | reverse complement strand
AGCGCCGTGACGTTGCGCCCCGACAGGATCAGCTTCGCTCCGCGCGCCGCGAGCGCCCGCGCCAGCGCCGCGCCGATGCCCGACGATGCGCCCGTGACCCACCAGACTTGATCTTTCATGCCTCTTCCCCATTTTGATTCCGTATCAAGGTGAAACGGACCGGATTCGGCGTCAAGCAGGTGATTTGGCGGATTTCCGCGCAGGGGTGGCAATTTTGTTGCGACTCTGTTATAATAAATATCAACGCGCCGACATTCTGCCTCCTTCCCGTCGCGGGCTGGGGCGGCCTCGGCGTTTCCGATGGAGCCATATCCCTTGTCACTTTAACGGGCTAGCGCCGACCGACCTGCAGCAATCCCCCTCGATAAGAGGGTCCGGATATGCCCCGTGTTGACGCCGATCGCCCCCGACAAGGCAACAGAAAGGAAATTGCATGTCCGCAAATACCCTCCTCTTCGAAGTCGGTGATTATGTCGTTTACCCCAAGCATGGCGTGGGGCGCGTCATCGAACTGCAGAAGTCGGAGATCGCCGGCATGCAGCTCGAGCTTTACGTGCTGCGCTTCGAAAAGGAAAAGATGACCTTGCGTGTCCCGACCAACAAGGCCGAGGGCGTGGGCATGCGCAAGCTGTCGTCGGACAAGACGCTGAAGGAAGCGCTGCAGGTCCTCACCACCAAGCCGAAGGTGAAGCGCACCATGTGGTCGCGCCGCGCGCAGGAATATGAAGCGAAGATCAACTCGGGCGACCTGGTGTCGATCGCCGAGGTGACCCGCGACCTGTTCCGCGCCGACGACCAGCCCGAGCAGAGCTATTCGGAACGCCAGATCTTCGAAGCCGCCTCGAGCCGCCTCGCGCGCGAACTGGGCGCGATGGAAGAGAGCGACGAAAAGACGGCGCAGGCGAAGATCCTGCAGATCCTGAACGAGCATGCGCCGAAATATTATGTCGAGAAGGTGGGCTGACGCGCAGCGGCAGCCCATCCCGGCGAAAGCCGGGATCTCGGTGACATGAAAAGGGGCGGTCCCGCGGGGCCGCCCTTTTTCTTTTCCCTCTCCCCCAAGGGGAGAGGGATCAGGCGGGATATTTCGCCGCGACGAAATAGAGCCCATCGGGCGGCGCGTTGAAGCCGAGCGCGGTGCGGTCCGTCGCATCGAGGGCCGCCTTCAGGTCGCGCGCCGACCATTTTCCTTCACCGACAAGCGCGAGGCAGCCGACCATCGAGCGCACCTGATGGTGCAGGAAGCTGCGCGCCGCCGCCTCGACGATGATCTCCTCGCCGTGGCGGCTGACCGACAGCCGGTCGAGCGTCTTCACCGGGCTTTCCGCCTGGCAATGCACCGAGCGGAAGGTGGTGAAGTCATGACGTCCGACCAGCGCCTGCGCCGCGCCGTGCATCGTCCCGGCGTCGAGCGGCCGGGCGAACTGCCACGACAGCCCCTTGTCCCAGGTCAGCGGCGCGCGGCGGTTGACGATGCGATATTCATAGGACCGGCCGATGCACGAGAAGCGCGCGTGCCAGTCGTCCGCGACCGCCTCGCAGGCGAGGACCGCGACGGGGGCGGGACGAAGCTGCGCGTTGAGCGCCTCCATCAGGCGAAAGGGCGTCAGCGCCTTTTCGATGTCGACATGCGCGCGCATTGCGATGGCGTGGACCCCGGCGTCGGTGCGCCCGGCGCCGTGGACCGCGGCTTCCTCGCCGGTGATGCGGGCGACGGCCTCCTCGATCGCCTGCTGGACGCTGGGGCCGTGCGACTGGCGCTGCCAGCCCATGAAGGGGCGGCCGTCATATTCGATGGTGAGCGCGAAGCGGGTCATCGCGGGCCTTTAGCCGTTCGGTGTGAGTGAAGTCGAGACGCCGTGATGCCCTCTCCCCTTCAGGGGAGAGGATAGCGCAGCTTGCCCCGGCAGGGGCTAGCGGAGCTTGGAGAGGGGCGCACAGCCTTCCCCTCTCCAACTGCGGCTAGGCAGCAAGCTGCCAAGCCTTCATATCCTCTCCCCTGAAGGGGAGAGGGCAAGCTAGGCGAGCCGCGTCCCCTTCGGCACGGCCCGGCCGCGCAGCAATTCCTCGGCCGTCATCGCGGGCTTGCCCGCGCGCTGCACCCGCGTCGCGCGGATCGCGCCGGGGTTGCAGGCGATCGTCAGCGCGCCGTCGATCGTCGTGCCCGGCGCGGCACCCGCGACCGTCTCCGCCGGATGCACGACTTCGGCGGCGAGCAGTTTGAAGCGTTCGCCGTCCAGTTCGAAAAAGGCGCCCGGCACCGGGTTGAACGCGCGCACCTGCCGCTCGACCTGCACCGCACTGGTCAGGAAATCGAGGCGCGCCTCGCTCTTGTCGATCTTCGCCGCGTAAGTGACGCCCGCGTCGGGCTGCGGCGCGGGCGGAAAGGCGGGGAGGTCGCTCAGCACCTTGACCATCATCAGCGCGCCCATTTCGGCGAGCTCGTCGGTCAGCATCCCCGCCGTCTTGCCCGCGACCGGCGTACGCTCGATCAGCCGCATCGCGCCGGTGTCGAGGCCCGCGTCCATCTGCATGATCGTCACGCCCGTCTCGGCATCGCCCGCCAGGATCGCGCGCTGCACCGGCGCCGCGCCGCGCCAGCGCGGCAGGATCGATCCGTGGACGTTCAGGCACCCCTCGCGCGGCGCGCCCAGCACCGCCTGCGGCAGGATCAGGCCATAGGCCGCTACCACCGCGACATCGAGGTCGAGCGCGGCGAATTCGGCCTGCTCGTCGGCGGATTTCAGGCTTTTCGGCGTGCGGACGGGCAGGCCATGCTCCTCGGCCCAGGCATTCACGGCGCTCTGCTGCACCTTCTTGCCGCGCTGCGCGGGGCGCGGCGGCTGGGTATAGACCGCCGCGATCTCGTGCCCCGCGCCGTGCAGCGCGGCGAGCGTCGGCACCGCGAAGGGCGGCGTTCCCATGAAGGCGATGCGCATGGGCTGCGCCTTTGGCGGAGGATGCGGGGTTGCGCAAGTATCCCTCTCCCGTCGGGAGAGGGTTGCGAAGCCTTGCAAACTTGTTCGCTAGGCGAAGCTGGGTGAGGGGATGTGTGCTATCGGGAAGGCGCAGCCCCTCACCCAGCTCCAGCCAGGCAGCCCTTCGACAAGCTCAGGATTGCCAAGCTTGCGCAACCCTCTCCCCCAAGGGAGAAGGGGATGAGAGGGGATATTGCGCCGGTTCGTCGGCCTCACTACCACAAACGCATGGCCTCCACCGAAATCGAAGCGCTCGTCCAGCAACTCGCCCGGCTCCCCGGGCTCGGCCCGCGGTCGGCGCGGCGCGCGGTGCTGCACCTGATGAAGAAGCGCGAGAGCAGCTTTGCGCCGCTGCTCTCAGCGCTGCAGACGGTGTCGGAGCGGCTCGTCACCTGCACTACCTGCGGCAATGTCGACACGCGCGACCCCTGTGCGATCTGCGCCGACCCGCGCCGCGACGAACGCAGCCTGTGCGTCGTCGAGGAGGTGTCCGACCTGTGGGCGCTCGACAAGTCGCGGCTGTTCCCCGGCAAATATCATGTGCTCGGCGGGCGGCTGTCGGCATTGGAAGGCGTGCGGCCGCAGGACCTCAGCATCGACGCGCTGGTCGCCCGCGTCGCGGCAGGCGGCATCGACGAGGTGGTGCTGGCGATGAACGCGACGCTGGAGGGGCAGACGACGGCGCATTACCTCGCCGAACGGTTGGAGGGCTATCCGGTGCGGCTGACCCAGCTGGCGCATGGCCTGCCGGTGGGGGGGGAACTCGACTATCTCGACGAGGGGACGCTGGCGCAGGCGCTCAGGGCACGGCGGCCCGTGGGGTGAGGTGGCTTTGGGCTCTGCCGCTGTTGCTGCTGGCAGCCTGCGCCACGCGCGAGGTCAAGCCGACCGAGGCCGAAATGGACCGCGTCGAGGTGGCGCTGCTGGCGACGTCGTGCGCCACGCGGCTCGCCGACTGGGATCGCCACTTCTACTATCGCCCGCGCTATTATGCCGAGGAGGTTGAGGCTGCGAAGAAGGAAGGCCGGCCGCCACGGTCGAGCAACCGGGTGACGTCGGTCGTGCAATTCGATCTGGTTCCCGTGCCCGCCGACCGGACCGGCGCGCGGACGAGCCATGCCGTGCCGCCGCACACACTGGCCGAGGCCGAGGGCGGGCTGCATGGGGCTTATCATCTGGAAACGGGCGAACTCGATCTTGTTGGCTGCGAGGCCGCAACGGCACCGGCCGTGCGTTCCGACACCCCTTGACCCCGCGCCCCCGCGACCATACCTCCCCCGCATGGCCCTGTTACCCATCATAGAGACCCCCGATCCGCGGCTGCGCGTCATTTCCAAGCCCGTCGAGACGTTCGACGCCGAGCTCAAGACGCTGGTCGCCGACATGTTCGAGACGATGTACGACGCCCCCGGCATCGGCCTCGCCGCGAT
>CALMYE010000310.1 GCA_937873425.1 uncultured Sphingopyxis sp. | reverse complement strand
GTGATGCCGAAGTCGATGTTCTTGAAATTCGACACCTGGGTGATGTTCATCGCCATGCCGTCGACCGGGATGCTCGCGGGATACATGCCGTCGAGGCGCGCGCCGTTCCAGTACATCTGCTCGCGCGGACCCGGCACGTTGGAGATCGTCGCCGAATAAGCCGGGAATTTGTCGGCGGTGCGCGTCAGCGCGGTCAGCATCATCGGGAAGCTGGTGATCGCGGTATAGAGCTGGATCTGCGACGCGGTCATCGCGCGCAGCTGCGCCTTCGCCGAGTTCATCGATTCCTGGATCGCCGCCATGCGCGCCGCGGGGTCGTCGATGTGCGTCGCGAGATTCGCCGTGACCGACGCGACCGAATTGCCCGAATCGATATCGTCCTTGGGCCGGATCGACACCGGCGCCATCGCCTTCAGCGGCTTGTCGGGCAGTTCGTTCAGCGATTGCAGATATTTGCGCATCGCGCCCGCGCACATTCCGAGCACCGCGTCGTTGATCGTCCCGTCATAGGCCTTGCCCATCGCGCGCACGCGCTCGAGCGACCAGCTCTGCGCGACGAAGCGGCGCGCGCCGGTGATGTTGCGGTTGAAGCTGGTGCGCGGCACCCCCGCGAAGGGCGTCGCCAGCCCGTTGCCGCCGATGCCGAACATCGCCGCCAGATACTGGTTGAGCGCCTTGGTCACCCCGACGCTGTTGCCCCATTGCTCCTTCAGGAAATCGCCGATCGCCTTGATATCGGTCAGGTCGGGGCGCGGCGGCTTCTTCGGCGCGGGGAACTTGCGCTTGTAAGCCTCATAGGCCTCGACCGACAGCGGTGAGGCGGCGCGGCGTTCCTTGGGATCGGGCGAGAACATCGAATTGTAGAAATGGATGCTCGCCGCGCCGTCCATCAGCGCATGATGCACCTTCTTGAAGGTCGCGATCTGCCGGTTCGGCAGGCCCGAGATCAGGGTGATCTCCCACAAAGGCCGCGTGCGGTCGAGCAGCCCCGAATGGAGGCGCGAGGCGAGCTCGAACATTTCGCGGTAACGCCCCGGCCTGGGCAGCGCGGCGGCGCGGACATGATAGTGCATGTCGATGTCGCGGTCGGGCTCCAGCCGGATCGGGCCATATTGGCCGAACGGGGTCAGCTTGAGCACCTCGCTGAACGGCCGCCGCAGCCCCTCCGACTGGCGCAGCAGTGCGAGCTGCTCGTTCAGCCAGTCGGTCTCGTCGACATCGTCGGGCAGGGTGTAGAGGTTGATGCCGCCGATGTGCATCGGCGTTTCGCGGCTTTCCCCCCACAGGAACATCGCGTCGGTCACCGGCATCAACCGCATCGGCAGCTCTCCCCGTTCAAATTGCTGCATCTTTGCTGCGCAGCATGACAGCGGGGCCGGGCGAGTCAAGCGGCGGCTTCGGCCGCCTCCGGCGCGTGGAAGGCGATGGTCAGCGTGACCGGTCCCCCGGTTTCGAGATGGTGGGGAACGGTCGGCGGAACCAGCATCGTGTCGCCCGCGACGAGCAGGCGGCTGCCGCCCGCCGCGTCGTCCCAGCGGAAGCGGACGGCGCCCGCGACGATGTGGAGCAGCCCCCAGACGCCGGACTTGAGGTCGTGGCGGCGCAGCAGGCCCGCCGGGATCGTATCGGCCTCGAACGGCCCGATCCGCCGGTAGCAGCTGGCGCTTTCGGGCAGCGGCGGGCCGCGGTCGGTGATCATCGTCAGAAGCCGGCGCCGGCGCGGATCACGAAGAAGGTGACGCCCAGAAAGGCGAAGCCCGCCGGCACCGCGAGGATCTGCGCCGCCACCGTGCGGCCGTCCATCGGCCCGGTCCAGGTGTCGAGCATCCCGCCCGCGCGGTCGAGCGGCGAGACATGCTCGCCTCCCTTCTGCCGGTTCAGCACGGCCGCCGTGCCGAAGAACATCAGCATGTAGAAGAGCGATATGCCGAGCATCAGCAGCGTCGCCGCATCGCGGCCGGTCGCGGCGGCGATGCCGACGAAGAAGATGCCGTATGATGCGAACATGCTGCCCCAGACCCAGCGCGGCAGCTGGAAACCGGCTTGTATGCCGCTGACCTCATAAGGATCGTTGGGGCGATAGACTGGCAGATTGTCAGACATGGGGAAGCTCCATCTTGCGGGCGAGATCGGGGTCGTTGTCGCGGTGGACGGCGATGCCGGTGGCCAGGCTCTCGGCGATCATCCGCGCCCGGCCGCCGACGAGCGCGACCGCTTCCTCCGTCGGGGCGAGGTCGCGCAGCGTGCGGTAGAAAAGCGTCAGCCAATGCGCGAACTCGCGCTCGCCGATGCCCGGGATGGCGAGATGCTTCATCATCGGATTGCCGGTGAAATTGCCGGCGCCGAGCAGGATCGACTGCCAGAAGCGGTTCATCTGCGCGAGATGCGCGGGCCAGTCGCGGATGCGTGCGCCGAAGATCGGGCCAAGCTCGGCGTCGGTGCGGATCGCGGCATAGAAGCGGTCGACCAGCGCCGCGATGAACGCCTCGTCGACGCCCATCGCGATCGCGGCGGCGCGGCGGTCCTCGCGGGCGCCGATGGCATGCGGATGGGCGGGGACGGTGCGTTTCATCGCTTCGACTCGATAATTGGTATTTCAAATACCTCTTTATGCGGCTTGAGCGAAAAAGCAATATCTCATATGCGTATTTTATGCGATTGAGCCTTCACAGCGACTATGCCCTGCGCATCCTGATGGCGCTCGCCGCGACCGGGCGGCAGATGTCGGTCGACGAGATCGCCGGCCAATATGGCATTTCGCGCAACCATCTCGCCAAGGTCGCGCAGCGTTTGCAGGCGCTCGGCCATGTCAGCGCGCAGCGCGGGCGCGGCGGCGGGCTGACGCTCGCGCGCGACCCGCGCGACATCGTCGCGGGCAGGGTGGTGCGCGAGTTCGAGAATCTGGAGGGGCTCGTCGAGTGCATGGATGCCGCGACCTCGACCTGCCCGGTGCGCGGCGGGTGCGGATTGCAGGGCGCGCTCGGCGGCGCGCTCGGCGCCTTCCTCGCGCATCTCGACGGCTATACGCTCGCCGACCTGCTGCCGCAGCCTGCGCGCTTCCGCAGCCTGCTCGGCGTCGCCTGATTCCCATTGCGCGGCGCCGCCAAGGCGGTATCGCTCGGCGCATGGCCAAGCTCTATTTCTATTATGCCAGCATGAACGCCGGCAAGTCGACCACGCTGCTCCAGGCGGATTTCAACTATCGCGAGCGCGGGATGGAGACGATGCTGTGGACCGCGGCGCTTGACGACCGCTATGGCGCCGGGCAGATCACCAGCCGCATCGGCCTGCTTGCGGAGGCGCATAAATTCGATCCCGACAGCAATTTGTGGGCGGCGGTGGGGGCGGAACATGCCGAGCGCCCGCTCGCCTGCGTGCTGGTCGACGAGGCGCAGTTCCTGTCGAAGGATCAGGTGTTTCAGCTCGCGCGGCTCGCCGACGAGGCCGACATTCCGGTGCTCTGCTATGGCCTGCGCACCGATTTCGCGGCGGACCTGTTTCCGGGTTCCGCGGTGCTGCTCGGCATCGCCGACGCGCTCGTCGAACTCAAGGCGGTGTGCGAATGCGGGCGCAAGGCGACGATGAACCTGCGCGTCGATGCACAGGGCCGCGCGGTGGTCGAGGGCGCGCAGACCGAGATCGGCGGCAACGACCGCTATGTCGCCATGTGCCGCCGCCATTTCATGGCGAAGCGCCGCGAGGCGGCGACCGCGCCCACGCCAACCCCCGCTGATGCGTGACCGCCTCCATGTCGATCTCGCCGACGGCGATCTGAGGCTCGTCAGACTGGGCGAGGACCATCGCGAGGCGCTGCGTGCCGCCTGCGCCGCCGACGCCGACATCTGGGAAATCTATTCGTCGAGCTTCGGTCCCGGCCATTTCGACGCGAGCTTCGACGCGCTGACCGGACCCGGCGGCCGTATGGCCTATGCGATCTCCGACGGCGAAACGCTCGTCGGCATGACCGCCTGGCTGCGCCCCGACTGGTCGGCCGAGACGGTCGAGATCGGCAACTCCTATATCCATCCCGACGTGCGCGGCACCGGCCTCAACGGGCGGATCAAGCGGCTGATGCTCGATCACGCCTTCGCGGTCGGCATCCGCCGCATCGAGTTCCGCATCGACGAACGCAACAAGCGCAGCCAGGCGGCGGTGGCAAAGCTCGGCGCCACCCGTGAAGGCGTGCTGCGGAGCGAGCGTGTCACTTGGACGGGGCATGTGCGCGATACGGGGCTGTGGTCGCTGCTCGTGGATGAATGGGTGCCGCGCGGGCGGCAATGATCCTCCCCATCGACTTGCGATGGGGAGGAACTTTGGGGGTCAGCGCCGGTTCAGACTGTTTCTGTTAGGGATGTGCCCATGAAACGGAAATTCGCTCTCTCCCTGGCCGCCGCGCTGCTTCCCCTTTCGGTCGCGGCGGCCGACGAGCCCGCGCCGCGCCCGCTCGGCGTAGAATCGGGCATCACCTTTCCCAGCGACGCCACGATCCGCAACTGGCGCGCCGATGGCGAGGACGGCATCTGGATCGAGGGGCGCCGCGGCGAATGGTTCTACGGCCGTTTCGCCGGCATCTGCCGCGACCTCGATTTCGCGCAGGCGATCGGCGTCGATACGCGCGGCGTGTCGCGGCTCGACAAATTCGCCACGATCGTCGTGCGCGGCGAACGCTGCCCGCTCGTCTCCTTCGTGACCTCGGCCCCGCCGCCCACCAGGGAGGAGGCGAAGGCCGCGCGCGAAGCGGCGAAAGCTGTCAAGGCGCCCGAGTCAAATTGACAAGTCCGTTTCGCGTCCGCAGGGCGCGGCAATGAACGGCTGGATCATTCTCGACAAACCCGTGGGGCTCGGCTCGACGCAGGCGGTGGGCGCGGTCAAGCGCGTGTGCCGCGAGGCGGGGCTGGGCAAGGTCAAGGTCGGTCACGGCGGCACGCTCGACCCGCTGGCGTCGGGCGTGCTGCCGATCGCGCTCGGCGAGGCGACCAAGCTGTGCGGCCGGATGCTCGATGCGAGCAAAGTCTATGAGTTCACCATAGCCTTCGGGACCGAAACCGCGGGCCTCGATGCCGAGGGCGAGGTGGTGGCGACCAGCGATGTGCGGCCGACGCTGGCGGCGGTCGAGACGGTGCTGCCGCGCTTCACCGGGCCGATCGAACAGGTGCCGCCGGCGTTCAGCGCGATCAAGGTGGGCGGTCGGCGCGCCTATGACCTCGCCCGCAAGGGCGAAGCGGTCGAGATGAAGGCGCGGGCGGTGACGGTTTTCTCCCTTGAGCCCCTCCCCTTCAGGGGAGGGGTTGGGGTGGGGGCCGGCGAAATTGCGCAAGGCCCGCTGGCCCACCCCGCTGCGACTAGCCAGCAAGCTGGCAAGTCTCGCTGCCCCTCCCCTGAAGGGGAGGGGTTGGAAGAAATCACCCTCACCGCCCATGTCTCGAAGGGCACCTATATCCGCTCCCTCGCGCGCGACATCGCCCACGCGCTCGGCACGGTCGGCCATGTCGCCATGCTCCGCCGCACGAAAGCCGGGCCGTTCGACCTGTCCCACGCGATTTCGCTGGACAAATTAAACGCTTTCGGCCAAGGGGCCGCGCAATCAGATGTCATTCTGCCGCTGGAGGCAGGGCTGGTCGACATCCCGGCTCTGGACCTTTCCCCGGAAGCGGCAGGGGCGATCCGACAGGGTCGCGTCTGGACCGGGGTCGGCACGCACGACGGGCTCTATTGGGGACGGGACGCCGAAAATCGGCCCGTCGCGCTGATAGAGGCTTTGGCGGGAACGCTGAAGGTCGTGCGGGGCTTCAATCTCTAGTTCGATGTTCGAAGGAAGAAATATGTCGATTACCGCCGAGCGCAAAGCCGAAGTCATCAAGGACAATGCCCGCGAAAAGGGCGACACCGGTTCGCCGGAAGTCCAGGTCGCGATCCTGACCGACCGCATCAACACGCTGACCGGTCACTTCAAGGCGCACCACAAGGACAATCACAGCCGCCGCGGCCTGCTGATGATGGTCAACAAGCGCCGCAGCCTCCTCGACTATCTCAAGAAGAAGGACGAGGGCCGCTATCAGGCGCTGATCGCGAAGCTGGGTCTTCGCAAGTAAGAATGCGAGGGCGGCCCCGGACTTCCGGGGCCGCTGTCATATTGGTTCCGTGCGACATGCCGGACCACAGGGCCGCTCCCGCATCCGGCGGGACCGCCATTGGGGCAGAAAAGCGCCCCGCACCGCCCCGGGCCGGATTGCCCGGAACAGAGGCCCCGCCCGGCATAGGGCCCGGCGGGCG
>CALMYE010000309.1 GCA_937873425.1 uncultured Sphingopyxis sp. | reverse complement strand
GCTGAGTATGATCGACGCGGGGGGCGCCGGTGGGCGGGGGCCCGGCCGGGGGGCGCTCCCGCCGGCGGGGGGGCCGCCGGGGTCCGCCCGCCGTGTCCGCCCTCCCGCCTGCCGCCTTTGCCGTCACTGCCATATGCCTCCGCTGGCCCAGCTTGGCGCCGGGGTCAATGGCCCACGCCGAACGATCTTGCATAATCGCGAATATAATGACACATATCGTGCCATAATATCGGCAACAAGGCGAAAGACGGGCGGGGATGGACGAACGGGGGCTGGTCATCGCAGCGATCTGGGCCGGCGCGCTGCTGCTGTGGCTTGCCTTCCTGCTGTTCTACGACGGGCTGCGGCGTCCGCTGAAACGCGCGGAGATCGACGCTTTTCTGGCGACACTCGGCCCGCGCATGGCCGAAACGGGCAATGATGCGGATCGGCTGCGCGCCTTTCTGGAGGGCGACGACGGGCGCGAATTCGTGATGATCAATCTGGTGCGCACGCGCCCCGGCGCTGTCACCGACGCCGCCAGCGGCGAGACGGCGGAGGGCAGCGAATGGCTGCGCCGCTATTCCGACCCCTTCGTTCGCGGCCTGATCGCGCGCGGCGGGCATCCGCTGTTCGTCGGACGCAAGGTCGGCGGCTATATCGACGCGTGGAATACGGCAGCAGACCCCGGCTGGTCGCTGGCGGGGACGATGCGCTATCGCAGCCGCCGCGATCTGATCCGCATGGCGGCGGACCCGGCCTTTCGCGCCGTCCACCCTAACAAGTCTCTGGGGATCGAGGCGACCTTTTCCTTTCCGACGCAGCGGCAGGTCGCTTTTTACGCCAGCCCGCGCGTCACCGTCGCCCTGATCCTCGCGCTCGCCGCGGCGCTCGGCCATATCGCCATGCTTTCGCCGGGAGGAAGCGCATGAAGAAGAGATGGATCGCGCTGGGCATCGTCGCGCTGCTCGGCGCCGGGGGATATTGGGCCTTCGAGGCGAACAAATATCGCCTGCCCGGGCTGGTGCAGGACTGGCAGGACCCGGTGCAGCCTCATCGCGCGATCGTCTGGGACAAGGGACCGGCGACCGCGCCGGAAGGCGAGCGCCCCCCGAACATCATCCTGATCGTCGCCGACGACCTCGGCTGGAACGACATCAGCCTGAACGGCGGCGGCGTC
Source organism: uncultured Sphingopyxis sp. (assembly GCA_937873425.1). Lineage (GTDB taxonomy): Bacteria > Pseudomonadota > Alphaproteobacteria > Sphingomonadales > Sphingomonadaceae > Sphingopyxis. Next base: position 3,410 of record CALMYE010000309.1, on the reverse strand, counting down.
GCGGGCGGGATCGTCAAGACGCCGAACATCGACGCGCTGGCCCGCGAGGGGATGAACTTCACCACCGCCTATGCCGCCAACGCCACCTGCTCGCCGTCGCGCGCGGCGATGATGACCGGGCGCTATCCGACGCGTTTCGGCTTCGAATTCACCGCGGTGCCGGTCGAGTTCGCCGAGAATCTGGCGCACGGCGACGGAGTCGGACCGCACAAGGCGATCTTTCACAAGGGCCTGATCACCCCCGGCATCCCCGACTATCCCGACATGGGCGTTCCCGCGGACGAGGTGACGATCGCCGAGGCGGTGAAGGCGGCGGGCTATCGCACGCTGCACATCGGCAAATGGCATCTGGGCGAGGCGCCCGCGCTCCAGCCGCAGGGCCAGGGTTTCGACGAAAGCGTCGCGGTGCTCGGCGGCGCCGCGATGTTCCTGCCCGAGGACGATCCCGATACAGTCAATGCCAAGCTGCCGTGGGACCCGATCGACCGCTTCCTGTGGGCGAATCTGCGCCATGCGGTGACGCACAACGGCAGCAAGCGCTTTCACCCCAAGGGGCATATGACCGACTATTTCGCCGACGAGGCGATCAACGCGATCGAGGCCAATCGCAATCGCCCCTTCTTCCTCTATCTCGCCTTCAACGCGCCGCACACGCCCTTGCAGGCCACCAAGGCGGAATATGACAAGCTGCCGCAGATCGCCGACCACAAGACGCGCGTATACGGCGCGATGATCGCGCATATGGACCGACGCATCGGCGACATCATGGCAAAGCTCAAGGCGCTGGGGATCGACGACAACACGCTCGTCATCTTCACCAGCGACAATGGCGGCGCGTGGTATAACGGCATGGAGGGGCTGAACGCGCCGTATCGCGGGTGGAAGGCGACCTTCTTCGAGGGCGGCATCCGTACGCCCTTCTTCATGCGCTGGCCCGCGAAAATCGCGCCGGGATCGGCGCGCGCCGACATGACCGGGCATATCGACATCTTCGCGACCATCGCCGCCGCGGCGGGCGCCGCGGTGCCGGCGGGCCGCACCATCGACAGCGAGGACATCCTCGCCGGGCCGGCGCAGCGCCCCGCCCTCTTCTGGCGCTCGGGCGACTATCGCGCGGTGCGCGCGGGCGACTGGAAATTGCAGGTGACCAGGCGCCCCGAAAAGGCGCGCCTCTACAACCTCGCCGCCGACCCGACCGAGAAGGCCGACCTGTCGGCGCAGGAACCGCAGCGCGTCGCCGAACTCAAGGCGATGATCGAGGCGCAGAACAGGGACATGGCGCAGCCGATCTGGCCCGGCCTGTTCGAGGGACCGGTGCGCCTCGACGTCCCGCTGAACGCCCCGTGGCGCGACGGGCAGGATTATGTCTACTGGACCAACTGACGGCGGGGCCGTTCCGATCCTCCCCACCCCGTGGGGAGGTGGCAGCGCGAAGCGCTGACGGAGGGGGGGCGCATCCTTGCGCAACCTCGCGCCAGGCTGCCCGCCCCCTCCACCACCTGCGGCGGTCCCCCTCCCCGCAAGCGGGGAGGATTTTCCAAGCCTCCTACTCCGTCACCCAGTCCCGCCGCGCATAGCCCTGCGCCCACAAGAGCGCGGTCAGGTCGTTGTGACGGATCGCGGCGTCGGCGGCCTCGGCGCAGGCGGGATGCGGGCGGTATCCGATGCCCAGCCCCGCCGCGGCGATCATCGGGATGTCGTTCGCCCCGTCGCCGACCGCCAGCGTCTGCCCAAGCGACAGGCCGTGCGCCGCCGCCTCGGCGTTCAGCGTCGCGAGCTTGGTGTCCGCATCGACGATCGGCTCCAGCACCCGCCCCGTCAGCTTGCCGTCCGCGATCTCCAGCGCGTTCGCGACCACCCGGTCGAAGCCGATCGCCTCGCCCACCGGTCCCGCGAAGGGCATGAAGCCGCCCGACACCAGCACCGCCTGCGCGCCATGCGCCTTCATCGTCTGCACCAGCGCGCGCGCGCCGGGGGTCAGCGTCACGCGCTCGCGGCGGCAATCCGCCAGCACGCTCTCCGCCATCCCGCCGAGCAGCGCGACGCGCTCGGTCAGCGCCGCGCGGAAATCCAGTTCGCCGCGCATCGCGCGCTCGGTGATCGCCGCGATCTGCGGCTTGATCCCGGCATAATCGGCGAGTTCGTCGATGCACTCGACGGTGATCATCGTCGAATCCATGTCGGCGATGATCAGCTTCTTCGCCCGGTCGGCCAGCGGCTGCACCACAATGTCGAGCCCGTCATGGTCGATCTCGGCCAGCGCCATGCGCGCGATGTCCGGCATCCCCTGAAAGCGCAGGTCGGCGGCATCGCCCTCGTCGATCCACGACCATCCCTCGAAATGATGCCCCGCCGCGAACAGCCGGCCCATCGCCTCGCGAACCACCTCGTCGGTCAGCTTTCCGGCTGCTATCAGCGTCGCCACGAACATGGCACATCCTTCCTCATCCTCGGGCCAGCGCCCGCGCGCGGCGCTTATTGCCGGGCCGACCGCCAGCGGCAAGAGCGCATTGGCGGTCGCTCTCGCAAAGGCGCTGCCCGGCGGCGTCGTGGTCAACGCCGACGCGAGCCAGGTCTATGCCGACATCCCGATCCTGTCGGCGCGCCCCACCGCCGAAGAAATGCAGGGCGTCCCGCACCGCCTGTTCGGTCATGTCGACGGCGCCGAGGCCTGCAACGCCGCGCGCTGGGCCGGCGACGCACGCCGCGCGCTTGCCCGCGCATGGGAGGATGACGCGATTCCGGTCCTCGTCGGCGGCACCGGCCTCTATCTGCGCACGCTGCTGTTCGGCATCGCGCCGGTGCCGCAGATCGACCCCGACGTGCGCGCCGCCGTCCGCGCGCTGCCCGTCGCCGAAGCCCATGCCGCGCTCGCGGCGGCCGATCCCGAAGCCGCCGCGCGCCTCGCCCCCGCCGACACCACGCGCATCGCCCGCGCGCTCGAGGTCGTCCGCGCGACCGGCCGCCCGCTCGCCGACTGGCAGCGCGCGCGCGAGGGCGGCATCGCCGGCGACGTCGCCCTCGCCCCGCTGATCCTGCTGCCGCCGCGCGACTGGCTGCGCGAACGCTGCGACGCCCGGCTCGCCGCCATGTTCGATGCCGGGGCGGTCGAAGAGGCCGGCGCCCTGCTGGCGCGCACCCTCGACCCCGACCTTCCGGTCATGCGCGCGATCGGCGTGCCGCAGATCGCCGCCCATCTGCGCGGCGAACTCACCCGCGCCGAGGCGCTGGAACAAGCGCAGGCCGCCACCCGCCAATATGCGAAACGGCAATATACCTGGTTCCGCCATCAGCCGCCGGCCGACTGGCCGCGCCACGAAGAATCATTATCCGTCGATTCTATCAACAAAATAGTAATTAAATTACAAGATAGACTGTTGACAGGATAGAATCATACACCTATTGCCCGC
>CALMYE010000308.1 GCA_937873425.1 uncultured Sphingopyxis sp. | reverse complement strand
GGCGGGCGCGACGGGGTGGGGTGGGGGGGGGGGGGGGGGGGGCTAAGGCAGTGCGGGGGGGGGGGAGGGGCGCGCCCCCCCCCCGCCGACGCGATCGCGCGCGCGGTCGACGACTGGGCGCGCGAGGAACTCGTCACCGACCATGACGGCACACTGCACGAACGGCTGGAGGCGATCGTCGAGGCGGCGCTGTTCCGCCGCGTGCTGCGCGACGTGCGCGGCAACCAGCTCGAAGCCGCGCGCCGGCTCGGCATCAACCGCAACACGCTGCGCAAGCGGCTGGGGCAGCTGGATATCGATCCGACGCGGGCCTGAGCGGACGCCAGGCCGGCGCATTTTTTGCGGCCAACTGTGTTTATGACGCACTTTGTGTGTTTTCCGTGCAACAGGATTGTCGTAGCAAGGCCACAATGGCGACCGGCGCTCCCTTGGTGAACAGCAGCGATTCCGAACCCCCGCGCGCGGGCGGCTGGACGCTGGCCGCGCCCGAATATTATGCGCTCGCGGTCATCCTCAGCGTCGGCCTTGCGACCTATATCTATGTCACCGGCGACGCGCAGAGCGAGCGGCTACTGACGCCGGGGCTCGTCGCGGCGATCATGGTCGCGAACCTGGTCCCCGCGATGGCGCTGATCGTGCTGATCGGAAGCCGTGTCGCCCGCGCGCGCGCGGCGCGTTCGATGGGCGGCGGCAACGGGCGCCTGCACGTCCGGCTGGTGGCGCTTTTCTCGCTGATCGCCGCCGCGCCGACGCTGCTCGTCGTGATCTTCGCTTCGCTGCTGTTTCAGTTCGGCGTCGATTTCTGGTATTCGGACCGGTCGCGCGGGATGTTCGAAAATGCCGCCAGCCTGGCGCAGGCCTTTTATGAGGACAGCCAGAAGACGGTCGGCGCCAACACCCTCGCGATGGCGGGCGACCTCAGCGACTATCTGAAGACCGACGCGGTCGACAGCACGCGCTTCACCGATGCCTATTTGCAGCAGGTGGTGATCCGCGAGCTCAACGAATCGGCGATCATCGAGATCGGCGTGGACGGCATCGCGCGCACCGCGGCGATGATCGATCCCGACAATCGCGCGGCGGACGCGCGCATCACCCCCGCGATCGTCGAGCGGCTGAACAAGGGCGAAGAGATCATCGTCACGCAGCGGTCCGACCGGATCGAGGCCGCGACGCGGCTGCCCGACCGCCCCAACGCCTATCTCTATGCGTCGCGCGACGCCAACTCGCTCGGCCTTCTCCAGTTCGAGCGGGCGCGGACCGTGCTCGCCGACTATAATGCGCTGTTCCAACGCTCGCAGCAGCTGCAGTTGCAGTTCAACGGCGCTCTCTACCTCGGGTCGTTGCTGCTGCTCGCGCTCGCCATGTTCGCGGCGATCGTCGTGGCCGACCGCATCGTGCGGCCGCTCGGCACGCTGGTGGGTGCGACCCGCACGGCCGCAGGCGGCGACCTGTCGGTGCGCGTCGAACCGTCGGTGAACGACGACGAGATTTCGGTGCTGGCGCGCGCCTTCAACCGCATGACCGAGCAGATTCAGGGCCAGACCCGCGCGCTGGTCGGCGCCAACGAACAGCTCGAGGCGCGCCGCAGCCTGATCGAAGCGGTGCTCAGCGGCGTTTCGTCGGCCGTGGTGTCGGTCGATCCCGACCAGCGCATCCTGCTCGTCAACGCGGCGGCGGAGCGGTTGATCGGCGGCAGCGCCGACGCGCTGACCGGACGCCCGCTGGCGGAGGTCGCGCCCGAACTCGCGCGGTTGATCACCGGCGACGAGCGCGAAGCGATCGTGCAGCTCGCGCGCGCGGACGCCGAGCCCGCGACGATCGCCGCCAAGGCGGTCGCGCTCGGCGACGGCTTCGTGCTCAGCTTCGAGGACATCACCCAGCAATTGCTCGACCAGCGCCGCGCCGCCTGGTCGGACGTCGCGCGCCGCATCGCGCACGAGATCAAGAATCCGCTCACCCCGATCCAGCTCGCCGCCGAACGTCTGCAACGCCGTTTCGGCGACAAGGTCGAGGGCGATCAGGCGACCTTCCGCAAGCTGACCGACACCGTCATCCGCCAGGTCCATGACATGCGGCGCATGGTCGACGAATTCTCCAGCTTCGCGCGCATGCCCAAGCCGACCTTCGGCGTCGAGGACGTCCGCGACATATTGAAGCAGGCGGTTTTCCTGTTCGAGGTCGCCAAGCCGGACATCGCGTTCGGCGTCACGGTGCCGAACGAGATAGAGCCGCTCGTCTGCGACCGCCGCCTGTTGTCGCAGGCCTTGACGAATATCGTCAAGAATGCAGTCGAAGCAATTGAAGAAAAATCGAAAAATGGCGAAGAATCGCCTGCCGGCCATATTCATGCCGAACTCGACATGGGCCGTGACGGCGATGTCCGCATCGCCATAACCGACGACGGCATCGGCCTTCCCGACGCCCGCGACACGATCGCCGAACCCTATATGACGACCCGCCAGGGCGGCACCGGCCTGGGGCTCGCGATCGTCAAGAAGATCGTCGAGCAGCATTATGGCGAACTCGAATTCGCCGACAATCCGGGGGGGCAGGGGACCCGCGTCACGCTGACGCTCCATCCCGACCGTCTGCGGCCGCTCGCGGGGCAGGGTGGGGACAGCGCGGCGGGGCAGGCTGAATCGGTTCCGGGCCGCGTCCGGACCGCCAGAACAGAGAAGACCGATGGCGCTTGATATATTGATCGTAGACGACGAACGCGACATTTGCGAACTGGTCGCCGGCGTCATGGAGGACGAGGGCTATGAGGCCCGCACCGCGCAGGACAGCGACGCCGCGCTCGACGCGATCCGCCAGCGGCGCCCGTCGCTCGCGCTGATCGACGTCTGGCTGCAGGGATCGCGGCTCGACGGCCTCGGCCTCGTCGAGGCGATCAAGGCGTTCGACCCGACGCTGCCGATCATCGTGATTTCGGGCCACGGCGGGCTCGACACCGCGGTCGCCGCGATCCGTCGCGGCGCTTTCGACTTCATCGAAAAGCCGTTCGAGGCCGAACGATTGCTCCATCTCGTCGCGCGCGCGACCGAGAGCGAGCGGCTGAAGTTCGAATATGAACGGCTGCGCGAGCGCGCCGGGCCGGCCGACGAGCTGACCGGCACCAGCACCGCGATCAACAATGTCCGCGCGACGCTCAAGCGCGTGGCGGGGACGGGGAGCCGCGTGCTCATCACCGGCGCCGCCGGCGTCGGCAAGGAAGTCGCGGCGCGTGTGTTGCACGGGTGGAGCGGCCGTCATGCCGCGCCCTTCCGCGTCGTATCCTCGGCGCGCATGGACCCGGAGACGGTCGAGGCCGAGCTTTTCGGCAGCGAAAGCGACGACGGCGCGATCCGCGTCGGCCTGCTCGAACAGGCGCATGGCGGGACGCTGTTCCTCGACGAGGTTGCCGACATGCCGCTGACGACGCAGGGCAAGATATTGCGCGTGCTGACCGACCAGAGCTTCACGCGCGTCGGCGGGCGGACGATGATCCGCGTCGACGTGCGCATCATCTCGGGCTCGGCGCGTGACCTGATGGCCGAGATCGCCGAGGGTCGCTTTCGCGAGGACCTTTACTACCGGCTCAACGTCGTGCCGGTGCATATTCCGTCGCTGCGCGAGCGGCGCGACGACATCGCGGCGCTGTGCGAGCATTTTTCGGGCCGCTACGCCGCCGACCGCCACGTCCCCCCGCCCGAGATCAGCGCCGAAGCGATGGCGGCGCTCCAGGCGCATGAATGGCCGGGCAATGTCCGCGAACTGCGCAACGTCGTCGAACGCGTGATGATCCTCGCGCCGAGCGACCGGCTCGGGCGGATCGATGCCGACATGCTGCCCGCCGAGCTGGTGCGCGGCGGCACCGACATATTGCCCAGCGCCGAATCGATCACTGCCATCCCGCTGAAGGAAGCGCGCGAGAATTTCGAGCGCGAATATCTGCGCATCCAGATCAACCGCTTCTCCGGCAACATCTCGCGCACCGCGACCTTCATCGGGATGGAGCGTTCGGCGCTGCACCGGAAGCTGAAGCTGCTGGGTTTGACCGAGAATTCGGACGGCGAGGGCTGACGGCAGGCGGCTTTGCGCTAGACCTGCGGCGCGCTTTGCCGCATATTGCCCTCGCCAAGGCGAAGGCAGCGGTCCGCACAGGGCCGTGCAGCGGTATCTGCCGCCAAGAACAGGAGGCCAATGTGTCCGATAAAAACCAGAATCTCCAGGATCTCTTCCTCAACGCCCTGCGTCGCAGCAAGACACCGGTGACGATGTTCCTCGTCAAGGGCGTCAAATTGCAGGGGATCATCACCTGGTTCGACAATTTCTCGCTGCTGCTGCGCCGCGACGGCCAGTCGCAGCTCGTCTACAAGCATGCGATCTCGACCGTCATGCCGTCGCATGATTTCGACCTGTCGCTGCTCGGCGACGATGTGCGCAATGCGCCGGCGGGGAAGAGCAAGGCGTTGCAGGACGTGTTCCTGAACGCGGTGCGGCGGTCGGACGAATCGGTGACGATGTTCCTCGTCAACGGGGTGATGCTGCAGGGCGATATCGTCGCCTTCGACCTGTTCTGCATGCTGCTCGAGCGCGAGCGGCAGGTGCAGCTGGTCTACAAGCACGCCATCTCGACGGTGCAGCCGAACGGGCCGATCAACCTGAGCGACAGCGGCGAGGGTGACGGCGAGGGCGACGCCTCCTGAACGATGCGATGACCGACCGGGAAGAGGTCAGCCGCGGGGCCGCGGCGGTGCTGGTCGTGCCCGAATGGCGCGGCCAGCGGCTGTCGCGCGACCTCGACGCGCGGGTCGAGGAGGCGCGTGGGCTGGCGGTCGCGATCGGGCTGAACGTCGTGGCGGTGCATCCGCTGCGGCTGCGGCAGACGCGCGCAGCGACGCTGCTGGGCGTCGGGCAGATCGAGGCGATCAAGCCCGATGTCGGCGAAGGTGCCGCGCAGCTCGTCATCGTCGATGCGGCACTGACCGCGATCCAGCAGCGCAATCTGGAGACCGAACTCGGCGTCAAGGTCATTGATCGGACGGGATTAATCCTGGAAATCTTCGGCGAGCGCGCGGCGACGGCGGAGGGGCGGCTGCAGGTCGAACTCGCGCATCTCGACTATCAGGCGGGGCGGCTGGTGCGCAGCTGGACCCACCTCGAACGCCAGCGCGGCGGCTTCGGCTTCCTCGGCGGGCCGGGCGAGACGCAGATCGAGGCCGACCGCCGGATGATCCGCAACCGCATGGCCCGCATCCGCAAGCAGCTGGACGATGCGCGGCGCACCCGCAATCTCCAGCGCGCGAAGCGGCAGCGCGCGCCCTGGCCGGTGATCGCGCTGGTCGGTTACACCAACGCCGGAAAATCAACTTTTTTCAATCGCCTGACAGGAAGCGACGTCATGGCGGAGGATATGCTGTTCGCGACGCTCGACCCGACGATGCGCGAGATAAGGCTGCCCGGGATCGACAAGGCGATCTTGTCCGATACGGTCGGCTTCGTGTCCGACCTGCCGACCGAACTGGTCGCGGCGTTCCGCGCGACGCTGGAAGAAGTGACGACCGCCGACCTGATCGTCCACGTCCGCGACATCGTCCATCCCGACAGCGACGCGCAATATGCCGATGTTGCCGCCATCCTCGATTCGCTGGGCGTCAATGGGCCGCAAAATGGCGAGGGGGGAGGGGAGGACGCGCCCGATCCGGTGCCGCAGATCGAGATATGGAACAAGATCGACACCGCCGATCCCGAACGGCGCGTGGCGATCGAGGAAATGGCGTCGCGGCGGAGCGACGTCGCGGTCATTTCCGCGGTGAACGGCGAAGGCGTCGAGGCGGCGCGGACGCTGATGGCGTCGCAACTGACGTCACGGCACCAAGTGCTGCGCATCTTCCTGCGCTTCGATCAGGGCGAAGCGATGGCATGGCTGCACGCCCGCGGCGAGGTGCTGAGCGACGTGGCCGAGGGCGAGGGGCATATGCTGACGGTGCGGCTCGATCCGGCGGACCGGGCGCGGTTCGAGCGGTTGTGGCCGACGGATCAGGGCGAGTGTCCCCGCGAAGGCGGGGACCCAGAGTAGAGCGGTGCAAGGCCGCTCTGGGTCCCCGCCTTCGCGGGGACACTCGCATTTTAACCCCGTTCGGTTTCCTTCACCGCCTGCCAATGCGCTTCCTGTGCATCGAGGGGCAGGCCGTCGAGGCTGCCGCCGGCGCGGGTTTCCATCGCGGCGAAACGGCGGGCGAATTTCTGGTTGGCGTCGCGCAGCGCGCTTTCGGCATCGACGCCAAGCTTGCGGGCGTAATTGACGACGGCGAACAGCAGGTCGCCGACCTCTTCGTGCCGCGCGGCGTCGGTATCGGCCTCGGCCACTTCGGCGAGTTCCTCGGCGATCTTGTCGCGGGGGCCGTCGGTGTCGGGCCAGTCGAAGCCGACGCGCGCGGCGCGCGATTGCAGCTTTTTCGCGCGGAGCAGTGCGGGCAGCGACAGCGCGACGCCGTCGAGCGCGCCCTTGGGACCATCGGCGGCGCGTTCGTCGGCCTTGATTTGTTCCCACTGGCCGCGGACGTCGGGCGTCGCGGCGTCACCGAAGATATGGGGATGGCGGCGTTCCATCTTGGCGGAAATCGCGTTCGCGACATCGTCGAAGCCGAACAGGCCCTTGTCGGTCGCGATCTGCGCCTGGAAGACGACCTGGAGCAGCAGGTCGCCGAGCTCGTCGCGGATCGCGGCGGGATCGCCCGACGCCACGGCGTCGGCGACCTCATAGGCTTCCTCGATCGTGTAGGGCGCGATCGTCGCGAAATCCTGCGCCAGATCCCATTCGCAGCCGCCGTCGGGGTTGCGCAACTGCCGCATGATGGCGAGCAGCCGGTCGATGGGGGATTGCGGGGAAGCGGGGGTGTCTGGCGGCATATATTTATCCGATAATAGGTATTATGTTAAATATAAATGTGGGATGGCGTCGCTGATCCCCCCTGTCAGGTCACCGCCTGCCACGCCCATACCACCAGGAACACCAGCCCGAAGATCGCCGCCCAGGCGAGCGCCATCTTGATCCAGTCGCTCATCGGCAAGCGCCGCGCGACCAGCGAACTCACCACCAGCGCGAGCGCGCCGACACCCCAGGCCAGGCTGACCGCCGTGTCACCGTTCATAGCTGCACCTCCAGTCCGTCATAGCCCGGCTCGACGCCCGGCGGCAATTCGGCGGCAAGGTCGTCATAATCCATCGTATTGTCCATATGCGTGATGATCGCGCGCGGATTGCCGACCTTCACCAGCGCCTCGAGCGTCATCTGAAGATGCGGATGGGTCGGGTGCGGATAGCGCCGTAGCGCGTCGATCACGAACAGGTCGACGCCTTGGAAGAAATCGACCATCTCGTCAGTGAACTTTGAAAAATCAGTGGCATAGGCAATCTTATGCGCACCATCGCTGAAGATCAGGCCGGTCGCCTTGATCGGGCCGTGCGGCATTTCGATCGCCGACACCTCGATCGGGCCGATCGATTGATGATCCATCAGGTCGACCGGATCGACCGACGCCGGATAGCCGGCATTGCCCGCAAAGGCATAGGTGAAGCGCCATTTCAATATGTCGAGCACATGGTCGCGGGCATAGACAGGCACCGGCGAGCCGCGCCGGTGCATGATCTGCCTGAGGTCGTCGAGGCCGTGGGTGTGGTCGGCATGTTCGTGCGTCCAGATGACGGCATCGACCTCGCCCACTTCGGCGGCGAGCAGTTGCAGCCGCATGTCGGGGCTGGTGTCGACGAGGATACGGAAGCCGCCGAGCGAGACGAGGATCGACACCCGCGTGCGCAGGTTGCGCACATTGTCGGGGTCGCACGCGCCCCAGTCGTTGCCGATCCGCGGCACACCCGATGAGGTGCCGCAGCCCAATATCCTGACCTTCATGACGCCAATGATCGTGATGGACGTGACGTCATGGCGTCGCCTTGTTGAAAAGCGCATAGAAATTGGCGCTCGTCGCCGCCGCCAGCGCTTCGGGATCGTCGCCGCGCAGGTCGGCAAGGAAGGCGAGCGTGTCGGCGACGAAGGCGGGCTCGCCCGTCTTGCCTCGGTGCGGCACGGGCGCAAGGAAGGGGGAATCGGTTTCGATCAGCAGCCGGTCCTGCGGCAGCCATTTCGCCGTCGCCTGAAGCTCCGCAGCGTTCTTGAACGTCACGATGCCCGAGATCGAGATGAAGAGGCCGAGGTCGAGCGCCGCCTTCGCGAAATCGTCGCTGGCGGTGAAGCAGTGGATGACGCCGGAGAAGGTCGCCCTGCCCATCTCCTCGCCGAGCAGCGCCAGCGTGTCGGCCTCCGCATCGCGCGTGTGGACGATGACCGGCAGGCCGGTCGCCTGCGACGCATGGAGATGGCGGCGGAAGCTGTCCTGTTGCCGGACGCGGTCGCTCTTGTCGTAATAATAGTCGAGGCCGGTTTCGCCGATGCCGATCACGCGCGGATGCGCGGCGCGTTCGACCAGCTTCGCGGTATCGATGTCGGAATGCTGGTCGGCGTCGTGCGGGTGGATGCCGACGCTGGCCCAGACGTCGGGGTTCGCCTCGGCCGCGGCGAGCACATCGTCCCATTCGCTCTCGCGCGTCGCGATGTTGAGCATCGCGGTGACACCGCGCGCGCGGGCGCGCGCCAGCACCGCGTCCTGCTGCTCGGCGAGCCCCTTGTAGTTGAGGTGGCAGTGCGAATCGACGAGCATCAGGGCTCCCCTTCCCCCTCACCCTCGGGCAGTTCCAGGCGCGGGAAGATCGGGACCGGCTGGCCGGCAGTGAAACCGGTGGCCGCGAGCTTTGCGAACCAGTCCGTATCGGCGAGCGCCGCGAAATCGCGCGCATCCGGCGCGATGCCCATCTGGTCGAGCAGCGCGTCGGCGGCGGCCGGCACGACCGGGCGGATCGCGATCGCCAGCGTGCGGACCGCCTGGAACAGCGTCATCAGCACCGCGCGCATCCGCTCGGGATCGGTCTTGCGCAGCGCCCAGGGCGCCTGCGCATCGACATATTGGTTGCAGGCGAAGACGGCGCGTAGCCAGTCCTCGATGCCGACCGAGAAAGCGAGCTGCTCGAACTCTTGCGGCAGGCGCTCGGTCGCCATCGCGTGGAGGTCGGCAAGCAGCACCGCATCCTCTTCGGATGGCGCATAATCGGTCGAAAGAACGCCATCCAAATTCTTGAAAATCATAGACAGGCTGCGCTGGGCCAGATTGCCGAAGCTGTTGGCGAGGTCGGCGTTAGCGGTGCGCACGATCGCTTCGGCCGAATAGCTGCCGTCCTGGCCGAAGCTGACCTCGCGCAGCAGATAATAGCGCAGCGCATCGACGCCGAAGCGCTCGGCGAGTGTCATCGGATCGACGACATTGCCGAGCGATTTCGACATCTTCTCGCCGCGGTTGAGCAGGAAGCCGTGACCGAACACCTGCTTCGGCAGCGGAAGGCCGGCACTCATCAGGAAGGCCGGCCAGTAAACGGTATGAAAACGCACGATATCCTTGCCGATCATATGGATGTCGGCGGGCCAATATCGGGCAAAATCGCTATCGGGATCGGGAAAACCGAGGCCCGAGAGATAGGTGGTCAGCGCATCGACCCAGACATACATGACATGGCCGGGGCTGTCCGGCACCGGCACGCCCCAGTCGAAGCTGGTGCGCGAGACGCTGAGATCCTTGAGGCCGCCCTCGACGAAGCGCAGCACCTCGTTGCGGCGGCTTTCGGGGCGGATGAAGTCGGGGTTGTCGCGATAGAGCGCGAGCAGCCGGTCCTGATAGGCCGAGAGACGGAAGAACCAGCTTTCCTCGACCGTCCATTCGACGGGCGTGCCCTGCGGCGAGAGGCGCGCATCCCCTTCCCCGCCGGTCAGTTCGCTTTCGTCGTAAAAGGCCTCGTCGCGGACCGAGTACCAGCCCTCGTAGCGGTCGAGATAGAGGTCGCCGTTCGCCTGCATGGCCTTCCAGATCGCCTGCGAGGCGGCATGGTGAGCGGCATCCGACGTGCGCATGAAAACATCATAGCTGATGTTCAGCCTGGCATACATCTCACGGAAATATCCCGACATTTCATCGGCGAGATCGATCGTCGCGCGGCCTTGGTCGCGCGCGGTCTGGAACATCTTCAGCCCATGTTCGTCGGTGCCGGTGACCAGCCGCACGTCGCGGCCGCGCGCGCGCTGGAAACGGGCCATGACGTCGGTCGCGATCGCCTCATAGGCGTGGCCGATATGCGGGCGGCCGTTGGGGTAGCTGATCGCGGTGGTGATGTAGAAGGGGGTCTTGGTTTCGGACATGGCCGCGCCTTAGCGGGTGCGAGGACATTCGGAAAGGGGCCGCCTCATCAAGCCCCTCCCCTTCAGGGGAGGGGTTGGGGTGGGGTCTATCGGCCTCGCGCAAGGCCGATAGACCCCACCCCGCTCGCCTAAGGCCCGGCTAACGCCGGACCAAGTCTCGCTGCCCCTCCCCTGAAGGGGAGGGGTTTGATCTGTCCGCCAGTTCCGCCAGGCAATTGCCGATCTCGAAGCCCACCATCGCGCCGTCGTAGGAGCCGCGGATCGCGCCCT
>CALMYE010000307.1 GCA_937873425.1 uncultured Sphingopyxis sp. | reverse complement strand
CCCCCCCCGGGGGGGGGGGGGGGGCGGGGAGCTTGGCCGGTTGGCGGGTTGGGCGGGGGGGGGGGGGGCAAGGCCGATAGCGCAGGAGCGGGCCTGCGGCTCGCGCCCCCCCCCACCCCCTCCCGCCTGCGGGAGGGGAGAACGGGCGTCGCGATCCGAATTCAAACTGATCCACCACAACCGCGCGCCATGTCTTGCGCCGCGCCGCGCGGTTGGCGATAGATGGCGCTCATTCCGGCGCGCGCCCGTGCGCCGGCGGACAAGGGGACACGCCATTTCGGTGCAGCAGGATATTCGCGACTGGTCGGATCATTATTGGTGGTCGGCCGACGGCGTGCGCCTGCACGCCCGCGTCCATGACGGACCCGCCGAGGCTGCCGCGGCGCCGCCGATCCTGTGCTTCCCCGGCCTCGCCCGCAATGCCCGCGATTTCGAGGCGCTCGCGCCGCATCTCGCCGCGCGCCGCCGCGTGATCGCCGTCGAGTTTCGCGGCCGCGGCGAGAGCGCCTACGCCAAGGACCCGATGACCTATGTCCCGCTCACCTATGTGCAGGATGTGGTGGCCTTGCTCGACGATCTCGGCATCGAGCGCTTCGCGACGGTGGGGACGTCGCTCGGCGGTCTGGTGTCGATGCTGCTCGCCGCGACCCAGCCGGGGCGGCTCGTCGGCGCCGTGCTCAACGATGTCGGCCCCGAATTGCAGACGGCGGGGCTCGACCGCATCCGCGACTATATCGGCGCGGGGGGCAGCCAGCCGACCTGGATGCACGCCGCGCGCGCGATGGCCGAGCTCAATGGCGCCATCTATCCGGGCTATGGCATCCACGACTGGCTGCGGCTGACCAAGCGCACCCACCGGCTGACCCCCGAAGGCCGCATCGTCACCGATTACGACAAGCAGATCGCGGCGCCGCTGCGCGTGCCGAACGGCGGCGATGCCGGGGTCGATCTATGGCCCGCCTATCGCGCGCTCGGCGACATGCCGCTGCTGATCCTGCGCGGCGAGCTCTCGGACATTCTCGCGCGCGAGGCCGCCGGGAAGATGGCGGCGGCGCTGCCGCGCGCGCGGCTGGTCGAGGTGCCGGGGGTCGGCCACGCGCCGACGATGGACGAGCCCGAGGCGGTGGCGGCGATCGACGCCTGGGCGGCGGAACTCCCCGCCGCGTGACCGCGCCGCGCGAGCCGGTGCGCATCCTGCACCTCCATTCCAGCTTCGCGCTCGGCGGCAAGGAGGCGCGCGCGACGCGGCTGATGAACCTGATGGGGCCGCGCGCGCGCCACACCGTCCTGTCGGCGGTTCCCGACGCGCTCGGCGCGCGCGATGCGATCGACCCGGCGGTCGCGGTCGCGTTTCCGGGCGCGGCGGCGCCCGCGCTGCACGGCAGGCCGGGTCTCGCCCGTTATCGCCGCCTTGCAGCCTATATGGCGGGCTTCGACCTTGTGCTCAGCTATAATTGGGGGGCGATGGACGGGGTGATGGCGCACCGCCTGTTCGCGCCCTTTCGCGCCCTGTCGCCGCTGATCCATCACGAGGACGGCTTCAACGAGGACGAGAGCGCGCGGCGCAACTGGAAGCGCAATGCCTTCCGCCGCCTCGCGCTGCCGACGGCCGGGGCGCTGGTGGTGCCGTCGGTGCTGCTCGAAGGGATCGCCGCCGACGAATGGGGCGCGCGGCGGCGCACGCAGCTGATCCGCAACGGCATCGACGTCGCCGCCTATGCGCAGGCGCCGTCGGTAGGGATTCCCGGCTTCGACCGGCGCGACGGCGAGGTGGTGATCGGCACCGTCGCGGGGCTGCGCAAGGTCAAGGATCTGCCGCGGCTGGTGCGCGCGGTCGCGGCGCTTCCCGACCCGGCGCGCCTCGTCGTCGTCGGCGAAGGGCCGGAGAAGGAGGCGATCCGCGCCGAGGCCGCCGCCTGCGGTCTCGGCGACCGGCTGGTGATGCCCGGCTTCATGGCCGAGCCCGCGAAATGGATCGGCCATTTCGACCTGCTCGCGCTCTCGTCGCGCAGCGAGCAGGCGCCGATCGCGGTGATCGAGGCGATGGCGGCCGCGCTGCCGGTCGTCAGCCCCGACGTCGGCGACATCGCCGCGATGGTGGCGCCCGACAACCGCGGCTTCGTCGCGGCGGACGAGGCGGGCTTTCGCGCCGCGCTGGCCGAACTCGCCGCCGACGCCGCGCTTCGCCGCGCGGGGGGCGATGCGAACCGCCGCGCCGCCGCCGAGCGCTTCGACGAATCAATCATGGTGGCGGCCTATGAAAATCTCTATGGTCGCGCGCTTGGGGGTCGCCGTCTCTTCTCGGAAGGATAGGGCGCGCGCCCATTGACTTTCATCGTCCGTTTCCGCTTACGGAAGCGGCAATCGTGGGTCTGTGTGCGAAAGCGCGCAGACGGAGAAAAGAGGTTGAACGTGTTCAAAGGTTTGAAGCCCATCCTTTACGGCGGCCGTGAAGTCTGGCCGCTGGTCGAGGGGGGCAAGGGCGTGTCGGCGACCAACCATATGTCGAGCGGCGCCTGGGCCGCGGCGGGCGGCATCGGCACCGTCTCGGCGGTCAACGCCGACAGCTATGACGCCGAGGGCAGGATCATCCCGCAGATTTATCACGCGCTGACCCGCAAGGAACGCCACGAGGAACTGATCCGCTATGCGATCGACGGCGCGGTCGAGCAGGTCAAGCGCGCCTATGACATCGCCAGCGGCAAGGGCGCGATCAACATCAACGTGCTGTGGGAAATGGGCGGCGCGCAGCAGGTGCTGGAGGGCGTGCTCGAAAAGACGAAGGGCCTCGTCACCGGCGTCACCTGCGGTGCGGGCATGCCCTACAAGCTCAGCGAGATCGCGGCGCGACACAATGTGAATTACCTGCCGATCATCTCGTCGGCGCGCGCCTTCCGCGCGCTGTGGAAGCGCGCCTATCACAAGGTCGCCGACCTGATGGCGGCGGTGGTCTATGAGGACCCGTGGCTCGCGGGCGGACACAACGGCCTGTCGAACGCCGAAGACCCGAAAAAGCCCGAAGATCCCTATCCGCGCGTCAAGGCGCTGCGCGACACGATGCGCGCCGAAGGGATTGCGGACGAAGTGCCGATCGTGATGGCGGGCGGCGTCTGGTATCTGCGCGACTGGGAAGACTGGATCGACAATCCCGAGCTCGGCCAGATCGTCTTCCAATACGGCACCCGCCCGCTGCTGACCGAGGAAAGCCCGATCCCGCAGGAGTGGAAGGACCGCCTCCGCACGCTCGACGAGGGCGACGTGCTGCTCCACCGCTTCTCGCCCACCGGCTTCTATTCCAGCGCGGTGCGCAACCCCTTCCTGCGCGACTTGGAGGCGCGCTCGGAACGGCAGGTGCCCTATTCGAAGCAGGAAGCGGGCGATCATGTCGTTCAGCTCGACGCGGGGGTGAAGGGCAGGAATTTCTGGGTCACCCCGCACGACCGCGACCGCGCGCGCGACTGGGTTGCGGAAGGCTATACGTCGGCGCTCAAGACGCCCGACAATACGGTCGTTTTCGTCACCGAAGCCGACAAGGCGGTGATCCGCAAGGACCAGGCCGACTGCATGGGCTGCCTGTCGCACTGCGGCTTTTCGGCGTGGAAGGACCATGACGATTATTCGACCGGCTACCTCGCCGACCCGCGCAGCTTCTGCATCCAGAAGACGCTGCAGGACATCGCGCACGGCGGCGACGTCGAACAGAATCTGATGTTCGCGGGCCATGCCGCGTTCAATTTCAAGACCGATCCCTTTTATTCCAACAACTTCACGCCGACGGTGAAGCAGCTGGTGGACCGGATTTTGACGGGGGATTGATTTCGATACGTCGTCCCAGCGAAAGCTGGGACCGCTATCGTTCATGCTGGACGCCTAGGGTCCCAGCTTTCGCTGGGACGACGTATGTCAGGCCCACCCCTCCAGCACCTGATCCGGCGGCCGATGCCCGTCGCTCCAGGCGCGGATGTTGGCGATGACCTTTTCGCCCGACGCCTCGC
>CALMYE010000306.1 GCA_937873425.1 uncultured Sphingopyxis sp. | reverse complement strand
GTCGAGGCGTCGCTGGTGCAGGCGCGGCTCAGCCTGCCCGCGCGCGTCCTGACCGTCGGCGACGACGATGCGGAGATCGCGCGCTGGCTGAAGCGCGTCGAAAAGGCCGACGACACCGACTTCCGCGACGAACGCGACGCCAGCGGCAAGGAAGTCACCGTCAACTACACCGGCAGCAAGTCGCTGTTCGACGATGCCCCCGCGGGCGGCGCCCGCCGCGACCTGACGCTCACCCCGCCCGGCGGCGGCAAGGCGTTCGAGGTCGTCGGCATCCCGCTCGGCGAAAAGGGCTTCCATGTCGTCGAGATCGCCAGCCCCGAACTCGGCGCCGCGCTGATGGGGCGCAAGGCGACGCGCTATGTCGCGACCGCCGCGCTCGTCACCAACATGGCGGTGCATTTCAAATGGGGCCGCGAAACCTCGCTCGCCTGGGTGACCGCGCTCGACACCGGCCTGCCCGTCGCGGGCGCCGAGATCCGCGTCACCGACAGCTGCACCGGCCGCCTGCTCGCGCGCGGCACCGCCGACAAGCAGGGCCGCCTCGCCATTCCGTCCGGCCTGCCGCAGCCCGAAACCTGGGCTGGCTGCGAGGAAGAACCCGATCCCGCGAACAGCGAGGGCCACGCGCTGATGATCAGCGCGCGCAGCGGCGACGATTTCAGCTTCACCCTCACCGACTGGGGCAGCGGCATCCGCCCCTATGACTTCGACCTCCCCTATGGCTGGTCCGAACGCGACGACATCCTCCACACCGTCTTCGACCGCGCGCTGGTGAAGGCGGGCGAGACCGTCCACATGAAGCATATCCTGCGCCGCCCGGTCGGCACCGGCTTTCAGGTGCCGCAGCCGATGGCGGGCAAGCTGCGCCTCGTCCATCGCGGCTCCGACACCGAGTTCGAGATGCCGTTCAGCATCGCCGCGGGCGGCAGCGGCGAAAGCGTGTGGAACGTTCCTTCGTCGGCCCCGATGGGCGACTATGACCTCGTCTTCGTCACGAAAGACAAGGACGGCGAGGACAAGACGATCTGGACCTCGCAGTCGGTCCGCGTCGACGAATATCGCCTGCCGACGATGCGCGCGACGGTGACCGGGCCGAAGGCGCCGCCGGTGCGCCCGGCGCAGGTGCCGCTGTCGCTGTTCGTCGGCTATCTGTCGGGCGGCCCCGCGCCGAACATGCCGGTCGAGCTGCGCACCAGCTTCGCGCCGCGCTGGTCGCCGCCGGAGGATTATCGCGACTGGGATTTCGACGGCCGGCCGGTCAGGGAAGGCGTGATCCAGCTCGACGACAGCGGCGAAGAGCCGGGCGCCGACCTGCCGCTCGCGCGCTCGGTGCCGCTCACCCTCGATGCCAATGGCGCGGCGACGACCAGCATCATGGTCGACCAGCCGATCGACCAGCCGACGCAGATGGCGGTCGAGATGGACTATCAGGACGCCAATGGCGAAACGCTGACCGCCAGCCGCCGCATCATGCTCTATCCATCCGCCGTCCGCCTGGGGCTCAAGACCGACGGCTGGCTGATGCGCGACAACGACCTCAAGCTCGATTTCGTCGCGCTCGACTTGGGCGGCAAGCCGCGCAGCGGACAGCGCGTCTCGGTCGCGCTCTACAGCCGCGAGATCGTCACCGCGCGGCGGCGGCTGATCGGCGGCTTCTATGCCTATGACAACCAGATGCGCACCAAGCGGCTGAGCGCGACCTGCGCGGCGACCACCGACCGGCTCGGCCGCGCCAACTGCGCGATGGCGCCCGGCGTGTCGGGCGAGGTCACCGTGGTCGCGACCACGACCGACGCCGACGGCAATCAGGCGCGCGCGGTGCGCTCGGTCTGGCTCGCGGGCGACGACGACTGGTGGTTCGGCGGCGACAATGGCGACCGCATGGACGTGATCCCCGAAAAGCCGCGCTACGCCGCGGGCGAGACGGCCAGCTTCCAGGTCCGCATGCCCTTCCGCGAGGCGACCGCATTGGTCACCGTCGAGCGCGAAGGGGTGCTGTCCAGCTTCGTCGTGCCGCTGAAGGGCACCGACCCGGTGGTCAAGGTCAAGCTTCCCGCCACCTATGCCCCCGACGTCTATGTCTCGGTGATGGCGGTGCGCGGCCGGGTGACCGGCGGCGAGGGCTGGTTCCGCAAGCTGAAGCGCGCGGCAGGCTTCAGGATCGAGAATAGCGAGGGCGCGCCGCCGACCGCGCTCGTCGATCTCGCCAAGCCCGCCTATCGCATGGGCATCGCGCGCATCAAGGTCGGCTGGGAAGGCCATCAGCTCGGCGTGAAGGTGAAGGCCGACAAACCGACCTATGCGGTGCGCGAGACGGCGAAAGCGAGCATCGAGGTGCGCACCCCCGGCGGCAAGCCGCCCGCCAACGCCGACGTCGCCTTCGTCGCGGTCGACGAGGCGCTGCTCCAGCTCGCCCCCAATGAAAGCTGGCAGCTGATCGACGCGATGATGGGGACGCGCACGCTCGACGTGCTGACCTCGACCGCGCAGATGCAGGTCGTCGGCAAACGCCATTATGGCCGCAAGGCGCTCGAACCCGGCGGCGGCGGCGGCGGCGACCTCAGCGGCCTGACGCGCGAGGATTTCCGCCCCGTGCTGTTGTGGCAGGGCCGCGTCCCGCTCGACGCCAGGGGCCGCGCGACGGTCGAGGTGCCGCTCAGCGACAATCTCTCCTCCTTCCGCCTCGTCGCCATCGCGACCGACGGATCGCAATATTTCGGCACCGGCGAAACGAGCGTGCGCACGGTTCAGGATCTCGCGGTCTTCAGCAGCCTGCCCGAACTGGTCCGCACCGGCGACGTCTATGACGCGCGCTTCACGCTGCGCAACGGCACCGACAAGGCGATGACGGTCACCGCCACCGCGACGCTGTCTCCGGCGGTCGCGACCGCGCCGCCGCTGACCGTCACCATCCCGGCGGGCGCCGCGGTGCCGGTCAGCTGGTCGATCACCGCGCCCGACATCGCCGGCCCGCTCGAATGGACGGTCGAGGCGGTGGCGAACGGCGGCAGGCAGCACGACCGGCTGGTCGCCGCGCAACAGGTCGAACCGGCGGTGCCGGTCGAGACCTGGGCGGCGAGCCTGCTGCGCGTCGGGCCCGACACCGGCCTGCCCGTCGCCGTTCCCGCCGGCGCGCTGCCGGGCGGCTATGTCGATGTCGCGCTCGCCGGCACACTCGCGCCGCCGCTGACCGGGGTGCGCGACTATATGGGCGCCTATCCCTACACCTGCTTCGAACAGCTGACGTCGCGCGCCGTCGCGCTCGGCGATGTCGGCGCGTGGCAGGCGCTCGCCGGCGCGCTGCCGACCTATCTCGATAAGGACGGGCTGCTCCGCTACTGGCCGAACGACCGGATGGAGGGCTCGCCCGAGCTCACCGCCTATATCCTGTCGGTGACCGCTGCGAACGGCTTTGCCATCCCCGACGCATCGAAGGCGAAGATGGTGAAGGCACTGCAGGCGGTGGTCGAGGGACGGCTTTCGCGGCGCGGCTATGGCCCCTATGACATCCGCCCGGTACGCATCGCCGCTCTCGCCGCGCTCGCGCGCAACGATGCGTCGAGCCCCGCCCTCATCGCCGCGATCGACATGAAGCCCATCGACATGGCGACCGGCACCCTCGCCGACTGGCTCGTCGCGATCGAACGTACGCCGAACGTCCGCAATGCCCCCGCGCTGCGCGCCGCGGCCGAGGCCGAACTCAGGAAGCGCCTCGTCTACGAAGGCACGCGCCTCGATCTCGTCGACGATGCAAAGGCGCCCTGGTGGATGATGGTCAGCGGCGACGAGATGGCGATCAAGACGCTCGAAGCGGTGCTCGGCCGCAAGGGGTGGGAGGATGATGCGGGCCGGCTGATGGTCGGCGTCGCCCAGCGCCAGCGCCGCGGCCATTGGGACACCACCCCGGCCAACGCCTGGGGCGCGATCGCCGTCCGCCGCTTCGCCGCGCTGTATCCGGCGAGCGCGATCACCGGCGTCAGCCGTATCGAGCTGGCGGGCGCGACCGCCACGCAGGGCTGGCCGATCGCGGCGGGCGCCGAACCGCTGCGCGTCCCGCTGACCGCCGGGCGGATGAGCCTGCACCACGACGGCACCGGCACGCCCTGGGCGACGGTCAGCGTCCGCGCCGCGGTGCCGATCACCGAACCGCTCAACGCCGGCTATCGCATCCGCCGCACCGTCACGGCGGTGAAGGCTGCCGATCCCGCGCGGCTGACGCGCGGCGATGTGGTCAAGGTGCGGATCGAGGTGGTCGCGACCGCGGCGCGCACCTGGGTCGTGATCAACGATCCGATCCCGCCCGGCGCGACGATCGTCGGCAATCTCGGCGGCCAGTCGCAGATGCTCGCCGACCAGGCGAGCGGATCGGGCGCGCAGCCGAGCTATGTGGAACGTGGAAGGGATAGCTGGCGCGGCTATTTCGGCTGGATGCCCGCCGGCACCCACGCGGTCGAATATGTGGTGCGCCTGAACGGCTCGGGCCGCTTCTCGCTCCCCGCCACGCGCGTCGAGGCGATGTACTCCCCCGCGATCCGCGGCCAGTGGCCGAACGGGACGCTGACCGTCGCGAACGTGGGGCAGTGATGAGTCCGGTCGCGACGAACAGAAACCAAACCCCTCCCCTTCAGGGGAGGGGCAGCGAGACTTGCGGGCTTCGCCCGCTAGTCGCAGCGGGGTGGGCCCGCGATGCCGCGCAACGCCGCGAGCCCCACCCCCAACCCCTCCCCTGAAGGGGAGGGGCTTATGCAAGCACTCGCCCCCCGCAAAACCCCCATCCGCGACGCCCTCGCCTGGACTGCGCTCGCGCTGCTCGTCCTCACCACCGTCGCCCACCTCCTCACCCGCCCCCCGGCGATGCCCGATTACGACAGCGTGCGCGCCGGCTGGAAACCCAGCGAGGCTTGGCTCTATGACCGCGACGGGCAGTTGCTCGACAGCGAGCGCGTCGATTTCCAGCGCCGCCGCATGGCGTGGGTGCCGCTCGCCGAGATCAGCCCGGCGCTGCGCGACACCGTCGTTGCCAGCGAGGACAAGCGCTTCACCGCGCACGGCGGCGTCGACTGGCTCGCGATCGCCAGCGCCGCCAGAACCCGCTGGACCGGCGGACGCTCGCGCGGTGCCTCGACGCTGCCGATGCAGCTCGCCGCCTTTCTCTCGCCCGATCTCGCGCGCCCCGGCCAGCGCGGCTGGCTGACGAAAATCCGCCAGATGCGTGCCGGACAGGCGCTCGCCTCCAACTGGACCCGCGACCAGATGCTCGAGGCCTATTTCAACCTCGTCCCGCTACGCGGCGAATTGCAGGGGATCGGCGCGGGCAGCCGCGCGCTGTTCGGCAAGCGCCCGGCCGAGATGAACCGCACCGACGCCG
>CALMYE010000305.1 GCA_937873425.1 uncultured Sphingopyxis sp. | reverse complement strand
AGGCCGCGCCGCTCGAAATCCGCCATCGCCGCGCGCGCCGATTCGCGCCACGCCGGGCCGATTTTCGCACGGCCGCCACACAGAAGCTCGCGGATGATCGCGCCACGCTCCGCCTCCTCCGCGTCGACGAGGACGCCGCGCACCGGCGGCAGCCGCCCCCCGGCGATCAGCGCGCGATAGGGGCCGGCATGCTTCTCGTTCTGGACGATCAGGCCCGGAAAGCGGCTGATCGCGCTCGCGCCGAAGCCGAGCAGGATCGGCGCGTCATCCTCGGTGAAGCCCTGGAAATTACGGTTGACCCTGCCCTCGCGCACCGCGGCGGCGAGCGGGTCGCCGGGCAGCGCGAAATGATCGAAGCCGACCGGCAGATAGCCCGCGTCGGTCAGCCGTTGATACCCCAGTTCCGCCTGCTCGAAGCGCAGGCGGTGATCGGGCAGGTTGCTCGCGTCGATCCGCCGCTGGCGCGGGATCATCGCCGGCAGATGCGCATAGCCGAACAGCGCGATACGGCTCGGCGCCAGCCGGATCGTTTCGTCCAGCGTCGCGTCGAGATCGGCCAGGCTCTGCCCCGGCAGGCCGTACATCAGGTCGAAGTTGATCGCGTCGATCCCGCGCAGCCGCAGCGCCGCCATCGCTGCCTCGATCTCCGCGAGCGGCTGGACGCGCCCGATCGCCGCCTGGATGTGCGGCGCGAAGGTCTGGACCCCCATGCTGACGCGCGTGACGTGCGAGGCGGCCAGAACCAGCGCCCATTCGGCGTCGAAGCCGCGCGGGTCGATCTCGACCGAAATATCGGGGCGGCCGGTGTCGAACACCGTCAGGATCGTGTCGAGCAGGCGCACGAAATCGACCGGCGCGATGGCGTTGGGACTGCCGCCGCCAAAGGCGATCCGCCCGACCCGCGCCCGTCCGCCGAGCCGCCGCGCCACCGCCGTGATCTCCGCGCGCAGCGCCGCCAGATAGTCGGTCAGCCGCTGCTTGCGGTTCGCCGCGCCGGTGTTGCAGCCGCAATACCAGCAGATCTGCTCGCAATAGGGGATATGGATATAGAGCGAGACCGGTGTCGCCGATTCGACCGCGTCGAGCGCGCGCGCATAATCGGCTTCGCCGACGCCCTCGTGGAATTCGACCGCCGTCGGATAGCTGGTATAGCGCGGCACGGGCCTTGCCAGCAGGTCGGGATGATAACTCCACATGTCGCGTGTCTAGGCCCGGCCTGCGCGGGCCGCATTGACCAAGGTCAAAGCGGCGGCGCGCATCTCAACAGCAGCCCGTTTTCATGCCCGGCGCCTTGCCGCGCCGGTCGGCGAGCACGTGGCACGCCTTGGCGCAGTCGCCGCCCTTGTCCGGTGCGATGGGGTCGCCCGGCACGATCAGCATATGCGCTCCGCCGGCGCAGTCGGGGACGATCAGAATCCGCGCATTGCCGGAAAGCGGCGCGAGCGCCAGCCCCAGCGCCGCGGCGAGCGATCCGATACCCCGGACGATCATGGCGCCCGATCCTCTTCATCCTCGACGAAGATGCGCAGCGCGGCGCCGTCGAGATCGTCGAACTGCCCCTGGCGCAGCGACCAGAAAAAGGCGGCGAGGCCGAGCAGCCCGAGGCCCAGCGCGATCGGGATGAGCAGGAGGACGCCGTTCACCGGATCGCCCTTTTCAGCCGAAGCGCATTGCCGACGACGATCAGCGACGACCCCGACATGGCGAGCGCCGCGACCAGCGGCGTCACATAGCCGAGGAAGGCGAGCGGCACCGCGATGATATTGTAGCCGATGGCGAAAATGAAATTCTGCCGCACGATCGCCTGCGTCCGCCGCGCCATGCGGATCGCCTGCACCACCGGCATCATCCGGTCGCCGAGGAAGATGCAGTCGGCGGCATTCTTGCCCGCATCGCTCGCCGACCCCGGCGCGATCGAGGCATAGCCGGCGGCGAGCGCCGGGCCGTCGTTGAGCCCGTCGCCGATCATCAGCACCTTGTGCCCGGCCGCGCTCTGCCGCGCGATGGCGGCGAGCTTGTCCTGCGGGCTCATCCCGGTCTGGGCGGTCATCCCCAGCTCGCGCGCGACCGGCGCGACCGCCTCGGCGCGGTCGCCCGACAGGATGGTCGGCTCGATCCCCTCCGCCCGCAGCGCGGCGACCGCCTCGGCGGCATCGGGACGCAGCCGGTCGGCGAAGAGGATCGTCGCGACCGGCTCGCCGTCGATGGCGAGCTGCGTCGCGAGCGCGCCACCCGCCACCGGCGTTTGCGGACGGCCGAGCGTCACCTTGTGACCCTTCCACCGCGCATCGACGCCGAAGCCCGGCGTTTCCCGCACATCCTCCACCGTTTCGGGCGCGACTTTCAGTTCGGCGAGGCCGCGCGTCAGCGCCTCGCTGAACGGATGGCGGCTCGCCTGCGCCAGCGCGAGCAGCAGCGATCGCACCGGCGCGCCGACGTCCGCCAGATTCGCGGCGACCGGCCGCCCGAGCGTCAGCGTCCCGGTCTTGTCGATCATCGCGCGGTCGACCTCGGCCAGCCGTTCGAGCGCCGAGCCGTCCTTGATCAGCACGCCCGCGCGCATCAGCTCGCCCGCCGCGACGATCTGCGACGCGGGGACCGCGAGCCCCAGCGCGCAGGGACAAGTGATGATGAGCACCGCGACCGAAATCAGCAGGCTGTAATGCCACCCCGCCCCGACCAGCATCCAGCCGATGAAGGCCATCAGCGCCAGCGCATGCACCGCCGGCGCATACCAGCGCGCCGCGCGGTCGGCGATGCGGACATAGCGCGACTTGCCCTGTGCGGCCTCGCCCATCAGCCGGGCGATGTCGGCGATGGCGGTGTCGGCGCCCGCGGCGGTCACCTTGACGCGGATCGGCGCGTCGAGGTTCAGCGTGCCGGCATGGACGCGGTCGTCGACATGCGCGTCCTGCGGCGCGCTCTCGCCGGTCAGCAGCGACAGGTCGAAACGGCTCGACCCGCCGGTCACGACGCCGTCGGCGGCAAGCCGCTCGCCCGCCGCGACCAGCATGACCATGCCGGGCTCCAGCGCGGTCGCATCGACCCAGCGGCTCGCGCCCCTGTCGCCCACTACCATCGCGCCGCTGCCCATGTTGCGCAGCAGCGCGGTCACCCCGCCCCGCGCGCGGTCGCGCATCACGCTGTCGAGCCAGCGGCCGCACAGCAGGAAGAAGAGCAGCATGACGACGCCGTCGAAATAGGCGTGGGGGCCGCTGATTATGGTTTCGTGCAGGCTGAGCGCCGTGGTGATCAGCACGCCGATGCTGATCGGCACGTCCATGTTGGTCCGGCGGTGGCGCAGCACGCGCCAGGCCGAGCGGAAGAAGGGCCGCCCGGCATAGGCGACGGTCGGCAGCGCAATCATCGCCGACAGCCAGTGGAACAGGTCGCGCGTCGCGCCCGTCGCGCCCGACCAGACCGACACCGACAGCAGCATGATGTTCATCATGGCGAAGCCGGACACGGCGACCGCGCGCAGCAGTTCGCGGCTGTTCGCCGCCTCCGCATCGGCGTCGGCGGGGCCGTCGCCGATCGGATGCGCCTCGAACCCCAGCAGCGAAAAGGCGCCGATCAGGTCGGGCATCTCGGCATCGGGGGTGCAGGACAGGTGGACGCGCTTCTCGGTGAAATTGACCCGCGCGGCGGCGATGCGCCGGTCGCGCACCAGCCCCTGCTCCAGCTTGGCGATGCAGCCGGCGCAGCGGATGTCGGGAACCGCGAAATCGCGCTCGACGAGCAGGGTGGCGTCGCCGGTCTTCACTGGAGGTCCACGCGATAGCGCGCTTCTTCGGCGCCGTGGCGCACCGTCAGGTCGAGCCGCCAGCGCCCCGCCGCCAGCGGCTCGGTCGAACGCAAGGCGCCGTCGGCGCCCGGCGCGAAGCGCATCGCCGTCGGCTCCATCCGGCCGAGCGGATGGCTGAGCGCGGCGGTGACCGCGAGGCCGGCGAGCGGCCTGCCGTCCTTCGCCACCGACAGCACGACATGGCGGTCCTCGTCGACCCGCACGCTCCGGTCCCAGCCCAGCCGATCCTGCGCCTCGGCCTTTTGCAGCCACGCGTTGTAATGCTGGCTGGCGACATAGCTGTTCTCGACCACCTTGCCGCCGAAGGTCGACATGGCGAGCCGCGCCATGGTGAA
>CALMYE010000304.1 GCA_937873425.1 uncultured Sphingopyxis sp. | reverse complement strand
TCGCTCCATCCGTTTCAGTTTGGCGGATTAATTCGCTTTTGTTACAAGATGCACCGGGACTCGTGACGGTGGGGGCCGGCGCGGGCAAGGCTTTCATCAGGGGAGGGACTAGGGATGACAGCAGGGACGCTCACTCGCGCGGACATAGCGGCGCGGATCAACAACCAGATCGGGCTGTCGCGCAACGAATCGGCGGCGATCGTCGAATCCATCCTCTCGCACATGTCGGACGCGCTTGCCGCGGGCCAGAATGTGAAGATTTCGGGCTTCGGCACCTTCGTTCTGCGCGACAAGGCGCAGCGTATCGGCCGCAACCCCAAGACCGGCGTCGAGGTGCCGATCCTGCCGCGCCGCGTGATGACCTTCCGGGCCAGCCAGTCGATGCGCGGGCGGGTCGCGGGAAATTAAACCATGAGCGACGGGACCGGCGGCAAGGCCGACGGCGCGATGCTCGCGATCGGCGAGCTGGCGGACCGCATCGGCGTGCCTGCGCATGTGCTGCGTTATTGGGAAACGCGCTTTCCCGAACTGCGGCCGCTGCAGCGCTCGGGCCGCCGCCGCTATTACCGCCCCGCCGACGTCGCGCTCGCCGAGCGCATCCACGACCTGCTCCATGTGAAGGGCCACACGGTCGAGGGCGCGCGCAAGGCGCTCGGCGGCAGGGACGAGACGGCGGCTGAGGCAGCGCCCGCGCGCGGGCCTGTCGCCGATGGCGCGGCGGCGCTCGGTGTGCCGGTGGAAGCGCTGGTCCGGCTGCGCGACCGGCTCGCGGCGGCGATGGGGGCGCTTGCCGGGGGCGCACCCGCGGCGGACGAACCGCCTTTTCGTTAAGGCAAGGCGCCGAGCCGTTCGACGATCCGCGCCGCCAGCCAGTCGGCATCCGCGCCCGCGAAGCTGTGCGATGCGCTGTCCAGCCGTTCGACCGGCACAGTCCCCGACCGGCAATTCTCCACGAACGCCTGCGCGGTGCGGTCGCCGGTCGCGAGCAGGATCGTCGTCGGGCATGCGAGCGCCGCGAGCGCGGCATCGAGCCGCGCGGGCAGGCTGTCGGGTGTGGCGGGCGAAGTGGACCGGCCGAGCGCCGACAGGCCGCGCGCGAGTTTCTTCAGGTCGATCTCGCCCTTGAGCAGGCGCAGCAGGCTTTTCGGGTCCGTGAGGCGCGACCGGTAGCGCGCGCGGATCGCCGAGGCCGGGGGCAGGGCGGGTTCGTCCGCCACCTCGTCCTCATAGGTCCACGGATTGGCGAGGATCAGCGCCTCGAACGGCAGCGGCTGGTGCAGCAGCAGCGCGCTCGCCGCGTCGCAATTGCCGAAGGCGGCGATGCGCGCGACATGCGGCGCGGCGGCGCGGAACGCCGCAATGGCGGTGGCGATGTCGGACGCGCTCGACCGGTAGCCGCCATTCTCCCCCTCGCTGTCGCCGACGCCGCGGCGGTCGAAGCGGAACACCGGATACCCCGCCGCCGCGACACGCTCTGCGAGCATCGCCATGCCGCGATGCGCGCCGCTGCGGATTTCGTTGCCGCCCGACACGATCAGCAGGCCGGTCGTCCCCGGCGCGTCGTCGAGCGTTGCGGCGAGGGCGGCGCCTTCGCAGGCGAAGGTCAGATGATGCCGCATGTCTTGCTCCATGCGGTGATGTCGGCGGCGATCGCGCGCGCCATTTCGGCGTCCTCGCCCGGCTCGGCGCGCAGCCAGAGTGGGGTGCCGGCGATGCCGTCGGCGCCGAGGGCGATGCTGCGTAGCGGTTCGACCGGCTGCGCTTCGGCGCTGCCGAGTTGCGCGATCATCGCGGGCGACAGGCGGTTCCCTGCGAGCAGCAGCGGTTCGCTCCTCGCGGCTTCGGTGAGGCTTTCGATCGAGGAGGTCACGCCCACCTCCCGGTCGGCGCTGACCCGCGCCCGCAGCAGGGTGCGGAGCAGCGACGCGCCGCTCGCGGGCGCAAGGCGCCACCAGGCGTCAGCCTTCGCGCGATGGTCGATCAGCGCGCCGCCGCGCAGCGATACGACGATGACCGGGCCGTCGATGGCAGCGGCGATGTCGGCGAGCGCCGAATGCCAGCTTTCGAGGTCGGCCGCTTCGAGCGGGGTCAGGCTCTCGTTCTGGCCCGGTAGGTCGGGGAGCAGCGTGGCGAAGCCCTCGCCCGCGAGCGCGCGCATCGCGAGCACGAGTGTGCGGCGCGTGCGGTTCGCTTCCTCGAACAGCGGGGGCACGAAGAGGATGGTGGCGCGCGGCGCGGCGTCGGGGTCGATGCGGAGGTTGTGTTCGGGCGCGGGCATGGCCATGGCGCGCTATCTTCGCCCCGACCCTTTCGTCATCCCGGCGAAGGCCGGGATCTTGCCGGTGCGGAAAACGCTACGGCGAGATCCCGGCCTTCGCCGGGATGACGATCGGAAAAGGGGGGGCTCAGCGTGCAAGCGATTCCTCAGCCATCGACCTTGCGCTGCGAGAAGGCGAGCAGATTGCCGTAGGTTTCGAAAATCTCGCCGTCGATCTCGTCGTCGTCGATCAGGATGCCGAGGCGGTCCTCCATCTCGGTCAGCACGGTGGCGACCGCCATCGAGTCGAATTCGGGCAGTTCGCCGAACAGGCCGCTGTCGCTGGTCAGCGCGGCGGCGCGCTCTTCGCCGAGGCCGAGAATGTCGGCGAGCAAGGCCCGAAGCGTCGCATCGACGGTGGCGGCGGGGGTGTCGGTCATCATGTCCTCACTCGCGCCCGAGCCGCGAGCGCGCAAAAACCTTCATCGCCGCGCCCCATGCCGCGATCCGCGCCGGATTGAAAGCCTCCAATCGCCACAGCGGCTCGTGCCGGTTCATCCAGTCGCGCTTGTAGGCATCGTCGCCGGTGCCGAAATCGACGCGCCGCACCCCGTCGATTTCGATGACATGGCGGAACAGCGCCGCCGACAGCAAGGTGCCGGGCGAGGCTTTCAGGCTGTCCTCGACATGCGCGAGCTTGTGGATGAAGGCGGTGCCGTCCTCGACGGTCCAGAACTGCGCCGCGACCGGAATCCCCTCGATCCGCGCGATCCCCATGCGAAATGTCCCGCGCGCGCTTTCGGCCTCGGCAAAGGCGCGCAGCAGCGCGGCATTGCCTTCCTCGGGCTTCCAGCTCGCGGTATAGATGCTTTCATAGGCCGCCCAGCTTCCGGAGTCGAAGGCGGTCAGCAGCTGGATATCGACAATACCCTTCCGGCCCTTGCGCCTGACCGTGTTCTTGAGCGCGCCGGGGCGGCCGTCCCACCACCCGTCGTGCGTCATGTCGCCCAGGTCGAGCCAGTGGCGGTCGCCCGCCGGAGCCGCTTTCACCCACCAGCCGGCGCTGCGCAGCGCGGCGGCGATGGCGGCCTGTTCGGCGTCGGGGACGGGATAGAGGGTCAGGCGCGCGGCTTTCCGCCGGAGCCTTGCGAACAGCGCGCGGAGCGCGGCGGTGCGGTCGCCTTCGCCCGCGTAAAGCGGCCGGATCGCGAAGCTGTACCAGTTGGTCAGGCCGTGGAAATGACCGCGCCGTTCGCGGCGCAGCGGTAGCCAGGCAGTGACGCCTCCGGCGCTGCCGCGCGCATCGTGGCGCCCGCCCTCGGCAAAGCCGTGCGCCTCCAGCAGGTCGAACCATGAACGGCGGTCGAAGGGCGCGGCGAAACCCTGCCCGCGCGCATCGGCGGGCAGCCGTTCATCATTAGCGCGATCTTCACCGTTCCCTTGCATAGGCTGGCGCTCTATCACCACATGACTAACAGCCGATGACCGAACCGCTCAGCCCGCCGTCGCGCCCGATCGACCATCTCGCCCTGCGCGGCGCGGCCGATGCGGCTGCGCTGCTGATCGGGGACAAGGTCACGACCTACGCCGAACTCGATGCCGGGGTCGGGCGGCTGGCGGCGTGGCTCCTCGAACGGGCGGGCGATCCCGGCGAGCGTGTCGCGAGCTGGAGCGCGAAGACACGCCTCGCCTGCCTGATGCCGCTCGCGGCGGCGCGCGCGGGGCTGATCCATGTGCCGGTCAATCCGCTGCTCAAGGGGCCGCAGGTCGCGCATATCCTCGCCGACAGCGGGGCGAAGCTGCTCGTCACCAATGCGGCGCGTGCCGACATGCTCGGCGCTGACCTGCCCGAAACCTGCGCCGTGCAGGATCTGAAGATCGCCGAGGAAGTGATCGATGCGGGCGGGCAGAGCTTGCCGCTGTCGCTCGCCGAGCCCGACGATCTTGCCGCGATCCTCTACACCAGCGGCTCGACCGGGCGGCCCAAGGGGGTGATGCTGAGCCACGCCAATCTGTGGCTGGGCGCGGAAAGCGTCGCCTCCTATCTGAAGATCGCGCCCGGCGACCGCGTTCTCGGCGTGCTGCCGCTCAGCTTCGATTATGGGCAGAGCCAGCTGCTGTCGACCTGGCACGGCGGCGGCGCGGTGGCGCCGCTCGACTATCTGACGCCGCGCGACGTGATGAAGGCGGTGGCGCGGCACGAAATCACCACGCTCGCCGGCGTGCCGCCTTTGTGGGTGCAACTGGTCGAGAGCGAATGGCCGGCCGAGACGGCGGCGCATCTGAAGCGCCTGACCAACAGCGGCGGGGCGCTGACGCCGTCGCTGATCGACGCGATGCGCGCGACCTTCCCCAATGCCGAAATCTATCCGATGTACGGGCTGACCGAGGCGTTCCGCTCGACCTATCTCGATCCGGCGCTGGTCGCCGACCACCCGACCTCGATGGGCCGCGCGATCCCGCATGCCGAGATATTGGTCTGCCGCCCCGATGGCAGCGTCACCGCCGACGGCGAGCCGGGCGAGCTCGTCCATTGCGGGCCGCTGGTAGCGAAGGGCTATTGGCAGGATGACGAAAGGACCGCGGAGCGCTTCCGTCCCGCGCCGCCCGCATCGCGGTTCGGCGGCATGGCGGTATGGTCGGGCGATACGGTGCGCCGCGACGCAGACGGGCTGCTCACTTTCGTCGGGCGCGACGATGCGATGATCAAGACTGCTGGCAACCGGGTCAGCCCGACCGAGGTCGAGGAGGCTGCGGTGGCGTCAGGCACGATTTTCGAGGCGGTGGCCTTCGGCGTCCCCGACGCGCGGCTCGGCGCGGCGATCATATTGATCGTGCGCGGAAAAGCCGACGCCGATCGCGGCGTGCTGACCGCGCATCTGAAAGCGAACCTGCCCAATTTCATGCAGCCGCAGGCGATCGAGTGGCGCGACGCGCTGCCGCGCAATGCCAACGGCAAGCTCGACCGCGTGGCGATCGCCGCCGACTGGCGGGCGGAGGCGGCGGCATGAAACCACACGGCCCGATCCCGCCCGGTTTCTCCGCGGACAGCGACGGCATGCTGCTGATCGGCGGCCAGCGCGCCGACGAACTGGCCGAGGTGGCGGGCGACACGCCGCTCTTCGTATACGATAGCCGGAAGCTGACCGCGCGCGTCGCCGAATGGCGCGCGGCGATGCCGGCGGAGGTGCAGCTCCACTATGCGATGAAGGCCAACCCCTATGGCCCGCTGCTCGGCCATATGGCGGCGATGGTCGACGGCCTCGACGTCGCCTCGGGCGGCGAGCTCAAGGCCGCACAAATGAGCGGCATGGCTGCGGGACACATCAGCTTCGCCGGTCCCGGCAAGCGCGACCGCGAACTGGAGGCGGCGATCGCGGCGGGCGCGACGCTCAACCTCGAATCGGCGGGCGAGGCGGATCGCGCGCTGGCGATCGCTACGCGGCTTGATATCGTCCCGCGATTGGCGGTGCGGGTGAACCCCGATTTCGACCTGAAAGGCTCGGGGATGAAGATGGGCGGTGGCGCCAAGCCCTTCGGCGTCGATGCCGACGCGGTGCCGGCGCTGGTGCGGCGGCTGATCGACGCGGGCGCCGACTGGCGGGGCTTCCATATCTTCGCCGGCTCGCAGGCGCTCGACGCCGCCGCCATCGCGGAAGCGCAGGCGCAGACCGTGGCGCTCGCGGCAAGGCTGGCGGAGGAAGCGGGCGCCACACCGCCGCTCGTCAACCTCGGCGGCGGGATGGGGGTGCCCTATTTCCCGGGCGACGCGGCTGTCGATGTCGTGGCGGTCGGCCGGGCGCTGGGCGCGGTGCTGGATGCGCGCCCCGCGATCCTTTCGGACAGCCGCTTCGCAATGGAACTGGGGCGCTGGCTGGTGGCGGAGGCGGGCGTCTATCTGACCCGCGTCGTCGACCGCAAGGCCAGCCACGGCGAAACCTTCCTTGTCACCGACGGCGGCCTGCATCACCAGCTTGCCGCGAGCGGCAATTTCGGGACGGTGATCCGCCGCAACTATCCGATCGCGGTGGCGGGCCGCTTCGGCGCCGAGGCGAGCGAGACGGTGACGGTCGTCGGCTGCCTTTGCACCCCGCTCGACCGGCTCGGCGACCAAGTCGCGCTGCCCCGCGCCGATGTTGGCGACCTGATCGCGATTTTCCAGGCCGGCGCCTATGGCGCGACGGCGAGCCCGGCCGCCTTTCTGGGACAGGGGCCGGCGAAGGAAATGCTGGTCTGAACATTCCTTCCCCCTTGATGGGGGAAGGATACGGAGCCTTGCGCCGCAGGCGCTAGGCGGAGTTGGATGGGGGTGACGGCGCGTCCTTGCGCCACTCGCTTCAGGCCGAGAGCACACCCCCACCGCTGCGACTAGGCAGCAAGCCGCCAAGTCTCACTCCTCCCCCATCAAGGGGGAGGAGAGGGTTGGCCATTTCCGTCCCAAACCGGAACAGATTGCGACGAGTGTGGCTCGAACGGGGGCCAGTCCTAACGGTATGTTCACCCTTTTCGTGCATCGCCGACCCTGACGCATTGGCTGTCGTCCCAAGCATTTAGGCGCGGGGTGGCCCCATTGCCGCAGGAAAGGTGATCCGATGACGACGTCCCCCCCCGTCCTTCGCGCCGCGCGCGCGGCCCTGCTTTCCGGTATCGCGGCGACCGCGCTCGCCGGCTGCATGGGCGCCGGCAGCAGCGCGCCGCAGCTGCCCAGCGCCGCCTTCGTCGCCAGCCAGGAAGGGCCGGGCGAGGAATATATCATCGGGCCGCTTGACGAGCTGCAGATCTTCGTCTGGCGCAATCCCGAGCTGGGCGGCAAGGTGCAGGTGCGGCCCGACGGGCGCATCACCACGCCGCTGATCACCGACATGCCCGCGGTCGGCAAGACGCCGACGATGCTCCAGCAGGACATCAAGCTCCAGCTCAGCCAATATATCAACGATCCGATCGTCAGCGTGATCGTCACCAGCTTCAACAGCACCTTCTCGCAGCAGGTGCGCGTCGTCGGCGCCACGGAAAAGCCGGCGTCGATCCCGTTCCGCGCCAATATGACCGTGCTCGATGCGATGATCGCGGTCGGCGGCCTCGGCGAATATGCGGCGGGCAACCGCGCGCGCCTCGTTCGCCACGACAAGGGGACGGGCAAGCAGCAGGAATATGCGCTGCGCCTCAACGATTTGATCAAGCGCGGCGACGTGCGGGCGAATGTCCGGCTGCAACCGGGCGACGTGATCATCATCCCCGAAAGCATGTTCTGACGCGCATCCGCGCCCCGCTTCCCCGACCCCTGCCAAGGACTGACACCAGAAAATGAACGGCCTTTACGACGAATTCCGGGTGGCGCTGCACAGCGTCTGGACGCGCCGGTGGCTGGTGCTGGCGGTGGCCTGGGGCATCTGCATCCTCGGCTGGCTGGCGATCGCCTCGATCCCCAACCGCTATGATTCGCGCGCGCGCCTGCTCGTCGACATCAACGAGATCATCCCCGCCGACGCGCAGAGCGGCCCCTATGCCGATCGCCAGCGCATCGACCAGATCCGCGAGACGCTGACCAGTGCGCGCAACCTGGAAAAGGTCGCCGTGACCACCGGCATGATCCCCGCGGGCGCGGGCGAGCGCGAGAAAGCCGGCGCGGTGGCGATGCTGCAAAAGAACATCAAGATCGTGCCGCAGCAGGACAATATCTTCGAGCTGACCTCGTCGATCGGCGTCGGCAGCCTGTCGGACGCCGACAATGCGAAGCTCGCCTCGGGCGTGCTCGACAGCCTGATCACCGTGTTCCGCGACGAGCAGCTCCGCGGCGGGCGGATGACCGCGCGCGAGGGGCTGAAGTTCCTCGACGCGCAGCTCGCCGACCGCGAGAAGGCGCTCGGCGAGGTCGAGGCGCGCCGCGCGGCGTTCGAGGCGCAGAATATCGGCCTCGTCGCCAGCGGCACCGGCTCGCCGGCGCAGCGGATCGAAGCGGCGCGCGCTGAACTCGGCCAGATCGAGACGCAGCTCGCGGCGGCGCAGGCCGCGCTCGCGGCGGCGCACGGCCAGATGGCGCAGACCCCCGCGACGATCAACGTCCCCGGCCTTAATGCCACCGGCGGCGGCGTCGCGCGGCAGCAGCTCGCGGGCGCGCAGGCTGAACTGTCGTCGATGCGCGCGCGCGGGCTGACCGACGCGCACCCCGACGTCGTTGCGCTCAAGAGCCAGATCGCCGCGCTGAAGGTGCAGGCCGACCGCGAAGGCACGGGCGGCGGTGGCGGCGGCAATGCCCAGAACCCGGCCTATGCGACGCTCGCCGCGATGCGCGCCGAGCGTCAGGCGACGGTCAGCGCGCTGTCGGCGCGCAAGGCGCAGCTGACCGGCGAGATCGCCCAGATCACCACGCGCCAGATCCAGAACCCCGGCGTCGCCGCCGAATATGAGCGGATCAACGGCGAATATGGCGCGCTCAAGACGCAATATGACCGGCTGCTCGCGCAGCGCGAGCAGGTGCGGCTGCGCGGCGAGGTGCAGACCGAGACCGATGCGATCAAGGTCGATCTGATCGACCCGCCGACGAAGCCGACCTCGCCGTCGGCGCCCAACCGGCCGCTGTTCCTGACGCTGGTGCTGTTCGCCGGGATCGGCGGCGGCATCGCGGCGGCCTTCGGCCTGTCGCAGGTGCGCACCAGCTATGCGACCGCCGGCAAGCTCGAGCGCGCGAGCGGCCTGCCGGTGATCGGCTCGATCACCGAGGTTGTGACGCCCGAACGCCATGCCGACCGGCGCAAGAAGCTCGTCTGGCTGGCGGGGGGAAGCGGCGCGCTCGTCGGCCTCTTCGTGCTGCTGCTCGTCGCCGAATTCGTCCAGCGCGGCATGGTGGCCTGAGGGGGGACAGAGACATGAACGAACATCGCCCCGTCAAGCGCACGCCCTCGCTGCTCGAACGCGCCGCCGACATGTTCGGCACCGATCCGGCGGCCGGCGCGCCGACGATCGACGTGTCGAGCCTGCCGCCCGAACCCGAGCGGAAGAAGGCGAAGAAGAAGGCCGCGCCCGAGGCCGAAATCCTCGAACCCGTCGTCGAGGCGGCGCCCGCGGTCGAAGCGCCGCCGAAGCTGTCGCCGCGCAAGGAACTGGCGAAAGCCACGCCCGCCGTCGTGCCGTCGCGGCAGGGGACGATCGACCGCGAACGGCTCGCCGCGCGCGGCATGGTCGTGCCCGGGGCGCCGGTCAGTGGCATTTCCGAAGAATATCGCATCGTGAAGCGCGAGATCATCCGCAATTTCGCGGGGACCGCCAACCGCCCGGTCGTGCCGCGCGGCCACCGCGTGCTGATCGCTTCGGCCAATCCGGGCGAGGGCAAGACCTTCTCGGCGGTCAATCTGGCGCTCAGCCTCGCGGTCGAGGCCGATCACGACGTGCTGCTGATCGACGCCGACATCGCCAAGCCGAGCGTGCTCGAAACGCTGGGGCTGGAGGACGGGCCGGGCCTGATGGACGCGCTCGCCGATCCGCATCTGCCGCTGGGCGACTGCCTGATCCAGACTGACATTCCGGGCCTGAAAGTGATGCCCGCCGGCACGCAGCACCAGCACGATACCGAACTGCTGGCGTCGGCGCGCACCGAGGCTTTGCTGTCGCAGCTCGAGGCCGGGGCGCCGGGGCGCATCCTGATCCTCGACTCACCCCCCGTTCTCGCCGCCTCGCCTGCCGCGGTGCTCGCCGGGCATGTCGGGCAACTGATCATGGTGGTGCGCGCCGACACGACGCTCGAATCCTCGCTGCGCGACGCGATCGGGCTGATGGGCGGCTGCCCGCATATCCAGCTGCTCCTCAACGGGGTCAAATTCTCGCCGGGCGGCCGCCGCTTCGGCACCTATTACGGACAAGGAGGCGCCTGACCATGCGCACCAAATATCCGGCGCGTGGCGCGCTGACGCTGGCGGCATTGCTGCTCGCTGGCACCGCGAGCACCGCGCACGCCCAATTTTCGGGGTCCGAAGGCGACGACGGATCGTCGTCGGCCAGCGCCCCCGCGGCGTCGGAGCCGCAGCGCAAGTCGCGCGACGCCCGCCGCTCGCAGAAGCGCGTCGATGTCGTCCCCTATCTGGAGGTCGGGCAGGTCTTGTCCGCCGACCTCAAGAACGGCGGCGACGTGCTCACCTATACGATGCTCGCCGCCGGGGTCGATGCGGCGATCGTCACGCGCCGCGCCGAGCTCGCCGCGACGCTGCGCTATGAATATCGCATCGGCCAGTCGGGCGGCATCGGCGATTCGGACACGATCAGCGGGTTGCTGCGCGGCCGCTACGAACTGACGCGCGGGCTGAACATGGAGGCCGGCGCGCTCGCGACGCGCACCCGCGCCGACCCGCAGGGCGCCGACAACAGCGTCTTCGTCGGCAACGGATCGAACGTCGCCAACGTCTATTCCGTCTACGCCGGGCCGACCTTCGCGCATCGCGTCGGCGGGCTCGACGTCGGCGCCGGCTATCGGTTCGGATACAACAAGGTCGAGATCGAAACGCCGCCGGTGCTGCTGCCCGGTGCGGTGACGCAGGATATCTTCGACGATTCGACCAATCATGCCGCCTGGGCGAGCGTCGGCCAGCGGCCGGGCGCGCTGCCCTTCGGCTGGCAGGTGTCGGGCGGTTACGAGCGCGAGGATGCGAGCCAGCTCGACCAGCGCTTCGAGGGCAAATATGTCCGCGGCGACGTCACCGTGCCGATCGGCCCGACCGTCGCGCTGCTCGGCGGCGTCGGGTATGAGGATATCGAGATCAGCCAGCGCGACCCCGTCGTCGATGCGAACGGAGTGCCGGTGCGCGACGCCAACGGCCGCTTCGTCACCGATCCCGCCAGCCCGCGCCAGTTGTCCTTCGACACCGACGGGCTGATCTGGGACGCGGGCGTGATGTGGCAGCCGAGCCGCCGCACCTCGCTCACCGCGCGCGTCGGGCGCCGCTATGGCGACACCATCTATACCGGCAGCTTCCACTATCGCCCCGATCACGCAACGGTCATCCACGTCGGCGTCTATGACGGGCTGTCGAGCTTCGGCCGCGGCCTGTCGGTGGGGCTTGCCGGGCTGCCGACGCAGTTCGACCCGACGCGGAGCCCGATCGACGGCGACATCGCCAGCTGCCAGTTCGGCGCGCAGGCCGGCGGCTGCCTCAACAATGCGCTGTCGAACGCGACCGGCGCGCAGTTCCGCAGCCGCGGTGTGCAGGCGATCTGGTCGTCGCGCGCCGGGGCGTGGAATTACGGGATCGGCGCGGGCTATGACCGCCGCCGCCTGCTGATGCCGGCGCTGGGCGAACTGGCCGACCTCGACGGCGTGATCGACGAGAATTATTATCTCTACGCCGCGCTCGGGCGCCAGCTCGGCCGCGATGCCGACATCGCCTTCAACGCCTTCTACAATTATTTCGACAATGGCGCGCCGGGCGCGTCCGACGTGCAGTCGCTCGGCGCGTCGGTCGTCTATTCGCGCCGCTTCTGGCGCGGCCTGACCGGCAGCGTGGCGGCGAACATCACCAGCTTCGACCAGGACGGTTTCAACAGCCAGCTGGTCGCGTCGGCGCTGCTCGGCCTGCGCTACAATTTCCGATAAACGGGGAAGAGAGATGTACGACCAATATTACGGCTTCACCGGACGCCCGTTCCAGCTGACCCCCGACCCGGCCTTTTATTTCGAGAGCGGCACGCACCGCAAGGCGATGTCCTATCTCGGATACGGGCTGGCGCAGGGCGAGGGCTTCATCGTCATCACCGGCGATGTCGGCGCGGGCAAGACGACTTTGGTCGGCCATCTGATGAACACGATCGACCCCAACCGCCTGACCGCGGTCAAGCTGGTGTCGACGCAGGTCGAGGGCGACGACCTCCTCCGCCTTGTCGCCGAACAGCTCGGGCTCGACTGGGAAGGGCAGAGCAAGGCCGAGCTGCTGCGCACGATGGAGCAATATCTGCGCGAACAGGCGCGCGCCGGTCGCCGCACGCTGCTGATCGTCGACGAGGGGCAGAATCTCGCCATCTCGGCGCTCGAAGAGCTGCGCATGCTGTCGAACTTCACGCTCGGCGGCCATTCGCTGCTGCAGATCTTCCTGCTCGGCCAGCCCGAATTCCGCCAGACCCTGTTCCACTCGCCGTCGCTCGAACAGCTGCGCCAGCGCGTGATCGCGACGCACCACCTCGACCCGATGGAGCCCGAAGAGGTCGAGCCCTATATCCTCCACCGCCTCGGCAAGGTCGGCTGGACCGGCAATCCTAGCTTCAGCCCCGACGCTTTCGAGGGCATCTTCGATTACAGCGAGGGCGTGCCGCGCAAGCTGAACGTGCTGGTCAGCCGTCTGCTGCTGTTCGGCGCGGTCGAGCAGCTGCACCGCATCACCGGCCAGCATGTGCGCAACGTGGTCGCGGAGATCGAGGCCGACCGCGGCATCGACGCGGCGACTTTGGTGCCGCCGCCGGTCGAGCCGGCCGCTTTCGCCGAGCCGCCGAAGCCGGTCGCATCGCTCGCGCCCGCAATGACGGCGGCGAACGAGACCGCGCCTTTCGCGGCGCCCGCCGCGCCGGACTCGGCTTTCGGGGAACCGCTCGAACTCACGGTCGAAGCCGAAGAACCGCTCGAACTGGCCGAGGAGGTGGTAGAGACCGCCGAGGCGCCGCTCGAATGGCCCGCGCCCGCCGCCGCAGAGCCGCTTGAGCCCGCCGCGCCCGTTGCCGCGCCTGAAGCGCCGCTCGACCGGCTCGCGCGCTGGGGCGTCGTCGCCGAGGAAGCCGAGCCGCTGCCGTCGTCGCACGGCCCCGCGAGCTTTGCCGAGGCGCGCTCGCTGGTCGCGGGCCAGCTCGGCCTCGATCCCGTCGAAGCCGAAACGGCGATCGAACCGGAACCCGAAGCCGCGCCCGCCGAGTCGGTCGAAACCGCCCCCGAACCCGAAATGCCGGAGTCGGTCGCTGTCGAAACGGACACCGATTCCGAGCTTGCGGCGGTCGACGAGGCGCATCTCGTCGCATTGCAGCGGCAGATCGCGGGACTGGAGGCGCGGATCGCCGATCAGGACGCGGCGCTGCGCCGGGTGCTTGATTTGCTGATCGATTGGGTCGAACGCGATCCGGCGAACGCGCCCGATCCGACGCTGACGCAGGACCGCGCGGCCTGAAGGCTTGCGGGACGGCCCGGCGACGGATCGACGAAGGTGAGGGATCATGCAGAACGGCCTGTCGGTCGATGTCGAGGACTGGTTCCAGGTCGGCGCCTTTGAGCGGGTGATCGACCGCGCCGACTGGCCAGCGCTCGAATGCCGGGTCGAGGCGAACAGCGACGCGGTGCTGCAAATCTTCGCCGATGCGGGGGTGAAGGGGACCTTCTTCACGCTCGGTTGGGTCGCCGAGCGCTATCCGGCGCTGATCCGGCGGATCGTCGATGTGGGGCACGAACTCGCCAGCCACGGATACGACCACAGGCGCGTGTTTCAGATGACGGCGCAGGAATTCGCTGCGGACCTCAAGAAGACGCAGGCGATCCTCGAAGATCTGGGCGGCGTGGCGGTGCGCGGCTATCGCGCGCCGAGCTTTTCGGTCGATACGCGCACCCCCTGGGCGCATGAAGTGCTCGCGGAACAGGGCTATGCCTATTCGTCGAGCGTCGCGCCGGTCGTTCACGACCATTATGGCTGGCCCCAGAGCCCGCGCCATGCCTGGCGGCCCCTGCCCGACAGCGACCTGGTCGAATGGCCGGTAACCACCGCGCGCTTCGCCGGGCGGACGCTCGCGGCGGGAGGCGGGGGCTTCATGCGCCTGCTGCCCTATGGCTTCACGCGCTGGGCGATCGGGCGGATGAATGCGGAGGGGCATCCCGCCATCCTCTATTTCCATCCGTGGGAGATCGACCCCGCCCAGCCGCGCGTCGCCGAAGCCCCGCTCAAATCGAAAATACGCCATTACAGCGGCTTGTCGGCTATGGCTAACAAGCTGAAGAAGCTGCTTGCCGATTTCCAATGGACGCGCGCCGATGCCTTGCTTCCGGCGCAGCAGGAGCGCGCGCAGCCGTGGCGGGCGGCGGCGTGAACGCGCCGGCGCATCCGGTCGCCGCTCCGGTGAACGATGCGGCGGCGTGGGACGCCTATGTCGCGGCGCATCCGGCGGCGACACCGTTTCACAGCCGCGCCTGGTGCGAGGCGGTGACTGCGGCGACCGGGCACAAATGCCATTTCGTAGCGGCGCGCGATGCGGCGGGGCGCATCACGGGCATGGTGCCGCTGCACCATGTCCGCTCGCCGTTGTTCGGGCAGGCGCTGGTCGGCAGCGGCTTCGCGGTCGACGGGGGGCTGCTCGCCGACGATGATGCGGTGGCCGCCGTGCTGGCCGATAGTGCGGCGGACATTGCCCGCTCGCTCGGCGCGCCGTCGGTCGAACTGCGCGGCGGGCCGTTGCCGACGGGCGAGGGCTGGCACCGCGAGGAAGGCGTCTACGCCGGTTTCGCGCGCGACCTTACCGCCGATGACGAGGCCGAACTGCTCGCCATCCCGCGCAAGCAGCGCGCCGAGGTGCGCAAGGCGCTGGGCGGCGACCTGACCGTTACCACCGGCCGCGATACCACCGAGCGTGCCGATCATTACCGCGTCTATGCTACCAGCGTCCGCAACCTTGGCACGCCGGTCTTCCCGAAGGCGCTGTTCGACGCGGTGCTCGACGCCTTCGGCGACGATGCCGATATCCTGACCGTGCGGCACGATGGGCGCGCGGTGGCGAGCGTGCTCAGCCTCTATTGGCGCGGCACGGTGATGCCCTATTGGGGCGGTGGTCTCGCCGAGGCGCGCGGCCTGCGCGCCAATGAGCTGATGTATTATGCGCTGATGGGTCATGCGCGCGCCAAGGGCTGCAATCGCTTCGATTTCGGCCGGTCGAAGGTCGGGACCGGCCCCTTTGCCTACAAGAAGAACTGGGGGTTCGAGCCGCAGCCGCTCGTCTATGCCCGCTGGCTGGCGCCGGGCGAACGCCCGCGCGATACCAATCCGACCAGCGCGAAATACCGGCTGCAGGTCGATCTGTGGAAAAGGTTGCCGCTGTGGGCGGCGAACCGCATCGGCCCGCTGATCGCGCGCGGGCTGGGGTA
>CALMYE010000303.1 GCA_937873425.1 uncultured Sphingopyxis sp. | reverse complement strand
GCCAAGGCTCGCGAAATCGTGCCGGTCCTTCCAGAAGTCATCCAGCGAGACGGCAAGAACATCCTCACTATCCCCGCCGACGTGGGATACGGCACAGCCTTCGAAGTTATCAGCTGAGATAGAAGCAAGCAAGCGGGGGCAAACTCTTACGATCCGTAGCCGGGTAACTGGGGGAATGGCTTGTTTTATCCCAGTATTTCTTGTCGCATAGTCTAGGGTCAGGACTCATTGATCAGAGCCAGAAGATGACGGTTGCGGCGAGTGCGACGGCGGAGAAGAAGGCCTTCGGGCAGCGATCGTAGCGTGTTGCGACCCGCCTCCAGTCTTTGAGGCGGCCGAACATGATCTCGATGCGGTTACGGCGTTTGTAGCGGCGTTTGTCGTACTTTACGGTCGTGTTCCGGATTTTTCAGCCCGGGATGCAGGGCGTGATACCCTTCTCCTGCAGGGCGTCGCGGAACCAGTCGGCATCATAGCCTCGGTCGGCCAGCATCCATTGCGCGTTGGGCAGACTGTCGAGCAAAGCGGCCGCGCCAGTGTAGTCGCTGACCGGTCCGGCGGTCAGGAAGAAGCTGATTGGACGACCATTCGCATCACTCACGGCATGAAGCTTGGTGTTCATGCCGCCTTTCGTCCGGCCGATCAGGCGTCCTGGACCCCCTTTTTTACCCGCAGGCTCGACGCCGTGCGGTGCGCTTTAAGATAGGTCGCGTCGATCATGATCGTCTTGCGCTCGGGAGCCTGAGGTGTCGCCAGGCCTTCCATCATGCGGATGAAGATGCCTTTGTCGCTCCACCGCTTCCAGCGATTGTAGAGCGTCTTCGCCGGGCCGTATTCCCTCGGCGCATCGCGCCACCTCAGCCCATTGCGGTTGACGAAGATGATCCCGCTCAAAACGCGCCGATCATCAACGCGCTCGCGGCCATGGCTCTTGGGAAAATAGGGCTGAAGCCGAGCCATCTGCTCGTCCGTCAGCCAGAATAAATCGCTCAAATTCAGGCTCCTTCGCAGCCGCCTGAATCACAGCCATCACCGCAAATCAATGGGTCCTGACCCTAGGGCACGCCATTGCAGTCTACTTTGGCACGTCAATCGGGCGAATAATTGGGTTCTCGAACTTAGGTAGCTCGCCTGTAGCTACCATTTTTGTAAGAATGGAATTTGCTGTTTCTCTGACTTCTCCTCGCGTTGCCGCCAACGCACTGAAGAGAATAATCTCGACGAAGTGAAAAAGGTAATCCGAATCTTTCACGCTGCTCGTCGCCCATTCAAGTATTAGGCCATATTCCATGTTTGCCATGTGGCGGGTCAGATGATCGATATTCACCCAATCGTGAAGCCCACCCTTGGCACGAACATCTTCCAACCACTCTCGCGTATTGCCAACCGCCATTTCCTGTAGCAACGAGCGCAAGTATGGATTTGTACTAGGCGAGAAGTAGATTGTGGCCACTGCCTGTGCGTAATTTCGCGCCTTCAGATTTCCTCGATTAAGCACTATGGCGCGATCCAACAAACCCTCAAGCGTTCTGTCTGAAGTCCTGAATTGGACATTCTGTCGAACCGCATCGTACACCTCTCGAATGGCGCAACCGATCAAGCGATCACGATCTCCAAAGGCATTATAGAGAGTCTTGGGCGCGACGTTCGCCCTCTTGCT
Organism: uncultured Sphingopyxis sp.; assembly: GCA_937873425.1. Taxonomy (GTDB): domain Bacteria; phylum Pseudomonadota; class Alphaproteobacteria; order Sphingomonadales; family Sphingomonadaceae; genus Sphingopyxis. Next base: position 125,883 of record CALMYE010000303.1, on the reverse strand, counting down.
GATCTCGCGCATGCTGAAGCCTTCCAACCCCTCCTCATTGACGAGCTTCCGAACTTCATAAAGGATCCGCTGACGCCGTTCAGCCATCGTGACGCTATCATATGTTGTTTTTATTTTTAGCACCTATTATTGTTCCCAATATTTATCATATCCAATATTAGAACAAACACTTAAATACAGCTGCGCTTCGCAGCAAATTAAATTTTTTCTAGGATCGCAACTGCAGCAAGTCCTGGAGCCCCATATACTTGCGAATAAGCAAGTCTGGCGTTTTCGACCTGCCTGTTTTCGGCCTTCCCGCGTAACTGCAGAACATTTTCATAAACCTGACGCAAGCCGGAGGCGCCAATCGGTTCCCCACAGGCAATACATCCACCGTCCGTATTGATTGGCAGTTGCCCGCCAAGAGCGGTTAGTCCGTCGGCAAGCCATTGTTCCTGATCGCCATCACGGCAGAAGCCGTTTTCCGCCATATGCATGATTTCAGCGCCGCTTTCGGTATCCTGTAACTGGGCAACATCAATGTCTTTCGGACCGAGACCCGCCTTATCAAAGGCGGCGCGAGCTGCAAGCATTGTCGGCGTTTCGCCCCTCTCGACAGAAAGAGAAGGAGAAAACACTTCAAAGCTGTTTTCTGGCCTTGTTTTTACCGCTGCCGACCTCAACCTGACCTGCGTCCGTCCCAATTCGCGAGCCTTTTTCTCGGAAGCAAGGATCAGCGCCACGCCGCCCTCCGAGGGGCTGCAGAACATATATTGTGTTAGAGGATCGCTTATCATGCGGGAAGCCAGGATTGCGCCCTGGTCCATCGCCGCGCGCCGCCAGGCGTGGGGAGTGCGCGAACCGTTCTCGAATGCCTTGGACGCGACCCGGGCGAGCGTCCGAGCCGAAATACCATGATCGTGCATATAGCGCTGAATCTTCAGGGCGAAGAACTGGGTCGTCAACATAAGGCCGGTATCGCCGTACCATTGTGGGAGCCCATATTTCTCTGGATCGGGATTGAAGGAGCCGCGAGGATGCTTATCAAACCCTACCGCCAAAGCCGTGTCAAACTCACCGGCCTTGATCGCCCAGTACGCAGACAGCACGGCAGAACCACCGGTTGCGCAGCCATTCGCTACATTTATGAACTGAATTCCCGTGAGACCCATTCGCGGCATCAAGGCATCGGCATTCCCCGAGGCTGACGATCCCCCGAATGCTGCTTCGACATTCGACCACTCCAGTCCGCAGTCGTTCAACGCTAACTTTGTGGCATCGACACCTAGATCGAGACCAGATTTGCCGTCGTGTCGACCGAACGGATGAATTCCAGCGCCGATGACATAAACTTGGCTCATGAATTGTTGTCCTGTTCGCTCGAGGCAAACGCATATGTCATCATCTCTCCGCCATCGGCCTTGGACAGGGAAATCGCAATACAATCCATCGGCATTCCAATTCTAAGGCTCTCGGGATCGGCAACGAGCCGACCTTCAATCATGATTTCATCCCCGAGGCTGACGTACCCCACCCCATACGGCTCATAGTCGTCGGGATTGGTCACGCCTACATAGGGCGGGTTCTTCGGCGGAATACGTTGTATGGTAAACGTCCACAAAGTCCCGCTTTGCGGAAGCTCGATCCGTTCGTATGCCCCCTCGCCCTCTCCATCTGGATATGGAAAGACAATCTGTCCATTGGTGCGGTTCTTCCCGGCGACAATGCGAGCCTTCCCGGCCTGGTCGACAACAAATACCTCGTCACGCATTTCGGGTCTTCTCCACTTTCCCAACAGGCTTCAGGAAATACGAGCAATGAGAGTGCCGACCTCATATTCAGTATCGACCAAGCCGATTATCTCAATCTGTCCGTCGGCCGGCGCTTCCACCTCAATGGTCGATTTGTCTGTCTCGACCGTATAAAGTGGCATGCCAGCACTGACCTGCGCACCATCTTCAACGCACCATTCCAAAAGGGTTGCAGTTTCCATGCTCATCCCAAGCTTTGGTATGCGAACTTCTATAGTCATGAGTTAATTGCCTTATCTGTTGTTGCGTGTGCCGCACGAACAATGTCATCGACACTATAGAGGAATGCTGTCTCCAGTGGCTTCGCAAAGGGAACCGGAGAGGGATAGGACGCGACCCGCTGAACTGGCGCTAGTAGATCAGAGAACAGTTCTTCGTGAATGCGAGCGGAAATCTCGGCTCCGGCCCCGAAAGGACGAACTGCTTCGTGGACGATTACAGCGCGCTTTGTCTTGGCGACAGAAGCGAAAACCGCCTGTTCATCCCACGGGGCTATGGTGCGCAAGTCAATGACTTCAGCGGCGATACCTTCATCAGCCAACAGGCTGGCCGCCTTCAGGCTATCGCTTACACCGCGTCCGTAAGTAACAAGAGTGACGTCCCTTCCCTCGCGCGCAATCGCTGCCTTGCCCAGCGGCACGCGATAACCAGCCTCTGGGGCGGGGCCTGTCATTCCGTAGTGTGTGATATTCTCGATCAGGATAACGGGATCTTCATCGTCAATCGCAGAGCGAAGCAGGCCATAGGCATCCGCCGGGTTCGAGGCGGTCGCAATCTTTAGGCCGGGAACATGAGCAAACCAGGCTTCCAGCATATCGGAATGCTGACCTCCGAAACCCACACCAGCCCCGGTCGTCGTTCGGACAACCAGCGGCACATTGGTCTGGCCGCCCGACATGAAGCGCAGCTTCGCGGCGTGATTGACCAGCTGGTCCATCGCGACCGTGATGAAATTCATCAGCATGATCTCGGCCACCGGACGCATGCCAACAATCGCCGCACCCACTGCCGCGCCCAGGATGGCCTGTTCAGAAATGGGAGTCGAACGAACGCGACTGGTTCCGTATTTGCTCGAAAGGCCCTTGCTGACCTTGAACACGCCGCCGCCCTGCTCGTCGGCAACATCCTCGCCAAGAATCATGACATTTCCGTCGTCCGCCATCGCATCATCGAGCGCAGCATTGAGAGCCTGGCCGAAGCTGATAGTTTTTCCGCTCATGCTGCCTGCTCCGTTTCGTAGATGTCGAACCTGATCTCGTCCGGATCCGGCGGATCACTTTTCAGTGCGAACGCCACGGCATCTTCGATTTCGGCGTCCACCTCCTGTTCGATCTGCGCGAGATCGGAATCGGTGACCTGTCTCTCGCTGATCCTTTGGCGAAGGCGCATCATGCTGGCCCGCTCTTCGGCAGCCTTGAGCTCTTCCTTGGGAATATAACTGTAATCAGCGCCGAAGATATGACCCTGCAAGCGGTACGTATGTGCTTCGACCAGGGTAGGGCCGTCTCCAGCACGGGCACGAGCAACCGCTGCGGCCATTGTTTGATACATCATTTCGGGATCGAGACCGTCGCACGACACGCCGGGCATTTCGTAACCCGCAGCTCTTTCGGCGATGCTCGTCACTGAAGTACCTGCCGCGAGCGTCGTATGCTCGGCGTATTGGTTGTTCTGGCAGAGGAAAACAACCGGCAGTTTCCAAACCGACGCCATGTTGAGCGCTTCGTGGAACGCGCCGATATTGCTGGCCCCGTCACCGAAACTCGCCACCGCTACCCGGTGCTCGCCTCTAATTTGCGCGGCCATTGCCAGGCCATTGGCGATCGGAATGCCCGACCCGACGATTCCTGTCGTCACCATTACCCCGGTCGGGGGATAAGTGATATGCATCGGTCCGCCCTTGCCCTTGCAGGTCCCGGTGCGTTTTCCGGCAAACTCGGCCCATAGCAAGCGTGATGGAATCCCCTTGGCCAGGGAATCGTGAAGGCCGCGATAGGTTGTCACCAGATAGTCTTCGGGCTGCAATGCAGACAGCGCAGCGGCTGCGGTGACCTCCTGTCCACGAACAGGGTAGTATGCAACTGCCAATTCACCATTCGTCAGCATCGCCCGGAATCGTTGGTCCGTGCGGTTGATGAGATACGCTTTGCGATAAATCGATCTCGCTAACTCAGGCGTGAAGGCATGGGAGGAATCTGATTTGTTCATACATTGACCTTGAAAAACGTTTATCTGTGGGCGCCAACGAGCCTGCGCAGGACTATTAATCGAGCCAATCGTCCAAAGTGGCATGAAAATGCCGGATCTTGGCTTCCTGATATTCCGCCAGCATGATCTTGCCCCCAGGAACATTGCGCAACCCCAGCTGTACTGCCGGCAGGTTCAAATTATCCTGATTGAACACCTTCGCCAACGAACCGAGTTCGGGAGCCTCCATGTAGTCATCATTTAGGCCGAGCCAATGGATCGAAGCCGGCTTCGGTCGGTCTTGTCCTTTGGGAACCGGAAGCATGAACATGATTTCGTGGATGCATTGTTCCGGATTATCGCCATCTGGTCGGAACCTGTAGAAGATTGGATTGTAGCACCCCCACGGACTAATGTTCGGAAAGATGCTGTAATATATTGAATCGACCAATTCGGCGTCACACACCCCGTCGATCTCGTCCCCCATCAGCGGTCGCAATTGCTCCCGCTTGGCAGCAGCGCGACTCGCACGGGCTTCGACCACCGGCAAGGCGCCGAAAGCATGGCTTGCCGCTTCCATATCGGGGGTCAACCTGCCCGCGAACCAGTTGCAAATGTGGAGGTCCGCATTTTTCAACTCGCCCTCCAGCGGCTCTGCCTGTGCATTGAACACCCCGACCCGGCCATCCGCCTTTGTCAAACGTATGCGGCCCTCACTGAGGCGCTCATAGAGATCACCAGTTATGGGGTGACGGTAGACGGTAAAGGGCGTGGTATCGTCAAACGGCTCGCCCGCAAGTTCGGCCTCAATATGCGGACTGGCTATGCCTTGCGCGGAGATGGCGCGTGAAAGCACCCCGAAAGCGTCGTACTGCGAGTTAGCATCCCCCATCTCATACAGCAGAGTAGGATGCGTCGCGATCACGTGATAGGATTCCATGAAGGCTTCCTGTGCAATTTTCCAATTGCAGGGCAGCTTTTTGGCGACGTGCACGGCCTTGTAGCGACGTTCGAAGGGAAGGGTTGTCCAGTGTTCGTCAATGTCCCCCAGGAACTCCTTGAGGGGCTGCGCGTCCGGGTCTGGGTTGATGAACACGAACCCACCCCAGCGGCCGGTTTTCACCTTGGGAAGTGAGTGCGTTTCTTCGGTGACGTTTGGGAAATCCCAGTGGCATGGAACCTCTTTGAGTGTCCCATCAAGTTTCCACGACCAACCGTGGAAAGGGCATCGGAAATTGGTGAGCCCCTTTTTGGGGCAATCCAGCAGGCGGCGCCCCCTGTGGCGGCAGGCGTTGGGATAGGCGGAGAATTCATCTTCTCCCGTCCTCACCACAACAAAAGAAAGCGACGCGATGTCATAGACCAATGCATCCCCAACCTCGGGAATTTCGTCTTCGTGACAAGCCAATTGCCACACGCGCCGCCAGAGTTTTTCGACTTCCAGATCGTGGAATTCGCGACTGTAATATCGCTCAACATCGATAGATAGAGGAGTATGATCCAGCGCCGATTCCTTCTTCAGCGACGCAGGTACGCTTTTCGAATCAGTCTTGAGGAGTTCCTGATAGGATAATCCTCTTGATCGATTTGTTCCGGTCAGCGTTTCTATCATGATCGAGACTCCTCTATCCACAATGACATCAAACTTGAGAGACTCAGTACTTAACAGCGAACTCTACGAAGACCTGCCGGCCCCTGTTCTGTGTGAGTGCCAAGTCGTCACCCACTCCGGCTTGCCGGAACGGTCGACCAGATGCCTGATTGACATAGATCTTGTCGGTCAGGTTATTTCCTAACAAGGAAATGCGCCAACGATCATTCGACGAACTGATCGTAACATTGGCATCCAATGTGACGTAGTCTTTCTGAACATAGTCATTCAAGGTCGTTGCATCGGCAAAATAGGAACCGCTGTAGTTAGCCAAACCGAACACACTGAAGTCGAGGCTATTAGAGATCGGGATCTCCCAGTCGAAAGACAGATTGCCTGACCACTTGGGCGCTCTTGGTGCAGCCCTGCCTTTGAGGTCGATTCCGGCATTGCTGATGAAGGTCTCGGTAAATTCGGCATCAGTATAAGCGACTGCCGCACTAAGGGTCAGGCCATCCGTCGGCGCTTTCCAGCGGAGCTCAAGGTCGCCGCCGCGTGATCGCAGTTGGCCAGCATTGCTTGTGCTATATTGGATGGCGACCGGATCGAAGCTTTGTATCTGCAAGCCCGAGAAGGTGTAGTTGAACAGCGACATGTTCAATCGCACTTTGTTCTGAGCCAGTGAACTTTTCAATCCGACCTCAAAACCTTCGGCCGTCTCGGAAGCGAAGATGAGCGAGGAATAGTCGCCCGAAGCAACGATGGCACTCAACCCGCTTGAGGGCAAGGCGCTATTGTCGATTCCGCCTGACTTGAAGCCCTTCTTGTAGGAAGCATAGACCTGGGCATCGTCGGAAATCTTGTATTTCACCGATACTTCTGGTGAGAAATTATCGTCCTGGAAGCGGATCTGCGGCGATTCGAAACCGCTTGCGATGAAGTTGAACGGCGGGCCGGATAATATACGGTGAACGTAAGGAACCTCGATCCGGTTCATCTTCTTTTCCTTGGTGTAACGCAGGCCAGCCGACAGCTCGAGGTTTTCTGTGGGTTCCAGCAAAACGTTGCCGAAGACCGAGTATGCGTCAGTCTTGGTGTAATGCTGACGGCGCCAGTCAAATGTCGAACCCGTAATGGGGTCGGCCGCCAGAAATGAAATGTTGACTGCATTCTGCGCTGCTTCGAACAGGATGTCGCGGCGCTCGTAGAAACCGCCGACCAGCCAGTTGAACGGTCCTTCATTGTCGCTGGCGAAACGAATTTCCTGCGTGAACTGCTGGTTCCGGTTGAGGTTAAGATCGGTACCGACCCCCATCACGCCGCCATAACCATAGAAATCCTGACCGCGCGATTTGAAGTCGAAATATCCGGTCACCAGCGCCAGCGACAAATTATCCTGCAGCGCTATGTCTGCTTTTGCGCGGATCAGGTACGTATCCGTATCGTTGAACGGAACACCTCCGTTATTATCCATGCCCGGAGGTGCCATTGCGCCCAAGGGAACTGCGGAATCCGGCAACCAGAAAACATTGTCGAAAGCGTTGCAATCGTAGCCAGCTGGAATGACCACAGCCCCGCCCAGCAAATGCAGGGGGTCGGCTAAGCCGTTCGCTCCGCAGAAAATCTGTGTGTGCCGGATCTCGCCGTTGTTATTGTGACCGACATAGTTCGCTTTGAGATTGAGAGTGAAGTCTGCACTCGGCTCCCATTCGAGCGTGCCGCGCAGATTGATGTTCTTCTCCGCGCGATAGGGGTGGGCCACATTTGGTGCCGCATTGAAATAGAGCTCGTCAATCTTGTTAAAGCGGCCGGCGATGCGGAAACCCAGAGTGTCGCTGATCGGTCCGGAAACGTATCCTTCGACAGTATAGCCCTTCTCTTCGAATTCGTAGGACCCGCGCAATGATGCTTCGAGTGACGACGTAGGACCGGCAGACCGGATCGAAACCACGCCAGCGGTAGCGCTCTTGCCGAAATACAACGACTGCGGTCCCTTCAGAATGTCGATCTGGGCGACGTCGAAAAACCCAGACTGGACCAGGCGCATGGAACTGACCACAATGCCGTCGAAATCGAGCGCAACTGCACTGTCGAACGCCGCAGACACATTCGAGGATCCGATCCCACGCAGACTCATCTGGCCGCCCGAACCCGAACCGCCCACCGCGATATTCAATGTGGGCACGCGCGCCGCAAGTGCTTCCGGTTTGGTGATCTGCGACTTCTCGAGTTCGTCACCACCAATGGATGCGATGGTAATCGGGACATCCTGGAGCGCTTCGTCACGCCGACGGGCAGTAACTACGATCTCATCGCTCTCGGCAGGATCCGCAGTCTCCGCAACCTGTTCACTGGCGTTCTGGGCAAAGGCCGGCGCAGAAAATCCACTCCAGGCAAGAGCAGCAATTGCGCAACCCGACAAAAAGTTGTGATTATTGTTCATAAGTTCTCTCCCCAAATATTTATATAATTTCACGAATTCTCTCACGCAGAACATTTTTCTGAATCTTGCCAGAGGCAGTCATTGGAAATTTGCTGATTACTTCGATTCTGGCTGGTGCTTTTTGAGGGGCAAGGCCTTGTTGCCGCACAAACTGGCTGAGTTCGCCAACGCTTGGCGCCGGACAATCGGCCTGCAGAACGAGAAAGGCACAGACACCTTCTCCCAGCCTTGGATCAGGCATCGAGACCACCGCAGCCTCCTGAATGGCAGGATGAAGACTCAGGACATCCTCGATCTCTTTCGCGCTGAGGTTTTCGCCACCCCTGATGATGAGATCTTTCAACCGCCCGCTGACGACAATGCTGCCTTCTGGCCCAGCGCGAACGAGATCGCCGGTATGAAAATAGCCATTCCCGTCGACCGCCTTCATCGTTTCCTGCCAATCGGTGTACCCAAGGAACATCGACGGCCCCCGCGCGAGGATTTCTCCCTCTTCGCCAGGTGCGACATCGCGGCCGTCTGCATCGACGATGCGCACGTCGTAATTGTAGATCCGGCCGTCGGTTTCGGCGGCCAGATTTGCATGTTCGGGCCGCAGGTATCCTTGTGTGACGAGCGGCACCTCAGTGCTTCCAAAGACCCGGAAGCAGCGACAATTATCAAGCGTCTCATGAGCCCGGACGATCAGCTGGGGAGACACCTCCGCGCCACCGCAGGCAAATTGACGCAGGCTCGGCAGGCCGGTGCCGCGCGCTTCCGCTTCGTCCAGAAGCTCCTTGAGAAAAGGGGTTGCGCCAACCGTCAGGGTGGCCCCTGTGCGATTGATGAAATCAATGGCCGCTGCCTTATCCCAGCGTGACATGAGAGCAGTCTTGATCGGGGAATTGAATGCCTGCTCGAGCGACGAATAGCCCGTCACATGAGTAACCGGCGACGCCATCAGGGTGATGTCGCCTTCCCCCACTCCTCGCGCCTCGCGGGAATTGGCCGCAGAACGCCTCAGCGTATTATGGCTGTGCAGAACCCCTTTGGGAATTCCCGTGGTGCCGGAGGTATACATCAAGAGCTTGACGTGACTGGGATCGACCTCCGCAGCTTCAAATTGTTCGGGATTCCCTTTCTCGATAAGCTCAGCGTAGCTCAGGGTTGCGCTCTCGCTTTCGCCCGGCCTCACCGTCACGATGTGCTCCAGCGAAGGGGTCTTTGCCGCAATGCGCGCCGCCATGGCGAGATAGTCGAAGCTCCCCGTACCGCCCGGCGTGAACAGCAGGCGCGAGCCAGCGTCCTTCAGAATGAAGCCCACCTCGCGATCGCGGTAAATCGGAATGATCGGGTTGATGACCAGGCCGAGGGCGCAGCAAGCTAGGTTGATGATCGCCATCTCCCGCCAGTTCGGCAGGGTGGCGCTGACCACGTCACCCTTGCGCAGGCTCAGTTCCTTCAGCGAGGCAGCAAGCGTAATCGCCTCCTCGCATCCCTGACGGTAAGTCAACTCGGAACCGTCGTCGAACCAGATAGCGACGCCGTCGGGGTCTGACTGAGCAAAGGCCACGGCATCCTGCCAAGTGGTGCGGTTTTCCCACACGCCCGTTTTGACCAGATCTTTCATCTCGTCCTGGCTGCGCCACAACCGCCAGCCTGAAGGATCGAGGACACCTTCCCTCACAGGGTCGAACCTCCATCGATCACAAGTTCGAGGCCCGTGACCCAAGCCGAGAGGTCTGAGGCGAGATAGAGAACGCCATTCGCAATATCGAGCGGCAAACCCACCCGCCCCAAGGGGTTTGCGGCATTTAGCTTGAGCAGCGCCGCTTCCGCATCGCCGGTAAGCGCGGCGAAATCGTCAAGCATTCGGGTATGCACCCCGCCTGGGTGCACCGAATTGCAACGTATCCGGTCACGGGCAGCGTGGAGTGCCACCGATTTGGTCAAAGCCCGCACGGCGGCCTTCGATGCGGAATAGGCAGCCAGTTCGGCTGCGGGGCGCAGGGCCTGAATCGAGCTGAGATTGATAATCGAACCGCCTTCGCCAGATTGGCGCATCAGCGGCAGCGCGGTTCGGCACCCGAGAAACACGCTCTCGACATTGATGGTCTGAACGCGCCGCCACAAAGCCAGATCGCTTTGTTCAATGTTCCCGGCCGGGCTGATCCCGGCATTATTGACGAGAATGTCCAGGCGACCATGCTGGTCACGAATTTCCTGGATCGTGTCTTCCCATTGGGATTGCGCCGTGACGTCGAGATTGCGGTATGAGCCACCCTGCACCGAAGCGGCGGCCTCGGGACCGAGTTCTGGTTCGACATCGGTGAAAACCACCTGCGCGCCGCTTTGCGCAAGCCGGCAAGCGATTTCGAGGCCAATGCCCCGTGCCGCGCCGGTGACGAGCGCCACTTTGCCGTCTAGCGAAAATTCGTTTGCCATCATGCTTGCTCCCTGTCGGTTCCAAGGCCCGCTTCACGCGCCGCCTGCTCACCTGCGACACGTCCGAAGACGATCGCGTTGGCGATCGAATTTCCGCCGCCTATATATCTGTCACCCAAAACACCGCCCGACACTTCTCCGGCAGAAAAGAGCCCGCCGATGGGGCGGTCTGCGCAGTCGAGAACGTGCATGTCCCTGTCCACCCGCAAGCCGGTCGAGGTCAGACAGACAATCGCAGGGCGGATTTCGGCGGCATAGAAGGGCGGTTGGGCGACAGGCTTCATCAGTGCGCCGTCCTTGTGGAATTTGCTGTCCACCCCTTGCTCGCAATCCGAATTGTAACGGGCGATCGTGGTTTCCAACGCGCCGCTTTCGATACCGACCAGGTCGGCGAGTTCGGCCAAGGTCTGCGCCTTGATGACCTTGCCCTTGGCGATCTGTTCGTCGATCTTGTCGGTCACCCAGTTCAGCGTGATGATCCCCGCCTTGTGGGCTGCGGCATAGCGAGGCTCTGGCACGGCAGTGGCGCGTGCATTCTCGTCGAAGATAGCAAAGATAGACCCGCCAATTTGGTCCTTCACGACCCCGGCCATGACCGCATATTCGGTGGTTTCGTTGATGAAGCGGCGCCCCTCGCGGTTGACATAGACCAGCCAGCCCGGGACGAAGACTTCGAGATCGCGATAGAAACCGGGCGTGGTCAGCAGCAACCCGCGATTGTGACCGGCAATATCCGCGCCGACTTCCTGGCCCATCAACAGGCCATCGCCAGTGCAGGTCTTGGCGGTTATGGCCCAAGTCCAATCGCCGTGCTGGGCGGCTTCGGGATAGTGACGGTTCAGGAGGAGCCGGTTGTGACCGAAGCCTCCTGTGGCGATTATCACGCTATTCGCGCTTACGGTCTCGCCATCCAGTACGACGCCGCGCACACAACCGTGTTCGTCTGTGTGCAGCGCGGTCACGCGGCAGCCCCGCGAAACGTCGATATTGCGGCGGTTGACCTCGCGGTCCAGCACCTCTGACAAGGCGGCGCCGTTGCCCGTTGTCTTGTGGCCTCGCGGAACGCTTTCCACACCGGAGGCATACAGTTCAGCCGGATCGAACTCGACCCCCATCGAGATGAGCCATTCGATCGCCGGTCCGGACAACTCGCAGAGCCGCCGAACGATCGACGGTTCCACCTTGTGCTGGTTCAAGGTCATGTAATATTCGAACATTGCATCGACTGTGTCGCTGTCGATGCCGGCAGCCCGCTGGATGCTGGTCGGGGCACCATAAACCACACCGCCCGACAATGCCGTCGAGCCGCCAAGCTGGTTTGCGGCTTCCAGAAGCGCCACGCGCGCGCCGGAATCACAAGCCGTGATGGCGGCTGCCATCCCGGCCCCTCCGCCGCCAATCACGATTACATCATAGTCGTAGGTCATGTCTGTTCTCACCTGGGATCTCACCGCTTCGAGAATTCGATCTCGAATTCATTGAGAGCCCGCAGGATCACGCTCGGCGCATGCGAAATCTTGTCCGCCTCGACCAGGCGGATGTCCTTCAGCCGGGCCGTCAGTTCGCGCACGGCGATCGCGATTTCGCGACGCGCCAGCTGAGCGCCGATGCAGTGGTGGATGCCGGCCCCGAATGCTAGATGGGATGACGCGTTCGCGCGAGCCACGTTGAATACTTCGGGGCATTCATACTTTCGCTCGTCGCGGTTCGCCGAGCCATAGCGAAGGTTTACAAGGCTGCCTTTGGGAATGGTAACGCCGGCGACCTCGACATCCGCAGTCGTCATCCGGAACAGTCCCTGGACGGGAGACTCGTGACGCAGAATTTCTTCTGCGAAATTGTCGCATTTGCCCGGTTCTTTGGCGAGGAGTTCGACCAGTTCGGGCTCGTTGGCCAGGCGCACTATGGACGCAGCGATTGCGCTGGTCGTGGTCTCATTGCCGGCGACGAGAAGCTGATTGAGGATCGACAGGAGTTCCGGGATGCTCAACGGAGCTCCGTCGATTTCCTTGGTGACCAGATCCGAAATCATGTCGTCGCGCGGATTTGCCCGGCGATCGGCAAAGACCTCAACGAAGTAATGTTGCATTTCGACTGCACTTTTGGCGCATTCGATTTTTCTCTCGTCAGACAAAAGCAGGCCGAGCGGGGCAACCGCCGAATCCGACCATTCCTTGAACCTGTCCCGGTGGCTGCGCGGCACGCCCAGCTGGTCCGCAATCACATACATGGGAACGGGGACAGCGAAGTCCTGCATGACCGAGAGGCGACCCTTCTCGATAAAGGCGTCGATCAATTCCCTGACGACCACCACCATGTAATCTTCCATCTGACGCACGCGACCGGCGGTAAAAGCGCGGTCGACCAGCTTGCGATAACGCGTGTGCGATGGCGGATCGTTGCTGACCAAGGTATCGGGAAGATCCCCAAAGCCTTCTTCGTTGTAAATCCGCATTACCTCATCGGGAACCGAGCCGGGCCGAAAACCCATCTTGCTCGAAAATACTTGTGGATCGCGGATGGCATTCAGGCAATCGTCGTAGCGGGTAATGAGCCAGAATCCCAACTTCTCCGCGAAGTAAACCGGCGCTTTTTCACGCAAGCTCTCGTAGATGGGATAGGGACACTCCATCACCTGCGGATTGGCAAAATCCAACTGGGCGGGATCCGCATCTTGTACCGTAGAAGTCATGGTCGTCCTCTTTCCATCAATTTATCTAGCAGCAACTGCACTCTCGGCTCTCAATACGAACTCTATCATGCCATACAGCCTGCCCGGTTCCCCTCGGCGATCGCGCGGAGAAGAAAGCGCGGGCTGTTGGCATCCCCAACAATCGCGATGTCGGATCTGGTCCCCAGAAGATCGGCAAATGGCTCGATCGCAGGCCGGTTATGACTGACCATAACTGCCCAATCTGCCCGGACGGTGCTTGTGCCTCCGCCGTTCAGATCGCTTATGACTGCCTCGGACCCGTTGAACGAATCCACGTGCGAGCGCAGGTGCAGGCGAAAGCTCCCGCGGTTGAGACGCTGCAGCGCCGGCACTGGCTGCAACGCCGATTCGAGCAGGTGGGCGAAGGACTTGTGACGGGTGACGAAAGTGACATCCGAGCCACGCTCGATGAGCGCTTCGGCGACCGCAATGCCCTCGTAATGCCCGACGTCATCGACCACTATCGCACTGGCAGGGCAGGAATTATGCCGACCGGAAAAAAAGTCGATCGATGATATTGCATCGGGATGTTCGATTCCTTTCATGGGGCGGGCGGGAATAGCCATCTGGACCCCGTCCACCCGCGGACTGGAACCGGTGGCAATGATGATCCGGTCCGCTCCGAAAGCGTCGGCATCGCCCCCATCCAGATATGTGCTGAGCCGCACATCGACGCCCAGGCGATAGATTTCCGCCTCCTGCCAAAGAGTGTAATCGCCGATCCCTTGATGCCGGGGAGCCAGCGCCGCGATCCTCACCTGGCCGCCAAGTTGGGGGGCCGCTTCGGCGAGAATGACGTTGTGTCCCCGCAGCCGGGAAACCCGAGCCGCCTCCATCCCTGCCGGCCCGCCTCCTATGACCAGTACCGTTCGTTTTGCATCTGCGGGCGGCAGACGATCGTCGCTCACTTCGCCTTCCCGCCCGATATAGGGATTGACCGTGCACCCCATACGCCGTTCCGGACCGAGCAGCATTCCGACGCAACCTTGATTGCAGCCAATGCAGGGGCGGATTTCTGCCTCCCTCCCCTCGCGCGTTTTGCGGACGATCGCGGCATCGGCAATGTGCGCGCGGGTCATGCCGACTAGGTCCGCCGTCCCCTCGGCAATGACCTGACTGACCTCCTCAAGCGTACGAAACCTGCCTGTAACGATCCGTGGAACCTTTACCGCCGCGGTCACGGGCGCACTGGTCGCCAGCTCGTAACCCGCCGGCTCGAACATTCCGCCGATCATCTTGGGAAAGGCGAAATACCCGCCCATCGATACGTCGAGAAAATCGATCAGCCCCCGTTCCTCGAGATAGCTGGCCGCGCGGGCTGTTTCCTCGGGCGTCATTCCGCCTTCGACGATTTCGGGGCTGAGGCGAATGCCCACGGGGTAGCCGGGGCCGACCTGCTCGCGAATTGCCGCCAGCACTTCCACGGTGAACCGCATCCGGTTCTCGAAGCTGCCGCCATATTCGTCCTCTCGCCGATTGAGCATGGCGGACATGAATTGCTGCGGCAGGTAACCATGCGAGCCGTGCAGCTCCACCCCGTCGATCCCGCCCCTCTGACAGCGCTCCGCAGCAGCAGCGAAAGCCTCTACCATCTCCCGGATCTGGGACTGGCTCATCGTGATGGGCACTATCCCGAGCACCGGGCTTGGAAGATCGCAGGAAGACCATGGGGGGCTCCCGTCAATTGGGACCCCGTTATGTCCCGCGTGCCATAATTGCTGGAACACCCGCATGCCGTGGGGCCGGATGGCCCGCATCAATTGTTCGTACCCTTCGATTACCGAATCGTCGAAGTTGCAGATCGAAGACGGGCAGGTGGGATGCACCCCTGCGATTTCGAGAATCGTCAGACCAACGCCGCCACGCGCACGTTCGACATGATAGTCTATAAGGCTGGGGACAATTCCGCCGCTACCAAAATGCGTGCTGTGAGCGGTTCGCACCACCCTGTTCGGGATTTCGACACCGGCGATCGAGATCGGCTCTAGGGCTTTCATTTCCTCTCCATCTCCCTCAGCGCGGCATGAATCCCGGACGCTCTGATTGCCCGCCAGATAACAGCCACAGAGTTGGATTGCAACACTATATACGCACTGTTATACTTTTGACGCACGGCGAAGCGGGCAGTGACCTGCGATTTCCCTGCACTCATTCGCGACGCTGCTATCAAGGCACGGAATTCAGCCATTTCTGGCAGACTCCGAGCACTCAGATCGCGGCGGATCGTTCGGCGATTCGCCTCTCGTGACAGAGGGATAAGGACCTAAACTTGCTAAATCTCTTGCCAACGCAATCAAAGCGCGGCATCAAAATTATACACGAAACTCTTTTTGGGATTATTATGCATTTCAACCCTACCGAAGAGCAGGCGATGTACCGTGAAACCATCGCAAGGTTTCTTGATGACCGGTATTCCGTTGCGCACAGACAGCAGTTTCTGGAGCAGCGCCGCGGATACGATCCGGAAAACTGGTCAGCGCTGGCGGATCTGGGCGTGTTGTCCTTGCCAATCCCTGATGGTTTGGGCGGTCTTGGCGGAACAGCAGCGGAAATCGCTATCATACAGGAAGAATTGGGTTACCGGCTGGCCGTTGAGCCATTTTCGGAAAACATTGTCATACCTGCGGTAGCCCTCCAGGAATTCGACGACGAGGGTCGGGCGCGAACCCTGGCTGCCGAGATGCAGGCAGGAACCAAAACCGTCGGCGTTGCGCTCTCAGAAGGTGCCAGGCGGTTCGACGCTGCCGCAATCGCGTGCCGAGCGAAGATCGATGGCGGAAACATTACACTATGGGGCACCAAGCACGTCGTTTCCTATCCAGAGGCAGACTTTCTCCTGGTTAGCGCCCTTCTGGCGAATGAGGACGCTGAGAATGGTTTGATACTATTGCTTGTGCCGGCAGGAACCGAAGGGATTTCAACCAGGACGTACAGGCTCATCGATGGGACCTTGGCGGCGGACTTTGAATTCGAAAACACCAGATTAACATCCGCAGCGATGGTCGCCAGTGGCGCAGGTGCTGTCCGCGCTATTGAAGGCATGCATGACCGGGGTGCCCGCGCAGCTGTCGCCGAAAGCCTGGGGATTTTGAGGCGGATGTTCGAACTGACGACCGAGTACACGAACAGTCGTGTTCAGTTTGGGCGTCCGCTCACCGGAAATCAGGTAGTCCGCCACCGTCTGGCCGAAATGCTCATGCATTACGAATTGGCACGAAGTGTAGTTGCCGGGCTGTGCATCTTTCCGGCGGGAACACATCACGCTGCCAAGCTCGTTTCCGCCGCCAAGGTAACGGTCGCAAAAGCCTTTGACTTCATTGGCAAGCAGTCAATCCAACTTCACGGGGGCATCGGATTGACGGACGAATATGAACTCTCACACCACTACAAGCGCGGACTCGCTTTGCAAGAGATGTACGGCAACAAGCGAGAGCACGCTCTGCGACTAGCCAAGCTTTCAACGTCCTGAGCCGCGGGGCGGCTCTGATGCGGGCAAGAAGATCAAGGGCAGGAAGCGCCGCGGCGTGGCTCTACCTCGCCTTGATCCAGCTCATCACCCGCAGACTCGCAAGCTCATAAAATCATCACCAATGATTCTGAATTCAGACTCTACGAAAACATCTCTTCGCGAACGAGATCGAGCGTGGATCTAGGATCAGCCAGTATTTCGCGACCGATCAGGCCGGCCCAGTAATTCTCGGCTCCGCCCGCCAGGCGCGAGGCATGGATTCGTCGAATAAGAAGATTGAGATCGTGTTCGCCGCTGATTCCAATTGCCCCGTGCAGGCCGTGAGCGATCCCGGCAACGACCGGTGCCGCACGCGAGGCGATCAATTTGGCGCTTGCAGCTGCCAGGGGACTTGGCCAACTGCTATGCCGGACTGCCGTCTCGCAGGCCATTCGCGCGGCGACTACATGTTCGCTAGCAAGCGCAAGATTCTGCTGAAGCACCTGTTGGCGCGCTATCGGTTTCCCAAATTGGGTACGCTGGAGGGCGTAGTCCACACACATTTCCAGAACTGCCTCGCTCGCGCCGACAATCAAGGCGGCATACAGCACTGCGGCAGCCGGGGCGGTCTTTGTCACGCGGCCTTCTTCCATCCCGATGGCTGGCTCTTTCCTCGAAAGCGGATCGCGGGAAGCGCCGACCGTTTCGACGCCATCCAGACGTTGTAGTTTCACTCCGCGCGAATCCTCCGTCAGAACAAAATTTGCGTGTTCCGCACCTGGGAGTATCAATGATGGAACGCCGAGCACGATTGGCCCGAGGCGATAATCGCTTCCCGCTTGCGCCAGCAAGGCGCGGGCCACGATGGTTTCGCCGACCGGGAGCGGAACCGCTCTTCGTCCCATCGCCAAGAAGAGAGGCAGGACAGTGGCAAAAGACAGATTCGCCCCGCCGCTCTCTTCGCACACTAGTGCATCAAGGAAACCCGAAGATTCCAGAGTAATCCAAATTTCTGGATCCAGCTCACCCCGTCCGATTTGCCGCAGGGTCGCGCTGCTGAACAGATCGGCAAGCATCCGGTCAAACGGTTCAAGAAGGCCGATTTCGTCCATTATCGCAACCCCATTCCGCGAGCGATGATGCCTCTGAGAATCTCCCGCGTTCCTCCTCTTAGAGAAAAGCTCGGACAGATCATCTCGATGTAAGCCAATGTCTTGTACAGATCCTGATCGACGTCTTCCTCGGGATGGGACGCCAGGTCATCGCCCACGATGCGGGGTATGTCTTGCTCGAACGCTGTGCCGAGATCCTTGACCATCGAGGCTTCGACGACAGGACTTTCGCCTAAAGCCAGCTGCGCAGTGCAAGCGAGCGACATAGCGCGTAAACTGCTGAATCGCGCGACCAGCGATCCCAAGGTGCGTGCGGTCGTTTCGTCGGATCGCCCAGAATTCCGCAAGTGCTGTCGCCAGCCGTCCAGCAACACCAGAGACGAGTAAATCCGTTCAGGACCGCTTCTTTCAAAGGCGAGCTCTGCGGCTACCTGTTGCCAGCCCTTTCCTTCTTCACCGATCAGCGCGGAAGTATCGAGTTCCACGTTATCGAAGAAAACCTCCGCGAAATGTTCGTCTCCAGCGAGATCCCTTATCGGCCTGATTTCCACGCCCGGTAAGCGCAGGTCCACTATCAATTGGGAAAGGCCCTTGTGCCGATCTTCCGGCGTGCCGGAAGTGCGGACCAGAGCGATCATGTAATCCGAATGTAAAGCGTTGGTGGTCCAGATTTTCTGGCCATTGAGGAGCCAGCCGTTGTCGATCGGTTCGGCCCTGGTCCTGACACTTGCCAGGTCGGAACCCGCGTTTGGTTCGCTCATACCGATGCAGAAAAATATTTCGCCGCGGCAAATCCCGGGAACATACTTGTAGCGTTGGGTCTCGGTGCCGAACTTTAGAAGCAGGGGCGCGCTCTGACGTTCAGCAATCCAGTGGGCCGAGACCGGCGCGCCCGCCGAAAGCAATTCTTCCACGATCACGAAGCGCGAGAATGGGCCCAGCCCGGCCCCGCCATACTCTTCTGGCAGCATCAGTCCGATAAGACCGGCCTGGCCTAAACGGCGGCTGAATTTGGCATCGAAACCCATCCATGAGCGTGCGCGACGGTCCATAGGCATATTCGCCACCGCACTTGCCGCAAGATCGCGCGCGCGCGAGCGGAATTCCTCATCCGCTCCCGGAATGTCGGAAAGAGAAAAGGAACTGAACATGTATGAGGTACACTCCCCGAAAGCGTGTGGCACGCCTGGTTCACCGATCATTGCATCCGTACCGATTGGGGTTGCGGATATAGCAGCGGTTTGACTAAACGCCCATTCCGGCAAAAATGTCAACACGGAGTAGAATTTGAAATGAGCTCATTCCTAAAGGTTTCTCGCGAAGGGCCGGTGGCTATTGCAACCCTCAACAGGCCTGAGCAACGCAACGCCATTTCCACGCGCGATGATAGCAGGGAAATTGAGGAATTTTGCCGCGAAATGACCGAAGATCATACTGTCAGAGTGATCGTCATGACCGGCGCAGGATCCGCTTTTTGTGCCGGTGGAAATGTTAAGGACATGGCGGCCAGGCATGGAATGTTTGCAGGCAATCCGTATGAACAGCGAAATCACTATCGGCTTGGCATTCAAAAGATTCCTCTTTCCCTGTACGAACTCGAAGTTCCCGTGGTTGCGGCGGTCAACGGACCGGCGATTGGCGCCGGACTTGATCTCGCCTGTATGTGTGACGTCCGAATAGCCTCGAAAACTGCAGCATTCGCAGAGAGTTTCGTCAAACTGGGAATTATCCCGGGAGATGGTGGTGCCTGGCTCCTGCCGCGCATAGTAGGAATGGCGCGCGCCAGCATCATGACATTGACCGGGGACGCGATTAATGCGGCAACCGCGCTTGAATTCGGACTGGTGACCGAGGTGGTGGAGCCCGAGACCTGTCTCGATCGAGCCCTGGATATCGCCGACCGAATCGCAGCGAACCCCGGCCATTCGACACGTTTGGCGAAACGGCTTCTTCGAGAAGGTCAGGACATGAAGTTAGGCCCCCTTTTGGAACTGTCAGCTGCTTATCAGGCCTTGGCGCATCACACAGTCGATCACATTGAGGCCGTAGACGCCTTTATTGCAAAACGTCGGCCCGTGTGGGCTGACGAATTGTCGCAAACTCAGTTTAGGGCCCGTGATTGACTTAAATTATGATACGCGTTATATTAATTTAGGTAAGGCTAAGGCGGTGGCAATGGCCGGACTGTCTTATGCTAGGATAGGATGGGTATGACTCATCGCATTCCGGTTCAACCGGTGTCGTAGCCGGATATTTCAAGGTGTGATGCATCGGCATCCCGGCACCTTAGTATCACTGGAGAAATCGCGCAATTTAGCGGCAACGTCGGTTGACCACTATTGGTTCGAAGCGCTTTGTCACGTTTTCTGCGGGGCATGGCTGAAACATGGAAGGTTAGGTAAACTTGGATATTGATCTAGCCCCAGAGGATCTCGAATTCCGTCGGGAAGTATTATCCTTCCTTGAGGAGCATCTGTCGGCGGACGTCCGTCGCGCGAGTCGGTTATCCACCGGCGTATTCGTCGATCCCCCCTGGTCAAAAGAATGGCATCAGGCGCTATTCCGGAAGGGCTGGATTACCCATGCCTGGCCTCGGGAATACGGCGGATGTGGCTGGTCTCCCATGCAGCGATATATCTATGAGAGCGAGGCATCACTCTGTGGCGCTCCTGCCGTCGCGCCCATGGGAATCAATCTCGTCGGACCAGTCATCTGCGAGTTCGGTTCACCCTGGCAGAAGGAGTTCTATCTACCTCGCATTCGATCCGGCGAAGACTACTGGTGCCAGGGCTTTTCCGAGCCTGGCGCCGGCTCTGACCTTTCCAGCCTGAAGACGAAGGCCGTGCGGGATGGCGATCATTACATCGTCACCGGTGAAAAGATCTGGACGACCCATGCGCATTTCGCGAACATGATCTTCGTGCTCGCGCGCACGTCGCCGGAGGAACGGCAGCAGCAAGGGATCAGCTTTCTCCTCATCGACATGAAATCACCGGGTGTTTCGGTTCGACCGATCATTACTCTTGGCGGCGATCATGAAGTTAACCAGGTGTTCTTCGACGACGTTCGCGTGCCGGTCGAAAACCTCGTTGGTGAAGAAGGAAAAGGCTGGAACCAGGCCAAGTACCTGCTTGAATTCGAACGAGGCGGCGGCGCGCCATCCGTTCGATCGCGCGTGGCGCTTGAGCGATTCAAGAATGTCCTGCGGAACGAAGTCGGCGATTCCCATGGCAGTCGCCTGATTGACGAAAAAGATAGGCAATTTCGATTGGGCGAATTGGAGGCGCGAGTGATGGCGCTCGAAGCGCTAGACATGCGGCTAGTCGCAAAGCGACAGACCGGAGAACGTCTCGGCACGACAGCTTCGCTCATCAAGACGCTCGCCTCTGAGCTTCTCCAAGAGATCGAAAAAGCTTCGGTGGAAGCCCTTGGGCCCCATGCGCTGCCTGATTTGGCATTCGATGGTCCAGCATTCGCAGTTTCCAATGAGGCTCCAGTGCCAGAACACGGTTGGGCAATAGTCGGTAGGCATCTGAACGGTTTGGCGGGCACTATTTTCGGCGGTGCCTCCGAAATCCAGCGCGAGGTCATATCCAAGGACTTGGTAAAATAGCGTGGACTTGTAACGGTCGCGTGACCGTCAAGAGGGGTTTTTGCATCTTTCTCCGATCGATGATGTCGCGATCGTAGCGGTGTATGATTGGGTTTGCTGGCTCGGCCTCAGTTGTACCGGTTAAAATCGTTTGTCGAAGGCATGGTCGTATACGCCGTCGAATATGAAGTGAAGCGCCGCGGGACTGCCGGAGGCCATTTGGCATAAGTTACGCAGCCATGGCGATGTCGTCCAGCATGGCGTCATATCGTTCTTCGGCTTCAGCGGGCGGGATGTTTCCGATAGGCTTGAGCAGCCGCCTGTTGTTGAACCAGTCGACCCATTCGAGCGTGGCATATTCGACAGCTTCAAAGGATCGCCACGGACCTCGCCGGTGGATCACCTCCGCCTTGTAAAGGCCATTGATCGTTTCGGCCAAGGCTGAGGATCAGCGTGCAATAGGACCCTTCATCCCGAGGATTTAGGCGGCTGACTGGTTTGATTAGTTGGCGAGAACGGGATGTTCGTAGTGGAGACAGTGGTTCGGATTCGGCGTGAGCATGCGTCTGGCAAGGCGATCAAGGTGATCGCCCGTGATCTTCGGTTATCGCGCAAGGTGGTCCGGAAGGCGATCCGGTCGCCGGAGGCGTTCAACTACCAGCGCACAGTCCAGCCTTTGATCTGCCTCCTTCTGAGTGGTCCAAAATTGATGATATTTTGGATTTCGAAGGAGATTATGAATGCCGAGCAAGAAGCATCACCCGGAAGAGATTATCGGCAAGCTGCGTGAAGCGGAGGTTGTTCTGGCGCAGGGTGCGACGACCGCAGAAGCGTGTCGCCGGATCGCGGTCAGCGAGCAGACCTATTATCGGTGGCGCAAGGAATATGGCGGCCTGAAGACCGATCAGGCGCGGCGAATGAAGGACCTGGAGAAAGAGAATGCGCGGCTTCGTCGTGCGATCTCTGACCTGACGCTGGACAAACTGATCCTGCAGGAAGCTGCTCGGGGAAACTTCTGAGCCCCGCGCGCCGAAGGCGCTGTATCGACCACATCAGAATGATGATGCCGGTGTCCGAGCGGCGGCTGTGCCGTGTGCTTGGGCAGCACCGGTCGACACAGCGCAAGGCGCCCCGCGGAGCAGATGACGAAGCGGCTCTTACCGAGGATATCATCGCGCTGGCGCGGCAATATGGTCGTTATGGCTATCGCCGGGTGACTGCGTTGCTGCGCGACGCGGGGTGGCATGTGAACCGCAAGCGGGTCGAGCGCATCTGGCGACGCGAGGGGCTCAAGGTGCCGCAAAGGCAACCGAAGCGCGGGCGATTGTGGCTGAACGACGGATCATGCATCCGGCTTCGGCCCGAGTATCCTGGGCATGTCTGGTCCTACGACTTCGTCGAGGGTCGCACCCACGATGGCCGCAAATACCGGATCCTGTCGATCATCGACGAGGCGAGCCGGGAGTGCCTGGCGTTGCCGGTCGCGCGCAAGCTCAAGAGCGACGACGTGCTTGCGGCCCTGGCCGAGCTGTTCGTTACGCGCGGGCCGCCAGCGCACATTAGACCGGGATGACATTAGGTTGATGCATATCCGGAGTTGGCGAAGTAGTTGGCACACTCTTGTGGGCTGAAGGCATCGAGCAATGATCCGATGCGTCGCCAGGTGTTTTCAGCGGTTCGCTCGGAGGCCTTTCGCAGCAGGTGTTTGAGCTTCGAGAACATCTGCTCGATCGGGTTCAGGTCGGGCGAATATGGTGGCAGGTAGAGCAACTTGGCCTTGGCGGCACGGATGGCCTGGCGGATAGCTGGACGTTTGTGGCTGGAGAGGTTGTCCATGATGACGACGTCGCCCGGTGCGAGGGTGGGCACGAGGAACTGCTCGACCCATTTGGCAAAGGTGGCCCCGTTGATCGGCTGATCGAGGACGCACGGTGCATCGATCCGGTCGCAGCGCAGCGCGGCGATGAAGGTCATGGTGCGCCAATGGCCATAGGGCACCTTGGCGTGCAGCCGCTGGCCCTTGGGCGCCCAGCCCCTGAGCGGGGCCATGTTGGTCTTGGCCCAGGTCTCGTCGATGAAGACGAGATGCCGGGGATCAAGCCGCCCCTGATACTTGCGCCACTGCGCGCGCCGCCTTGCGATCTTGGGGCGCAGCTGTTCGGCGGGAAGAACGCTTTTTTTTGAAGCTCAGCCCCCGCGCATGGACGAAGCGCCAGACCTGCACATAGTCGACCCTGACCCCGCGTTCGGCCAGTTCGGCAACCAGTCCGCGCAAGGTGAAATCTGACTTGGCTCGCTCGACCAGCCAGTCGCCATGCGCGCCCGACAGAATGTTGGGCTTGTAACCGCCGATCTTGCCCGGTGCCACGCTCCCCGTCTCACGGTGCCGACGGACCCACACAATCGCGCTGCTGACCGAAACACCAAAGCGCGCCGCAGCAGCCCGGGCCGAAATCCCCTCCCGCAAAACCGCCAAAACCAGCCGCTCGCGTAAATCCGTCGATATGGGTCTGGACATGATTTGCTGGCCTCCAATCCCAGCACAAAGCTTGATGATGTGGACGCCCCTGCACCGGTCCGCAGCCGCTATGCTGCGAGTCGGTCACCCGAACAGAAAGAGGAGCGTTCACGATGAGGATTGCGACGATAGGACTGGATCTGGCGAAGAGCGTTTTCCAGGCGCACGGCGTCGATGAGAACGGCGCCACGGTGCTGGTGAAGAAGCTGCACCGCAAGCAGATGCTGCCGTTCTTTTCGAAGCTGTCGCCATGCCTGATTGGCATTGAGGCGTGCGGAACGGCACATTACTGGGCACGCACGCTCGCCGAGATGGGACACGAGGTTCGCTTGATCCCACCATCCTACGTGAAGGCCTATGTGAAGCGCGGCAAGAGCGACGCCCTCGATGCCGAAGCGATCTGCGAAGCCGTGCAGCGTCCGACGATGCGGTTCGTGCCCGTCAAGACAGTCGAGCAGCAGGCCATCCTCATGACCCATCGCGCCCGGTCCCTGCTCGTGCGCCAGCGCACTATGCTCGCCAATGCCCTGCGCGCGCATCTGGCGGAACTGGGCTTCGTCACTAACCCCGGCATTGCCAACCTTGCAAAGCTGACCGACCAGGTGCTGGCCAACAAAGATGCTTTTCCATCCTATGCAAGCGCGGCCGTAGAGATACTGATCCGTCAGATCATGGGCGTCAGTAGCCAGATTGCGGTGCTCGACCAGCAACTCGCGGCCTGGCATGCCGAGAGCGAGGCCTCTCGCAGGCTCGCCGCGATCCCGGGGCTCGGCGTGATCACGGCAACCGCGATCGCTGCTATCGTCACCGATCCCGATCAGTTCCGGTCGGGAAGGCAATTCGCCGCCTGGCTCGGCCTAACTCCGCAGCAGCACTCCACCGGCGGCAAGACCAGGTTGGGTGGCATCTCGAAGCAGGGAGACCGATATCTGCGCCGACTGCTCGTCGTCGGCGCCACCGCCGTCATGCGCCACATCAAGGATAAGCCAACGCCCATGGCCGACTGGATCAGGAAACTCTCGGAGAAAAAGCCGTTCAGGGTCGTCTCCGTGGCGCTTGCCAACAAGTTGGCCCGGATCGCCTGGGTCGTGCTGACCCGGAAGGAAGCCTATGGGCCCTATCAACTGACGACCTAACAGAATACCGAACAACCGAATTGGCAGTGGCAGTCAATGATGAGTAACGATCGAGCCAATGGTGAAACCAACCCGTCTGATTCAATGCGCTTCAACCGCGCGCCAACTTGATTAGGCCGTGTTGACAAAAGGGATTCCCAAATCCTCCTCCTTCTGATTCAAGACTGCTTTTTGAGGATCAGTCATGGGTCGCGGGGATTTGTCGGATGCGGAGTGGGACCTGATTGGGCCGCTGCTGCCGCCTGAACGTGGTCGCTGGGCGCGGCCGTCGGGCGATAATCGTCGCTTTCTCAACGGCATGCTTCACGTGCTGCGGGTCGGCTGCCCTTGGCGCGACATGCACGAGCGCTACGGCAAGTGGAACTCGGTCTATGTCCGCTTCCGGCGCTGGGCCGAACAGGGTGTCTGGGATGCCCTGCTGCAAACGCTGGTCGATCTGGGTCTGACCGACGACTGGCAACATATGATCGACAGCACCAGCGTTCGCGGCCATGTTTCGGCAGCGGGCGGAAAAGGGGGGCTTGTGCGAACGCTCTTGGTCGATCACGCGGCGGCTTTACGAGCAAAATCCACGCCCGCTGCGACAATCAAGGACTGCCTGTCGGCTTCATCCTGACCGGCGGCGAGGCTTCTGATTACACCGCTGCCGAACCGCTGATGGCGATCCCCGTCGCCACACCCAAGGCGCTGCTCGCGGACAAGGGCTATGATGGTGATCGCTTCCGGGAAAGCCTGCTGACCCGGGGCATCCTGCCGATCATCCCGCCCCGCTCGAACCGCAAGGTGCCAGAGCATCCCGACTATCGCCGTTACAAGGACCGCAACCGCGTCGAGCGCATGTTCGGAAAGCTCAAACAGCAACGACGCATCGCCACTCGATATGACAAAACCCTTCTCTCGTTCGAGAGCTTCCTAAACCTCGCCGCCACGCGGCTATGGCTGAAGTCTTTTGTCAACGCGGCCTAGGTGTTTAGTCCCAGCATGTGATGGTGTGGCTCGACGATAAAGATGTCTGGCTTTGATTTCCAGAGTTCCTCAATGGCCTCATATGGGGTTTTGAACCTGAGAGCCTTGAGCTGCTTGGCGAAGTTGTAAGCTATCAGCCAGTCGCGAACGTGCCGCCGCAGTTCGGTGATGGACGCATAATGGAAGGATTTGACAGTCGCTTCCTTGATGGTCCGCACCATGCGCTCGGCTTGGCCGTTGGTCCAGGGATGGTAGGGCTTGGTCAGCCGATGCTCGATGCCATTCTCATGGGCAACACGACCGAAGATATGCGGGAAGATGAGGCCAGAGCCACGCTCGAACTGAGCGAACTGTACGCCATTATCAGTCAGCACGGTGTGGATTTTATAGGGTACTGTACGGATCAGCGATTTGAGGAAGCCGGCTGCCACCATCTTGGTCGCCCTGCGATAAATGCGGGCGAAGACCAGCTTTGATGTGCGATCCACAGCGACATAGAGGAAAGCCTTGCCGCCTTCGTGACGCAGTTCGGCGATATCGATGTGGAAATAGCCGATCTCGTAGGCCTTGAATTTCTTGGGCTTCTCGCGATCCGCTTTGGGCAGCCGGCTGATCCCATGCCGCTGTAGGCAGCGATGCAGCGACGACCGCGTCAGATGCGGGATGACATCCTTCAGCGCGATGTAGACATCGTCCAACGGAAGCCTCGCCTGTACGCGCAGCGCCACAATGGCGGCTTCTTCCATGGGCGAGAGGACGGTGCTGCGGCGCTCCCTTGGCCCCATCGGCAGGTCTTCGACCGACTGCCGCTTGCGCCACTTCAAGACGGTCTTCTCGTTGATCCCGTATCGCTTCGCAAGGTGCGCGACCGAAGCTTGCGATCGCTGTAGCTCGCCTCGAACGATGTGCGTGGTCTTGGCGCTGCCGTGGAGAACCTGGCCCATAACTCCCTCCGCTGTGATGAGGTCAAATTTACACCATCACATGCTGGGACTAAACACCTAGGGACCTCACCGGCGGATTTCCATCAAGGCCAGCGGCACTCAAAACGCCGCACAAACAGGCCGGACATATGAAAGCAACCGATCAAAGCCATCGCGACCACAAAGCCCTTGCCATAGGGGGCGTCCACATATGAATCAGAAAACCGCCCAAAAAAGAATCCCCTTTGAATCAGCCAAATGTCATCCCGCTCTAACTCCTCGCCCAGCCAATGATATCTACGGCGGAAAACTCTAACCGCAACTGGTCCAGAATTCAGGTGGCAGAGCACCTGAAATGGAGGCGGCGCCGTTCTCACAGGTCAGAGCCGCACGCATCCCCGCAGGGTATCGCGCAGCACTGCAATTGAATTGCTGAGCGAGGCTTCGCCTTCCAGCCGCCCGTTGATACGTAGCATCACCGTCCCGCTTTGCTGCATGAGCAGGGGAACAAGTTGCGTGCCCGTCACGCCGCCGATCCATTGAGTGCCGTTCGCATTGGCGCGCTGAACGGATATGCTAACGAGCCGACCGGAGAAGTTCCACGTCATCGTCATCGCATTGTCGGCGGAGGGCTTGTTGAGCAGCATCGCCATGTAGGGCTTTCCGCCTTCACAATAGAGACTGAGGGCTTCGATGTTGGGCGATGCCGCGGCGCTCACATAAGCCATGGGCGCGCGACCTTGCACCGGTACAACTTCCCAGGGTGTACCGGGAAGCGGCACTGCCGTTTCGGGCGGGCTTTTGTCCAACAGCGTCTTGATTTCCGGCGCAATCGGCAGCCTAACGCCCGAAGCAGACGGATAAACTGTTAGCTTGCCGCGCTCCCAAAGGCCCACCTGCACCGCACGGCGCGCCGGGTCTATTATTATATAGGCCTGCTCCACACCGCCCTGATGCTGCGCATTGCCGGAAAGATAGTAATAGTTCCCAGCCCGCTGCAATGGCGAGACGGCTGAGAGATTGGTCCGCAGCGCAGCCATCTTCGGCCCCATCCGGGCCTTCAATGCCGCAGCCAAGGTACCCTTATCGAACAGGTCGATATTGTCCTTGGCGTAGCTTCCCGGATATTTGCCGACGAGGCTGGCGAGATTGGTCCATTCCGCTGGAATGCCTTGCACGGCCACCGCCGGCTCAGGCCGTGGCGGCAGTGGCGTGCCAGCAAGAGCGCTGCCCTGGCAGAGCGTGAACGGGCCGCCACCCGTGAAGGCCGCATGGAAAGAAGCCGGGCGTTGGCCGCGCGGCAGATCGGATTCAAAGCGGATGACACCGCGCTTCTCGTCGTCGTTCACATACATGAGAACCCGACCAAAATCATTGCTGCTAACTGGAAAGGGAAAAAATACTGCCATGATGCCGTCATAGCTCTGGCCCATGAAGGTGAGAGCATATTCCACCCGAGGGGGCTTTATTTCCCGACCATTGGCGCGGAACGTCATGCCCTTTTCATCGATGGTTACGCGCGGTTCCTTTGAGCAGTCGCCGCGCGGGGCGTAGCTGCCAAAGATATGGTCGACGCCCTGATCCTTGAAGCTGGATAGTGGTAGCGCCTGCGCACTTGCGGCAGCAATCGTGGCAATCGCACAAGCGGCAAGACCTACACCCGAAAGGCGGATTGTGGACGGCATGTGAAATGGCAATGTCATGTCGAATCCCCATCGAAGTGGTGACGGTTTTCGCGCGCACATGGCTCAGTCACGAGGTAAATTGGTGCGCCGGTCGCCTTGATCCTATTTGGCCAACAGGATAGCTGACTTAAGGGATGGTTTGGTTCTGGTCATGGATGCCCCCACGTGAAAGCCCTGCCCGGCAGGGACCGTGACGTGGTTAATACGATCTTGATGACTCTAAAATGAACGGGAAGGAATAGGTGAACTGACCTGACCCCCTGGTTTCCACCAGCCGGGATCAGAGCCCGGCCTTTTGCACTGCTATCCAACTTTCGACCACGCGGGTCATGCGCTCCGGATCGGGCATGCCGTACCGCAGCCGCATCCAAAAGTCGTCGGCGCGCGCTCGACCGCGCCAAGGCTGAAGCGCTGACAGCAAGCATCGGATGTATAAACTGATATCTTCGGATCTGAGATGGCACACCTCCCACCGCCCCGAGCAAAATAATAAAGTGCCATAATAAAGTTCTTTACCAAATGCCGAAAAACTGCTCATCTTCCAGCCGAGCGGCGAGAATCTTTTCCTCTCCGGAAATCTCCTTCTGGCCACTCCTCAAACTCGGGGCAGCTCGGCGAGCTGCCCCATTTTTGAACATCGACAATCGGGGACAAGGACGGGTTCGCGCAAGAAACGAAAAAATCGAGACAGGGAGAGATAGGGTGATGAATAAGAAAGCCTATTGGTTGGCAAGCGCCGTCGTGATGGCGTTGCCACAGGTCTCAAATGCTCAGGAAGTCATAGCCGAAGAGCCAGATGGCGGTGACAATGTCATCGTCGTGACAGCGCAACGTCAGGCGCAAAGCTTGCAAGACGTACCGATCGCTGTCAGCGCATTCAGCGCTGAGGCGCTTGAAAGCCAGCAGATCGAAAATGCCTCGGATCTACAGCTGACGCTGCCCAATGTATCTTTCTCGAAAGGCAATTTCACCTCAGCTTCATTCACTATTCGCGGCGTTGGCGACCTGTGCGTCGGCGTCACCTGCGATGCTGCGACCGCAATCCATGTCAATGGATCCCCCTTGTTCGGAACACGCCTGTTCGAGACCGAATATTTCGATCTGGAAAGGATTGAAGTCCTTCGCGGACCTCAAGGCACCCTGTTCGGCCGGAATGCGACCTCCGGGGTCGTGAATGTTGTGACCGCGAAACCCAAACTCTCCCGTTTCGAGGCTGAAGCGCAATTCGAGTATGGCAATTTCAACAGCATCGAAGCGCGTGGCATGGTCAACGTCCCGATCGGGGATATGATCGGCGTGAGGCTGGCGGGCATATATGTGAACCGCGACGGTTATACGACGAATCTCTATGATGGATCGGACATCGACGCTCGGGACCTCTATGCGTTGCGAGGCTCCCTTCGTTTCGAACCCGGTCCTGATACGACGATCGATCTCATGGGCTATTATTTCCGGGAAAAGGACACGCGCCTCAGAAACCAGAAACAAACGTGCCAACGCGATCCATTGGGCGTGCTCGGATGCCTGAACAATCGACGTGATTTCGATACCACGAACGCAAATTCAACGGTCGGTGCGACGCTCAGTTCATCCGAGTTCTTCGCCATTCAGGGCATTCCCGCCGTGCTCGGCCTCGGCAGCCTTTATGGCCCTGATGGGTTTTCCGGGTTTCAGGAGCCTGGCGATGTGCGTGTCGTCAACACGGCCTATACCCCTTTCTATTTTGCCGAAGAGCTACAGGTGCAGGCGCGCCTTGAGCAAAAATTCGGCGCGATGACCCTGACGGCCACCGGCATTTATCAGGATACTGAAGTCGATTCCAGGCAGGACTATTTTCTTGGAATTCAAAGCCGTGCCGGTTTCGCCCCGGCGCTCAATACGTTGGACTTTTTTGCGGCTAACGGATTACCGACAGGTCTTGCTCCGCCGGCGCCAGCCTTCATTCCCGGCTCTTCGGCCTATTTTTCGCCGATTGCCGGCGCTCTAATCCCGGACGGTCCGCAGGGCGTGCTGTGCACGTCGGATAATGATGATGGAAGCAGAGGCGCTTTCGAAGGGAACTCGCTGTGTTCCGAAACGCCGCTTTCTTTCGATCGATCTTCGGAACAACGCGAATCGTGGAGCGGAGAGCTCATCCTCACGAGTGACTTCGACGGGCCGTTCAATTTCCTGTTGGGCGGAATTTACGCGAAATCGAAAACCACCGACAATAGCTATTATGTGAACTCGTTTGCGCTCGATTACGCCAGTGCCGTATTGGGTTCATTCGGCTCCTTGTCGGGCGGCCTTCCGCCATCCTATTTCGCGACGTCGATGTATCGGAACAACTCGCTGGAATCGAATCTAGAGAGCTATGGCATTTTCGGCGAGGTCTATTTCGATCTAAGCGACCGGCTGACGTTGACCGGGGGGCTGCGTTACAATAATGACAAGAAGGATGTGACGGCGCGTACGACGCTGATCAGTTTCCTGAACCCTTATGCCAATGATGGAGATCCGTTCGATACCCCGATAACGCCCCTCACCGGGCCGTCTGGGCTTTTCGATGCCGACCCGGGGACGCCGGGCCAACAGCTCGCCCAGTTTCGCGAAGTAAGCTTCGACGAAATTACCGGACGAGCAGTTCTGGCCTTCGAGGTTACGCCGGACAATTCACTCTATGCATCTTATTCTAGGGGTTACAAATCCGGCGGGATCAATCCTCCGCTTTCTCCGATTTTCGCCGTCAGCGAGAGTTTCGGCTCTGAAACGATCGATGCCTTCGAGATCGGCTCCAAGAACGTCTTCGCAAACGGCGCGTTACAACTCAATGCCACCGCATTTTACTACAAATATAGTGGACTGCAGCTCAGCCGCATCGTGGCAAGAACGTCCGTGAATGACACGGTTGACGCCAATATCTGGGGTGTCGAACTGGAGTCTGTCATCAGGCCGGACCCGAACTGGCTTATCAATCTGTCCTTCAGCTATCTCAATGCCAAGGTCGCCGGCGATCAATTCTTCTCCAATCCGCGTGATCCGGGCGGCGGGGATCCTGATGCCGTGATTATCAAGGACATCAGCAATGGTGCGCACTGCGCTGTCACGGGACCTGCGCCTGGCGTTGCTGATGCGTTCGTTGCGGGCGTAAATGCGGCTCTCGGCCTTCGCGCACCGCAGGAATTTCCTTCGGACGGCAATATCGCCTCCAGCGGCGCGTTCGGCATTTGCGGTGTCCTCGCGAGCGCTATCCCTGCGAACAGCGGGATCCAGGTATTGAGTCCTGGCGTCGAGGTTAACATCAAGGGCAACACATTGCCGCAAGCGCCGAATGTCAAGGTCTCGATGGGCGTGCAGTACACGGCAGAGGTCGGGAATGGTATGACACTCGTCCCCCGCGTCGACATTTCCATGACCGGAAAGCAATATGGCAATATCTTCAACGGCAGAATTAATCGCATCCAACCTTTCGTACAGGCTAATGCAGTTTTGCAGTTGAATGGTGCCGACGAGCGCTGGTTTGTCCGGGGGTTCGTTCAGAATATCTTCGATAGCAACTCAGTTACCGGACTTTATGTCACCGATGCATCTTCCGGTAATTTTACAAATATCTACACGCTTGATCCGCGGCGTTATGGTGTCGCGATCGGCGCAAAATTCTAATGCTTTAGCTGTCCCAATCGATCGGGAAAAATTATACCGCATGAAAATCGCGGCGTCGGAGGGCCAGTAGCAGGCCCTCCGACGCCGATTTCATGCGCCAATTGCAGTCTTGGGCGAGGAATGGGTGTGAGATACGTCCGGCGTGCGCACTGCGGAAACTTGCGTCTCGCGCGAGCGATATGGGAGGCACATTGGCTCCTGCCCCTCGAATCTGACCGGCCCCCACCGAGTGGTCCGCGTGGACTGTTAGGTGTTTAGTCCCAGCATGTGATGGAGTGGTTTCATATTGAAGATATCTGGCTTGGATTTCCGGAGCTCTTCGATGGCCTCGTAGGTTGTCTTGAAGCGCAGAGCCTTCAACTGCTTGGCGAAGTTGTAAGCGACGAGCCAGTCGCGGACATGGCGGCGCAGTTCATTGATCGACGTGTAATGGAAGGATTTGACGGTGGCCTCCTTGATGGTGCGCACCATCCGTTCGGCCTGGCCGTTGGTCCATGGGTGATAGGGCTTGGTGAGGCGATGCTCGATGCCGTTCTGCTCGCAGACACGGCCGAAGATATGGCCGATCCATCCCAGTGGGCCGCCTTGGTCCCGCTGCACGAACTGTACGCCGTTATCTGTCAGGATGGTGTGGATCCTGGTAAGTGATAATTTTCCCCCACGCGGGGCGGACGGGCGCGGGCTTCGATTAGAAGCTGGCGCCTAATTTCGTTGTATCTAATTTCGATCGTGCTTTGCTCAGGCGGCGTTGGCGGTGGCACTCGTTTCGAACGTCATTTCGGCGGCCTTTGTATCGACCCAGTTCCCAGGTAGCAGGTCATCGATGGGCTCGCCGTCGCCGCGGGTGACGATGCGGGCAAGGACGTCGGCCAGGTAGGCGGCGGGGTTGATCGCACCCAGCTTGCAGGTCTCGATCAGCGACGCGATCGCCGCCCAGTTCTCGGCGCCCAGTTCGTGGCCCGCGAACAACGCATTTTTCCGTTGGAGTGCGATCGGCCGCATCGACCGCTCCACCGGGTTGTTGTCGATGTCGATCCGGCCATCGTCGAGGAACCGGACGAGCCCGGCCCAGTGGCTCAGTGCATAGTTGATCGCCTTGAGGGTCGGCGAGCCGCTGAACATGCGCCGGCGCTTGGCGTCGAGCCAGTCATGCAGCTCGTCGACGATCGGGCTGGACCGCGCCTAGCGGACGGCAAGGCGCTCCTCGGGCGTGCGACCGTGGATCTCGCGCTCGATGTTGTAGAGCAGCCCGATCCGGTGCAGCGCTTCGGTGGCGATCGGCGCGCCATCGCCCTTGCCGCCGGCGTCGAAGAAGCCGCGGCGAACATGCGCCCAGCAATAGGCCAGCACCGAGGGTCCGCCGGGACGTCCCGCCTTGCCGAACTGGCCATAGGCTTCATAGCCATCGACCTGCAGGATGCCGTGATACTCGCCGAGGAGCTTCGCCGCCCACATGCCGCCCCGGCCCGGCATGTAGCTGTAAACGATCGCGGGTGGATCGACCCCGCCATGCGGGCGGTCGTCGCGGACCATCGCCCACAGGTAGCCCGTCTTCGTCTTGCCGCTGCTCGGCGCCAGCACCATCGCGGTGGTCTCGTCGACGAACAGGCGATCGCTCTTCAGAAGCTCCGCCTTCTGCCGGTCGACGATCGGCTTCAGATAGCCCGCCGCGCGGCCGACCCAGCCCGCGAGCGTCGCGCGATCGATCGTCACGCCCTGGCGCGCCAACATCTGCGCCTGCCGGTAGAGCGGAAGGTGATCAGCGTATTTCTTGACGAGGATATCGGCGAGCAGCGCTTCCCTCGGCAGGCCGCCCGGCACCACATGCGCGGGAGCCTTCGCCTGCGCGACGCTATCGCCGCACGATCGGCACACCATCCTCGGCCGCACCGTCACGATGACGCGATATTGGGCGGGGATGATGTCGAGTCGTTCGGACCGATCCTCGCCGATCCGGTGCAGCGCACCGCCGCAGCCCGCGCAGCAGCCGGCCTCCGGCGCGATCTCGATCTCGTGACGCGGAAGATGCGCCGGCAGCGAGGCGCGGGTTCGTCCGCCGCACGCTTGCGCCGCGGCGGCGCGATGCCGGTGGCTTCCTCGCCCTGTTCGACCAGCAGTTCGGCTTCGGCCATCGATACGTCGCGATCTTCGAGCGCCAGCGCGAGCTGGCCGCTGTCGATCTTCTCCGACCGCTTGCCGAAGTGCATGCGATTGAGGACATCAAGAAGGTGCTGGAGCCGGGCGGAGCGGAGCCGTTCGGCGATGATCATCGCCTTTAGTGCCTCGACGTCGTCGGGCAGCTCTTCCACCCCCTCGCTCATGGTGCGGATGGATACATTATTTCGCGGTTTTCTGCCCGTTTTGTGCGGCAAGACGAGTCATTTTCACGGCCTATAACGCCATCACCGGACGCGCCACACGCGGGGCATGAACACGCGCCCAGTCGAGCCCTTCGATCAGCGCCGAAGCCTGCGCCGCGGTAAGGCTCATCACCCCGTCGCCGAAGCGCGGCCAGCGGAACGTGCCCGTCTCGAGCCGCTTCGTCACCAGCACCAGGCCGGTCCCGTCCCATAGCAGCAGCTTGATCCGATCGGCGCGCTTGCGGCGGAACACGAACATGATTCCGGAGAAGGGGTCGCGGTTCAGCTCGTGCTGCACGAGCGACGCCAGGCCCACCATTCCCTTGCGGAAGTCGACCGGCTTCACCGCCACCAGCACTTTGAGTGGTCCCGGCGGGATGATCATGTCGACACCTGCACCGCGAGCAGCACCCGCTCGATATGGTCGGCAGTCACGCCGTCGGGAATGCGGATCGTCATGCCCTTGATGTTGATGCGGATCTCGGCGCCGCTGCCCTGCGCCTTCGGCTCCTCGACCATTGCCGGAACGAAGGCCGGCGCGTCGTCCGATTCCATCCGTTCGCGCGCTTCCCGGCGCCAGGCGTAGAGCTGCTGCGGCAGGATATCGTTCCGGCGCGCGATATCCGCGACGTTCGCCCGCGGCGCCATACTCTCGGCGATGATCCGGGCCTTCGCTTCCGGCGTCCACTGCCGACGCTCGCGACCCGCCGGGATCACCTCCATCGGGCGAGCACGACCGTTCCCGTTGCTTTCGAAGCTACTTTCGAACGTCGTTACATCGCCCATCGCTAGTTACGCTCCCGATACAGAAGGCGCGCAACATAACGATCTCAGAACATTCGAAAATGTGGGGGTAAATTAGCGCTTACGGTGGCCTGCTGCCGGTTTGGTGGACACCGAGATAAGTTCATTCAGGCTACCCCAGCTTCACGTTCGAAGTCGATAGGACTGAGGTAACCCAAGGTCGAGTGACGCCGGGTCGGGTTGTAGAAGCATTCGATATAATCGAACACGTCGGCCTTCGCCTGCGCCCTCGTGCGGTAGATCTTCTTCCCGATCCGCTCGGTCTTGAGCGAGGAGAAGAAGCTCTCCATGGCGGCATTATCCCATACATTGCCGGACCGGCTCATTGAGCAGGTGACCCCATTGTCGGCCATGAGCCGCTGGAACTGCTCGCTGGTATACTGGCTGCCCTGATCCGAGTGATGCAGGAGAGCATCGGGCTTGCCGCGCCGCCAGATCGCCATGATCAGCGCATCGGTGACGAGCTGGGCTGTCATGTTGGGAGTCATCGACCATCCGACCACCCGGCGCGAGAACAGGTCGATCACCGCAGCAACATAGAGCCATCCCTCGGCCGTCCAGATGTAGGTGAAGTCGGCCACCCACTTCTGGTTCGGCCTGTCTGCCGTGAACTGGCGATCGAGCACGTTGCCGGCGATGACCGAACGATCGCCGTGATCCTTGGGAAGCCCGCGTCGCCGCGGCCTCGCTCGCAGACCCTGCGCCCGCATGAGCCGTTCGATCCGGTGCAGGCCGCAGGACACCCCATCGGCCAGCAGGTCGTGCCAGACACGGCGCGCGCCATAAGTGCGATAACTTCCTACATGGCTGGCACGGACCTTCGCACCGATCACCTCGTCGTCGCGGGCACGCTGCGACGGCGGGCGGATCAGCCAGGCATGGAAGCCGCTTCGCGAGACACCGAGCGCCCCGCACATCCATGCCACCGGCCAGATCCCTCGGTGCTTCGCGATGAACTGGAACTTCATATCGAGTCCCTCGCGAAGTAGGCGGCGGCTTTTTTTAGGATGTCGCGCTCCGCCTTCAACTTGGCCAGCTCGCGCCGCAGGCGATCGATCTCCATCTGCTCCGGCTTCATCTGACCGTGACCGGGAAAGGCATGACCCGGATCGGCGGCAAGCTCCCGGACCCATTTACGCAGCACGTTCGCATGCACATCCAGATCGCGCGACGCCTGCGCGATCGTCACCCCGCGTTCGCGGACCATCCTCACCGCCTCAAGCTTGAACTCGCGGCTGAACTTCCTTCTTTGCATTGTGGACCTCCGATAGGTGGAAACACCCTATCTCGGTGTCCACCAAACCGGCAGCAGGCCACGGATCCTGTATGGCACCGTCTTGATAAGCACGCGCAGGAACGCTGCCGCGGCAAGCTTGGTCGCCCGGCGATAGATGCGGGCGAACACCAGCTTCGAGGTGCGGTCCACTTCGACATAGAGGAAGCCTCTTCCGCCTTCATAGCGCAGTTCCGCGATATCGACGTGGAAGTAGCCAATCTCATATTTCTTGAACTTCTTCGGCTTCTCCCGATCGGCTTTGGGCAACCGACTGATCCCGTGGCGTTGCAGGCAACGGTGCAGCGACGAGCGTGTCAGGTGTGGGATCACGTCCTTCAGCGCGATGAACACGTCGTCGAGCGGCAATCGCGCCTGCACCGGACACCGGATGTGTTCGAGGTGCTGGAACGGGGCTGCGCGCAAGTGGGTTATCCCGCCTCGATCAGGGCTGACAATGGCAGCGAATTTTATCTCCCGCGAGCTCGATCTGTGGGCCTACATGAAGGGCGTGACGCTCGACTTCTCGCGGCCTGGCAAGCCCACCGACAACGCGTTCATCGAGAGCTTCAACGGCAAGGAATGCCTTAACGCCCACTGGTTCATGAGCCTGGATGACGCGGTGCGAAAATGCGAGGCTTGGCGTAGGGACTACAACGAGGTACGACCGCACAGCGCGATCGAGAACAAATCACCGATATCGCTCATGTTGGCATCAGCGGCACATGGCCCGCCCTGATGTCAGCACGCTGGAAGGCTGCCAGCAGGGCGGTCCAGAAACGGGTAGCAGCTCAGAAGCCATCGAGTATCTTGGCAAGTTCTGGACGATCCTGGGATGTCGGTTTGCCCCGAACTTCGTCGTTCTGATCGCAATGCAACTCGGGTACGCAAATCCTTGTCCCTGGTTCACTTGACAAATTTTCAGAAGTAGCAATTTTAGCTCCTATCCTGAGTAGCAGGTAAAGATTGTGCTGTTCTTGACTGATTTTCAGCAGGGACTCGAACCTCGGCGCGCAGAGGTTCCTGGGCGCGTTCAAATTCGCCGCGGTGTGCAGCCCATCCTGCTCGTCTGCCGATATGAGTCCAGATCAGATATTCGATGTCGGCCCATTCGAATGGCGCTGGATCGATCGACGAAGCTTGGCTGTAGTCAGGGTCCAACAAGGGAAGAAGGACGAACGCGGGCGCGAGACGGAGCGCCGCTGCGCAACGTAAATGGTCATCGAGCGCCACGGCCGGGTTACCGCTCTCGATCTCTCGTAGCCAACGAACGCTCAATCCAACTCTGCGGGCAAGATGCTCCTGACTCAAGCGACGGCGAAGACGCTCGCTTTCGATGCGCCGCCCAGAGAACTCCTTGAGCTGATCCAGCGAAGCGACGCCGCCCTTCTCGCATGTCCTGGTGTCCGACATGAGCTTCCGTCCGAATAGTATGTGGTGCGCTAGCGCTCCATGCGAGGCTGGCTATCGCTGAGCGACACAGCAAGTAGAGATGCTTTCAGTCTATTAGCTTCGTTCATCTTCAAGGATTTCAGTCTGTGTCGCGCCTGACGCAATTCCCTTCAATTCATTGATTCCAATATGAAAGTTGGAATCACGATGCTCGGCTGCGGCACAATCGTGCCGCCTTGGGGAACGCGCCTGCCCTCACGATTGCCGCTGGCTCACAGCGCGTCCATCTATCCCTCCGTTCCGACCGGCTGACTTATCACTGGCTGCCTCATCGGACGTTCACGCAACCCACATCGAACGGGCGCCGTCGCGCCAGGGAGGACTCATGTCATGCGATTCCGCGAACGATCGTGCTGCGCCTCGATTCCGGTTATCGTCATTATCGGCGAACGGCCCCTTCAAGAAACCTGCCGTCTTACTGGCGGCGGCCGCACTTCTCGCCTCGCCGGTCGTTTGTGCACAAGAGAAGACGGAGAAGGTGTTGCTGGCAAAAGCCGCAGCGGAGGCGGAGCAGCAACTCAAGCAAACCTTCACAAATCTCCAGTTCGATGATTTCGAACCGGCGCCGGTGAAAGGCGCGATCTATCAAGCGAGTGCTGGCGGCCGGATCGTCTATTATGCGCCCGAGAGCGAGCATCTCTTGTTCGCGTCGATCTTCGACAAGAACGGCGTCAATCTGACAGCCCTCGCGCAGGAAGCCGGCATCTCCAACCGTCTGAAATCGATAGACTCCTCACAGGCGCTTGAAATCGGCCCCAAGGATGCGCCGACGGTGATCGAATTTACCGATCCCGACTGCCCCTATTGTCGCGCGCTTAATCGATATTGGGCAGCGAAGGCCGCCGAGGGAAAACCGGTCCGGCGTCTCATATTCTTCGTGAGCGGCATTCATCCGGAAGCCGCGGCAAAGTCCGAGCACATCCTGTGCTCAGTCGATAAGGCGGTAGCCTTTAAAGCCATCTATTCGGGTGCCGCGCCGACAGCGCTGCGAACCTGCGCTGAAGGCCGCGGAAAGGTCGAAGCTCACGCCAAAGTGGTCAGCGCCGCTGGTGTCAGCGGGACGCCGACCTTGATCGCGGGCGGCAAGCTCATCTCCGGATTTCAGCAGGCCGAGATCGAGGCCTTTCTATCCTCGGCGAAGACCAACCGTGTCTCTCGCTGAATTCCATCTCTTCATGGCGGCTGCTCGGACGCAGAGAGCATCATCGCTCTCGGTCCCAACGCACCGGAATGCCGGCGGCGACGCCCCTTCGGGCCGTCCAGCACCGCCGTCGGCCGACAACGATCACCATCGATGCCGGCAGGCAGAGTTCAGGGCGGCCCAATGCCCAAGAAAGCAATCATTCATGGTCAAAAAACTTACCAGAACCGTACTTTCGGCCGCCGATGTCGGCGTACCGGTCCTGCTTCTGTCGCTCCTCGCGGCAAGCGCCCACGCCTTTACCGCGCCCGTGGCGGGGGATCTCGGCTACGACATCTACGACATTGTCGTGAACCAGGGTGTCAAAGGCCCGCTCGGCTTCGTCGGGGGCGTCGCCGCCTTCCTGTTCGGCGTGTCGCGACTGTTCAGCAATATCATGATCGGCATCCCGACGATCGTCGCTGCCGTCTGCCTCATTAAGGCGGACAGCATCCTTCAAACCTTCGGCATGGTGATCTGACGGCATCGGAACGTGGGCAAGCATTCGGGTTCCACGCTCGCCCACGTTCCGGTCACCGGGAGGAAGTGCTCCCGGACCCTCGTCTTCGCTTTCGATTTGCTTCGCTGGTGAGGACCGTAGCAGGAGGAGAAGGGTCGATGGACGAACGCTTGCCCCAATATCTGCACAAGCCGGTTCAGATCCTGTGGTTCGGATCGGACGAGTTCGTGTTGGTGGTCACCACCATCTTCGTCGCCGTCATCGTCGGCGGACTGGTCGGTTGGGCGTTCATCGCGGCCCTTCTCCTTTTCCTGCCATGGAAGCGCGCGCAGCCGCGCGGTTTCCTCGCCCATCTCGCATGGCGCTGGGGGATGCTTCGCTTTCGCCATTATCCGGGTCCGACCCAAACCCGATTTTACGAGTGAGGCCGCAGATGTTCTCGCGTCATCGCAAACCCCGAAGCGCGCCGGTCGACCCGCTGCTCGGTAAACCCGCCAGCTTCGGGATCCATCGGTACATTCAGGGCTCATCGAACCTCTTCGAAGAGAACCGGCTGCTCAAGTTCGCGATCGTCGGGCTGTTCGGCATTACCGCGGTGCTTGGCACGGTCATTTACAGCTCGGACCAGAAAGAGCGCACGGTGGTCGTGCCGTTCGGTTCGGGCGGCGATCTCTATGTGACCGGCTCGAAGCCATCGGCCGCCTATATCCGCACGATGACGCGCAATATCGTCGCGCTCGCCGGGACCTATTCGGCCTACTCGGCCGACCGGCAGTTCCAGGAACTGCTCTCGATCGTCCATCCATCGGCGTACGACAGCATGCGCGACAGCCTGAACGGCATATTGGACGAGCTCGCGGGCAATCCGACGCTGTCGATCGCGACCTACATCCGCCCCGATCAGCCGGTCCAGTGGACCGAGCGTGACATCCTGGTCCCGATCGAGAAGGTCCGCGTGATCGGCGGTGTCATCCGCAAGTTCCGCGGCGAACTTCGCGTCCGCTACGCCGTCGAGAACGGACGCTTCTGGGTCATTTCGCTCACCGAGGAGAAATTCGATGTCCAGCCTCGCTAGGCTCGCGGCGGCGCTGCCCGTTGCCGCGCTGCTGTTGCCCGCGCCCGCATCAGCGCAAGCCATCACCGTCCTTCCCGACCAGATGAGCACGATCCGCCTCTCAAACCGCGACGTCAATCATATCGTCTGCGTCGGCGGCGAGATCGAGGATGTAAAATTCTCGGCCGAGAAGGCGATCGCGGTCGAGCGCGCGGGCTCCGACGCCTGGATCAAGTTTCTCGTCAAGGAAGTCGACGATATGGGTATGGTGACGCGCAGCTATGTGACGACACCCTCTGAGTTCTTCATCAGCTGCAACGGGGCCATCTATCCGCTCTATGCCGAGCCTACGGAAATTCCCGCGCAAACGGTCACGCTTGCTCCCGGACGGCCGCAGCGCGCACGGGCCAATGAGGAGCTGCTCGGGCCGCTAGTCGAGGAAGAGAGGGCAGTGTCGATCACGCTCGCGATGCTTCAGGACCGCGTGCCGGCAAGCTTCACCGAGGTCGCGCCGCGGTCGGGAACGATCACGATTGCCGGCCTCCCCTCGGCGCAGCTCGTCGAGCGCCGGCGTCTCGCGATCGAAGGCTCCGGCCTTTCCGTCTCCGAGTATCGCCTCGGTAGCGACAGCGATGTCGTGCTCGAGGAACAGCAGTTCCTCGACCGCGCGCTTGGCATCGACATCTTCGCAGTCACGCTCGACCGACTGAGCCTCAAGGCGGGCGAAAGCGCGCGGCTGATCGTTATCCGCCGGGGAGACGGCGAATGAACGACACGCCCGAACAAGAGCCGCTCGATCTCGGCGAGGTCGGCAAACCGCTTCCGCCCGAGGCCACTCGCGGCCCCGCTCTTCTCGCATTCAAGGAGCGCTGGGCGACGCTGGGCTCGAAACAGAAGCTGCG
This sequence comes from uncultured Sphingopyxis sp., assembly GCA_937873425.1. GTDB lineage: Bacteria > Pseudomonadota > Alphaproteobacteria > Sphingomonadales > Sphingomonadaceae > Sphingopyxis. Next base: position 84,225 of record CALMYE010000303.1, on the reverse strand, counting down.
CGCCAAGCAGTTGAGTGTCGCGGGCGTCGTCGCGATGCTCGGTACCGGTCTCTACGCGGCGAGTACAGGCGGAGATGAGAAGGCGCCCGAGGCGCCAGCGGTGACCAAGCTCGACATGGGCGCCGGCCTGCGCGGCGACAGCCTCGAGACCAAGCTGCGGGGCGACCTCCAGAAGATTCTCGATGGCCAGACCTTGCTCGGCGACCGCGTCACCGCGATCGAGGAGGGCAAGGTCGTGCCCGGCAGCAAGCCAGGCGCACCTCCCGACGGCGACCCCGGGCTTCCCCCGGCTCTGCCGGGCGCGATACCGGATTATCCACCCGCGCCCGGCGATGCCGAAATCGCGACGGGCGAGATCCCGCCACCTCCTTCACCACCCGCGGCGCCCCCTGCTCCTCCTGCGCCCCCGGTTGAAAAGGCCGTCGGCGCGATCGGCGCCGCGGTGACCGCCCCCGGCACGATTGCCGCGGCCGATGGCAAGGGCGCGCCGTCTGGCGCTAAAAAAAAGACCCGGACGATCTATTTGCCACCTGGTTTCATGAAGGCGCGGCTGCTGACCGGGATCGACGCGCTCGCGAGCCGCGATGCTACCTCGAACCCCGAGCCGCTGATTGCGCGCGTCCAGGCGCCCGCCGTGCTGCCGAATGACGTCAAGGCCAATCTCTCGGGCTGCTTCGTCATCGGCAACGCGACGGGCAGCCTCGCCAAGGAGCGGGTCGAGGTCCAGCTCGTATCGCTGTCCTGCGTCGATTTCGACGAACGCTCGGTGGTCGACCAGCCGATCAAGGGTTTCTTCGTCGACACCGACGGCAAGAAGGGGCTGTCGGGCAAGGTGGTAACGCGCGCCGGCGCGAGTCTCGCGCGCGCCTTCATCGCCGGCACGATCAGCGGGATCAGCCAGACGGTCGAGAACACGGTCGGTGACGTGTCGACATCGGCCTTGGGTTCGGTGCGGACGCTCGATGTCGGCGACGCCGCCAAGGTGGGGATCGCAGGCGGCCTCTCGAAGTCGTCCGACAAGCTCACCGACTTCTATCTCGATCTCGCGCGGCAGGCGGGACCTATCGTCGAAGTGGGCGCCGCCAAGGACGTCGTCGTCGTCATCCAGGAAGGCGTCACGCTCGAGATCAAGCCGACCGCCGGGAGCAAGTTCTGATGCCCCCGCCCATCCTCGGAGGAATATCGATGACCGATATGTCAAACCGGCGCCGCGCGCGCCTCTGCTCAGCCGCACTCTTGCTTGCCGGCGTCTTGCCACTCTCAGGGTGCGCAACGCTCGGCTCAGCGATGTCGCCGTACAGCGAAAAGTTCAGCTGCAAGAACGACGATCACGGCCAGTGCATCCATCCCGAGAAAGCCTATGAGGATGCGGCGGAGGGCCGGGCTTCGCGTTCGGACCCGGCGGTGACACGCGACAAGATATTGCTCAAGGCGAACCAGCGCGGCACCGCGCGCCGAGGACGCAGCGATGCTGATGCCTATGGTGATTACCGCGACAGCGTCTACCGGGAGCTTCAGGGGCTGATCGAGGCGCCCGAGGCGCCGATGCTGCGGCCGGCGCAGGCGGTGCGAACACTGATCCTGCCCTATGCCGATCGGAACCGGCCCGACCGGCTCTATATGCCGCGTTTCGTCTATTCGGTGCTTGAGCCCCCCTCCTGGGTCGTCGGCGGCTATCTCGTGCCGCCGGTCTCAGCCGCGGCGCGCGTGCCGGTGCTCGAGCAGATCCGCGAGGTGCCCGGAAGCGAACTGACGCCGCCGGTTGTGCCCGCGCGCGCGGAGCCGCGGCCATGAAGGCGCCCGGAACCGGCGGTGGTCTTACCTTCTCCGACCTGCACCGCGCCGTTGCGCGCGACCGCTATTCGGATTTCCTCCCGCTCGTCGCCTGGGTCGAGGAAGAGGAAGCCTTTCTCTGCATCGATGATGGCTGGGGCTATGCTTGGGAGTTGACCCCTACCGCCTATATGTTCGCGCATGTTCACCAGGCGCTGCTCGGCCTGTTCAACGTCCAGTTTCCCGAGAACAGCGTCGTCCAGCTTATCAGCTTCGCCGACCCGCTGATTGCGCCAGCGCTCGACGCCTATCTCGACCTCAAGACCCGGCCAGATCCGCTGATCCAGGCATCGGCGCGCCGGACGCACGCTTATCTAAACGAAGGCCGGAACGGGCTTGGCGCGCTCCACGGCATTCCGGTGCGTGATTTCCGGACCTTCCTCGCTGTCAAAACGCGCGCCCCCATGCACAGCGACCTGCGCCGCCAGATCGAAGAGCAGCTTGCCAAGCTCGGCATTCGCCGCGTCGAGCCGCACGAAATGATCTCCTTCTATCGCCGTATCTTCAACGGCGTCTTCGAGGACGCTCCTGGCGTATTCGCCAGCGGTGCAGCCGGGCACCCCGCCCCGCCGATCCGCAAGCAGATCGTCGATGCCGGCCCCGATCTCGCTTTCGACGGACCCGAAGTGTTCCTCGGGGGCCAGGTCGCACGCTGCCTGACGCCGAAAGCGCCGGCGAGGCGGGTTACCGCGGAACACATGAACCGGCTGATGGGCGGGATGCGCGGGAGCGCCGAGGACAGCGACCAGATTGGCGGCCCCTTCCTCTATTGCCTCAACATCCTCTTCGACCATTCGCAGTTCGAAATTCACAAGCGCGCCCAGATATTGTCGGCGCAGAAAGCGGCGGGCAGCTTTGCGGTCGAGGTCGGCAAACAGATCGAGGAAATCGGCTGGGTGCTCGACGAGGCCGGCAACAGCCGTTTCGTCTCGGTCATGCCGACCGTCTGGGTGTTCGGCCGCGATTCCCATCACGCCCGCGAGATGGCCGCGCGCGCCAAGCGCCTCTGGGAAAGTGAACCGCTGCCCTGGATGGTGCAGGAAGAATCCTACCTCAATCCGATCTTGCTGACCGCGAGCCTGCCGTTCGGCCTTTATCCCGAGCGCCGAACGATCAAGATGCTCGAGCGCGATTTCCGGATGCCGGTGAAGGCGGCAGCGCTGATGGCGCCGATCCAGACCGACTTTCGCGGAGGCGGCCGCCCTGCCCTGCTCTATGTGGGCCGCAAGGGTCAGCTCGTCACACTCGACCTCTTCGATCCGCGCATCAACAATTATAATTTTGTGGTCGCGGCCGAAAGCGGCGCGGGCAAGAGTTTCCTCCTCAACGATCTCTGCCGGCAATATTATGCCCAGAACGCCCTCATCCGCATCATCGACATTGGCGGATCCTACCGCAAGCTCTGCACCCTCTGCTCGGGTCGTTATATCGACGTCGGCGAGGAACGGCTGGTTCTGAACCCGTTCGACCTCGGGCTCGCGCTAGACGGCGAGGACAAGCATTCGGCGATCGCGATGGCGGTCGCGATCGTTGCCGAGATGGGGAACGCGGCGACGCGCAAAGGCGTTTCGACCTCAGAATGGAATCTCATCAAGTCGGCCGTCCAGTGGACGATCGATGGGGGCTATGCCGATGAAGGCATCGACTCGGTCCGCGCCTGGCTCGGTGCCTATCCGCAATTTGCCGCAGCCGATCTCGACCGTGTCGAGCATCTGAAGCCGGTCGCGCGCGAGCTCGCGTTCAATCTCAGGGATTTCGGCTCGGATGGCGCTTACGGGCACTTCTTCAACGGGCCGTCGACCTTCGACATCTCCGCCGACGAGTTCGTCGTCCTCGAGCTCGAGCGGCTGAAAGCCATGCCTGACCTGTTCAACGTCATCGTCATGGTGGTGGTAAATGCGGTGACGCAGGAGCTCTACCTCTCGGCGCGCGACCGGCCCCGCTTCGTGCTTTGTGACGAAGCAGCGCAGTTCATGACGAAAAGCGATGGTCAGGATCTGTCGCGGCTGGCTGAAGCCTTCGCACAAGGCTACCGCCGTGCCCGCAAATATCAGGGCAGCTTCGGCATCGTCCTCCAGTCTATGAACGACCTCACGCTGTTCGGCGGCACAGGCCAAGTCATCCTCGAGAATGCGGCGACGCGGTTCCTCCTGCAAGGCTCCACCTATGATCGTGCTGTCGAGAGCAAAATTCTTGACTATTCCGGGTTCGTCCTCGACCTCCTGAAATCGGTCCGCAACAACAAGCCGAACTATAGCGAGGTCTTCATCGACTCTCCGCTCGGGCTCGGGGTCGCGCGGCTTGTCGTCGATCCCTTCAGCTACTGGATCAACACCAGCGCGCCCGGCGAAGTCGCGGCGTTCGAAGCACTGATCCGGGCCGGGCGATCGCCGCTCGAGGCTGTGTGCGAGCTCGCCGACGTCGATCCCCGCGAGATATTGGGCGATAGCCGCGACTTGCCGCGAGCATCGGAGCCAGCGGCATGAAGCGGCCTTCGCTCCATCCCGACGAGCTAGCGATGCAGCTCGACGCCATGTTGCCCGCCGATCGGGCGCTGTTCGACGCGGCCGTTGCGGCAGTGGCCGAGCGGCAGGCACTGGGTTGGCGGTTCCGGCTCGTCATGATCGAATCCGTCATGATGGCTGGCCTCGTTCTCATCGCCGGACTGCTGGTTGACCAGCCGACGTCGCTGTTTACGCAGGCGTCGGTGACGGTCGGAATCGCTTGCTTCGCAAGCGGGCTGGTCCTGATCTGGCTCTCGTCCGTGACGAGCGGTCTGATGCTCCGGTGGCGCGGTCATCGGCGGACACGATGAACGGCCTCCTCTCCCACGCTCCTTCGCCCATCGCGGTCAGGTTGGCCGTCGGTGGCCTGATGCTCGGCCAGGCGCAAGCCCTCATCCTCTTCGCCGCGCCCGGCCCAATCGCGAACTCGCCGCGATCGCTCATCGTCGTGCTGAGCCTTCTCTCGTTGGTTTCACTTGTCGGTGCGATCATCGGTGTTGGCAGCTCCGATCCGCGAGAAAGATGGAGGAGATATCGTCGTGGAACATGATCGCGGTAGCATTCGAGTGGCCGCCTGGCAGTTTGGCACCTCGTTGATGCTCGTGTTTGGGGCATTCGTCATCGCCGCCACGGCGCGTGGACAGACCGCGGCGATCGGGCGCACCTGGGCGATCGCTGAACCCGATGCCCTTTCTGAAATCGAGGCGCGCGTTGCGCAGCAGCCGAAAAGCATCGCGGGTCGTTTCGGTCCGCGTGAGAAGTGGAGCGCAATGCAGTCAGCCGCCCTCGGCGTTGCGCGCGCGAACAGGAAACGAAGCGTCGTGCCGTTCCACACGCTCGATTTTGAGGTCCGGTTGGACGACGGCAAACTGCTCTATCCCAAAGGCTACACCTTCAACCCCCTCACCTATGTGTCGATGCCGCAGCGCCTGATCGTGGTTCATTCGCGCGACCTGAACTGGGCGCTTGGCCACGCGCGGGCGAGCGACTGGATATTGCTCGCCGGAGGCGGCCCGGAGGTGACCGACCCGATCGCACTCGGAGAGAAGGTTGCGCGCCCGCTGTTCATTCTCGAAGAGCGCGTGAAGGAGCGGCTCGATCTTCGCGTTGCGCCGGTCATAGTCGCGCAGGTCGGACAAAAGCTCGAGGTCAGCGAGTTCGCGCTTGAACGAAAAGGCCCGGCTCCCGCGAGCCAAATCCTACGCTCGGCGAGCACGCCGTAATTTCGCCAGCTCTTTTTTGGCGCCTTCATCCAATCGCAAATCCGGTCATCCGCCTATTCGGACGCCGCGACCCAGGGGAGCTCTAATCGGAAACGAAGACAGAGTTCTTCATCTTGACGCCCGCCTGGCTCCGGCTGGACGGGCGTCTTTTTTTACTTCGATGAAGTTCGCAAGATTCCGCAGGGTCCCATTTGGCCCGATCGTCGACTTCGTTGATGCCTGGAGGAACTCGCTTCGCAAGAAGCGAGCTTTGGTGCCTTCCCTTCGCCATGGTCTGGTCCGCAAGGACGCGACGGGACCGCGAGCAGACATCTGATCGGCAAATCCAACCTCAGCGTCACGGAAGCCGGCCCCGCACCGCTGATAGCGGCAACGATGTGCCCATCCGCGGCATATCCTTTCCCATCTGGTTGCGACGAGCATGTCGGCGGGTCCATCTCCGCTTCGGGCAGGCCAATCGCCCATACAGAGCGCCGAAGCCTCATCCAACCTTTTCAGCGCCCTACCTGGCGGAACGGAGAAGTCATGCCAGCTTGCCGACACTTGCGCGCGACTTCCGCATCGGGGAGCAGCGGCGCCAGGCGCCAAGTCGAGCCGAAGAAGACGCGCCGGTCCTTTCGCTGGGCGGTACCCGTCGGGCTCGGCGCAGTTCTCGCTTTCATCCCCGCTCCAGCGCAAGCATCCAAATGTCCGAGCGACACGATCTTCAACCCGATCACCAAGGTGCGTTGGAACTGCATCTTCCCCATCACCATCGGCGGCGTGCGCGCCGGCAGCTACGACAAGCTCGACAAGGCGCTCGACGCACAATCGGCGTCGAAACCGCTGTGTGCGTGCCGCAAAGGTGCAACCTTCTGGTTCGGTGTCAAGGTCAGTTTCTGGACTCCGAACCGGATGATCGACGTGGTGACCGAACCCGGCTGCATGATGGCGCTCGGCACGGACATCATGGCGACCGGCGGCAAGCTCCAGGGCAGCCAGTCGTCGATTTCGGACGGCACGAACACGACGAAGTTGTTCGCGCAGATGCACTATTATGTCGCGCCGGTCTGGAAGATGCTCGACATGTTCAGCGATCTTCCGTGCCTCGAGGATGACGGTTTCGACGTCGCGCTGATGACCGAGGTGATGCCGACCTGGCAGTCGGGGACGCTGGGAGCGATCATCCAGCCCGAAGGCATCCTGTTCGGCAATCCCGCGGCCGGCCTTGCCTGCATGTCCGACAGCGCCGCGGCGGCAGCGGGCAAGGTCATCGACCCGCTCTTCTGGTGCATGGGCAGTTGGGGAAGCACCTATCCTGTCGCCGGCGACATTCACATGGGCGACCGCGTCGAAGCCTGGGCGGGGCTGGCAGCGCGCGGCACGTTCATGATGGGCCGGCTCGGCGCGCTGACCATCCATTCGGCGGACGGCTGCTCGTTCAAGCCGCAGCCGATCTGGACCAAGAGCCGATACAAACTCCAGCTCATGGAGCCGGTGAAGGGCGGCAAGTGCGTCAACATCGGCCGTCCCGGCGCGCTCTGGACCTCCGGCAAACACGCGCCGGGCAAGGACAACGCCCAGTTCATGCTCTTCGAGAAAGCGATCTGCTGTGCCGGCATTTCGACGCCCTGACCCGGCACTTCCCGATCGTCTCGTGCGCAGCCCGGAATCGGCCCGGTCTGCCCGCCACAGCCCCGGTGGCTGCCGGCAGGCGCGCGAGGCGGGAGCGGCGCCCTGCCCCCTCTCGGGCGCCGCTCCACCTGCAGACGATACGGGTAAATTGCCATCGCCACAAGCGAGACCGGCCCTGATCCCGCCGTGTCCTCGGGTAAAAGCGGTGCTCACGGTGTTCGACGGCCAGGCCGTCTATCGGCACCTCTCGCCCGGATCCGATGACTTCCGGGCGGGAGACCTGTTTCGGCTCGCGCATGGATCGCGCACTGTGGACGGTGATCGTTCGTGAAGCGCTCGGTTTCTCTCCTGTTGCTGCCGATGGCGGCAATGGCTTCCGCCAGCACACTGGCGCAGTCAGTCGAGGACCGCGCGCGCGCAGCCGCGGAAGCTTCTCGCGCGAAGTCCTCGACCAGCAAGGCGATCCAGGAGAATTACCTCACCCCCGGCCTCAGCGGACAGCCGATCGCGACGGTCGATCGCAGCCAGAGCTTTACGCCGAGTCTCGCCTGCCAGAAAACATCGAGCCTCCTCGAAATCCTGATCCAGCCTGACGGCACGGGCGACATCAACACCGTCCGCATCGCCCGCGACACCGATCTCGACGGCAGCTTCGACCGCGTGTCCACCTTGCCCGTGCCCGTCTCGGGCATCTGCGCCAACGGCGTCATCGCTTGCCAGCCCGGAAGCTGGAACGCGTGCAACTATCATCGTTGGAACGTCGATGTCTCGGGCGACCTGGGGCTCGCCGCCGCCGAAATGGCCGAACTCGCGGGCTGTTACTGCGTCAACAACAGCTGCGGCGCGAATCTCGTGATGGACAATCTGCCGTCGGTGCTCAAGGATCTCGGCGGCGGCGCGATCGGCGCACTCACGAGCCACGATCCCCGCGTCGGCGTGGCCGAGGCGCGCATCAACGGCCCGCTGATCCAGTATGTCGGAGCGCAATCAACCGCCTGCACGGCTTTGCCGGACCTTCCGCAAACAGCCTATCGCGGCCGTCCGACTTCGATCCTCGGCGACGCCGCGGCGACCGCAGCCGGAAGCTCGCTGTTCCAGAGCCTCAAGGGATCGCCCGCCGGCATCGGCAAGGCCGAACAGGTCCGCGCCTGCACGATCGAACGCGACGTCACACTGCGGCCGCTCGCGTATGAGGATATCGTCTCCGCGACGGGCGTCATCTATTCGGTTCAGGGCTGCGGCGAAGGCTGCCGACGCTTTCGCATCATCGGAGATGGCAATTGCAGTAGCGCGCCGCCGATCTTCACCGCGCGCTTCGAAGTCAGCGACCCCGCGAAGCTCCTGTCGGCGCGGATCGTCGAGATGGGCGCCGACGACTGGGTCCAGGGCCGCATCAACGGCCGCGTCGTCGGCTCCGCGGGGCCGCGTCCGTGGCTGACGACAGGATTGCCTTCAGGCGACTGCCGCACCGATGGCGGCGCGGCGCGCAATTACACCTCCTATGATTTTACCACCGACCTGCGGGCGGGGCCGACGACGGTGTCGGCACGCGTGCGCGGCGGCGGCGGCGGTGCGCCTCTCACGACCGAATGGGGACTGGTCGACGTCGAGATTCGCGTTTCGGACGCATGCGAACCGAGCGACCGGCTCGTCGACCAGTGCGAAGATATTGGCGCCAATCAAAAGTGCCGCCTCGACAGCGAGAGCGTCGATGGCGTCCAGACGTTTCTGAACGGCGTCGGCACCGGCCTTCGCCCCCTCCCGCGGTCGCGCCAGTTCGGCACGGGCAGTTGCACCGCTACCCTTACCCGCGACTTTTTCCTGCGCCAGCGGACCTATAAATGCGCGATCGACACCGGCGCGATGCCCGAACCCGACCTGTCGCGCGGCGCCTATATCATCGATCGTTCGACCGAGACGCTGCTCGCCGACCGCGTTCGGACGGCCGACGGCGGCAGCGCCGCGTCTACGCGCGCCTTCGCGCTTCCCGATCGCGGCTCGGTTCCAGCTTGCGAGGCGGTCTGCAAGACGCGCTCTGCGAAAGCCAATACCGACGCGGCGCCTGCGGGCGTCGTCGGCGCGCAGCAGACCAGCCCGACCGGCTTCGACACCTTCTATCACGCCTGCTCACCGGGCAATGTCTGTCCCGCCGGTCCCGGCGAGACCATCGTCACGCCCTGCGGCTGCCTTGATACCTTTCCCGAGGCGGTGGTCATGATGCAAACGGTCAGGCTCGCTGGCGCCGATCTCGCCTGCACGGCGACAGCGCGATGATGGGCCGCTTTCTCTTCTGGCCGTCGCGCCTCGCGCTGATCCTGTTCGGCATCGTCGCCTTCGCGCTCGCCGTTTACGCGTCGGCAGCGCAGGCGCAGCAGATTTGCGCGGTCGACCTCAATGGCAATGGTGACGCCGACGACGCGGGCGAGACCGCTAGCTGCGTCGGGATGCAAGGTGGTAGCTGGCAGTGCCCGATCGAACGGGCATCGTGCGCGCCCGAGCCCGGCGGCGCGTCGTCCTGCCCGCTTGGTTCGCAATATGCGTGCGAGACGCTGGCGAGCGGCGGCGTGCCGAGTTGCTCGCCGAACGCCTGCATCGATACCGCGGCAAACCCGATCGAGGATGAACCCGTCGTCGACGATCCGGGCGCGCCCGCCGACGGCGAAGTCGACACCGACGGCAATTGTCTCGGGAACATCGAGATATTCGGCGGCCGCGCGCTGCGCTGCCGCCCAGCGGGCCTCAAGACAACCTTTTCCAACTGCTGCAAGGACAAGGGTAAGATCGTCAAGGACGGAATGGGCTCGTCGATCGCGTCGACGCAGACGAAGATCGCGATCGCCAAGGGCGTGTTCACCGGAGCCCAAGCCGCCTATGCCGCCTTCCAGGCGGGCGCGACGGCAAGCCAGGCGGCGAGCGCGGGCGCCAATGCGATCATTGTCGGCATCGATCCGACCTCGATCGCGATCAGCCTCGCGGTCAACGTCATGATCGAGTTCCTCCTCTCCTCCTGCGACCAGCAGGACATGGAGACGGGCATGCTACGCGGCTCGGGCATGTGCGTCGAGGTCGGCTCCTATTGCTCGTCGAAGATCCTCGGCATCTGCGTCCAGAAGTCGCGCAGCCATTGCTGCTTCAATACCAAGCTCGGCCGCATCATCCAGGAACAGGGCCGCCCGCAGCTGAAGTCGTTCGCGGATGGCTGGGGACCGGTGAAGACGCCGAACTGCCGCGGGTTCACGCCCGAAGAGTTCCAAGCGCTCGACTTCAGCCGAATGGACCTCTCCGAATATTATTCGGAAGTTCAGGCCCGCGCGCAGGCCGACATCCAGTCAGACATGAAGGATCGTATCGATGCCTATATGCAGGCCATCGGCCGCTAGGCGCCGCGCCGTACTCGCGGTGGCGCTCGCCGACGTAGCCGGCATCGCCGGCCTTGCCGCAGCGCAAATATCGCCGGGCATCGACGACAACCCGTCGGCGCGCGAGAAGGTAGAACGCGAGGGCGAAGCGGCGATGGACCGGCTGAAGGGCGCGGTGTCGCGCCGCAAAGCCCAACAGCAAAACGGCCCATCTGACCTGCCGAAGCCGAGCGAGGTCGAACGCCGGCGCGCCTTCGAGGCGATGCGCGACCGTGCCAAGTCGCCAGCGATGGAAGCCCGCGCCCGCGATGCGCTTGAGACCGGCAAAGACCGCTTCGCCGCAGAGCGCGAGGCGATGGCGAAGCGGCTCGGCCAGGCACTCGGGCTCGAAGCGCCCGAGATCAAGGCCGTCGCCGATGCCGGTCCGGCGCCGGCGGCGAAAGGCTGGGTGCCTGTGCTGTTCGTCTCCTCGTCGATGCCGTCGTCAACGCTGCGCACCTATGCAGCGCAGCTCGAGAAGGCACGCGGTGTCCTCGCGTTTCGCGGCATGCCGGGCGGGATGGCCAAGGTCGCGCCGATGGCGAAGCTCACCGCCGAGATTCTCCGCCTCGATCCCGGCTGCGAGGGACCGGCATGCGTGATGCGCGACGTGCAGGTGATCGTCGACCCGCTGGTCTTTCGCCAGCACGGCGTCACCCGCGTGCCCGCGCTCGCCATGATCCCGGGCGATCCGGTGCTCCCCTATTGCGAGCGCGAGGAGGAAAGTCCGCGCGGGAGCCATATCGCTTACGGCGATGCCGCCCTTTCCGGTTTGCTCGAAGAAATTGCCCGCCTCGGCGGAAAAGAGGAGGTGCGCGATGCTCAGTCTCGCCTGGAAGGCCGGTAAGCATCTGGCGATCGGTTTGAAGGGACTGCCGCGGCGCGCAGCCGTTGCGCTCGGCAGTCCGGGGCTCGGCGAGCCCGCGCGCCCCGACCGGCTCTGGAAGGCGACGGCGATCGTTGTGCCACTCGGGCTTCTGACGTGCTGGGCGATGCAGCAAGCCATTCTCGTGATGTCGCCGTCGATCGACGCCTGGGCGGTGCGCGCGGCGCCGGGGCCGATCGAGAAGGGCGATTTCGTCCTGTTCATGCTCTCCCATCCGCTGGCCGGCCCCGAACCGGTCAAGGTGACCAAGCGCGCGCTTTGCATGCCCGGCGAGCGCATATCGCTGATCGAGAAACCGTCGACGATGGAGCCCCACGCCATGGACGGGTGGTATTATTGCGACGGCGTCCTGCTCGGCGTGACCAAGCCCTACGGGCGAAATGGCCAGCGGCTCGACTATTGGCGGCCCGATCACGGGCTGATCCCGCCGGGATTGATCTATGTCGGCTCGCTGCACCCGAGCGGGTTCGACAGCCGCTATTACGGACCGGTGCCGATCGCGCGCCTCACCCGCATGGAGAAGCTGCTGTGATCCGCCCTGCCCTCCTCGCGGCGCTCATCACGGCCTTCCCCGCCGCCGCGCAGCCGACCTCACCCACCCGCGAACCGAAGCAGGGCTATTGGTGGTATCAGGCACCGCCGCCGGTCGAAGATGCGGATGCCGAGCCCGACGCGCTGATGAAGCCGGCGATACCGCCGATGGCGGAACTGGCGACATGGACGCCGCCCAAAATCCGCAAGCTGATCGAGCAGCAACGCGACTATGCAGCGACCGTGCTCACCGTCGACGCGGTCGCGGACTTCTGGCGGCTGCAGGACTTCGCGCGGCGCAAGGCACGTGCGTTCGCAGGCGTGACTCAGATCGCCTTGCTTCAGAACCCCGAACTCAATGCCAAGTCCGCCAACCCGATCGTCGGCGACGCGCGCGCGGCGATGGGTGCCGAGAAGGAAGCGGTTCGCCGCCGGTATCTCCGCGCCCACGCAAGCCAGTTCGCGCTCGTCATGTTCTCGCGGAATTCCTGTGGCTATTGCCGGGTGCAATGGCCGATCCTCGAACGGTTCCGCGAGGAGACGGGCTGGCAGGTCACACAGATGGATCTCGAGCGCCGACCGGAGCTCGGACAGCGCTTCGGCGTCGAGGTGACACCGACGACGATGGTGATCCGCCGCGACAGCTCGGCAAGGATGGTGATCGCGTCGGGTGTCGAATCCTATCCCAATCTCGCGCAGACCACATACCAGGCCGTGCGGCTGATGCTCGGCGACATTCGGCCCGAACAGTTCCTGACCGGCGCGGGCGAGGAAGATGGTTTCTTCGACGCACTCGGCAATGGGCCGGTTTCCGCGACCGATCCCCGTGTGTTGGGCGGCGACCTCGTCGGTGCGGGCTTGGAGCCGCGTCGATGACAGCGTCTATTGCCGAGCAGCGCAGCGCAGTTGGATCAAGCTTTCGATTGATCGGGGTTCATCGCAGATTGCCCATGCTTTGCCAGAAGGCCAACAGCGCCTCGATCGAAGCTCACGAAGGTCTCGCCTCCCAGCCATTGGCCATCGTGGGCGATGACCCCATCAGCGAAGTCTCCACCTTGCTCCAGTATTGCAAGCCCCGCTTCAACAGCCTGTCGGTCCGCTGCGACATTGCCGGCGTCGATAAGCAATCTGACCGATGCAGCGACCCTTGCCGCCTCATAGCGATACACTTTTCTGAGCACCCAGCAGAACTCGCACAAGGCCGGAAGCGTCACAGCAACAAGTTCTGCTTCCTTCAGGAGCTTTTTTGCCAAGGGGCTTTGAACGGGATCGTCCAGCGTTGCGGATCGGACGAGGATATTGGTGTCGGCAGTAATTTTCACAGCTGTCCGGCCCAGCCCTTTTCAATGGCCTCATTCATCTCCTCGATCGAGATGGGCCGCTGGCCTTCCCGCTTGAGTGACCCGAAGAAATCCTCAATCTTTCCGGAAGGCCTGATGGCCCGAATCTTGATTTCACCGCCGGGGAGTTTGTCAAAGCTGATCTTGTCGCCTGGATGGACGCCGAGATGCCTGAGCAATTCCTTCCGCAGCTTGACCTGCCCTTTCGCGGTAATGGTAACAGCGTTCATGTGGCGAGTCCTTTCAATAGCACAAGGTAAGAGCAAATCCCCTTACCTGCAAGGCGAGTTCAGTATGTTGGCGCGATGTGCAAGCGCGCTGAGCATGAGCATCCTAGTCATTTCGCCCGGCATGGCGCAGACTGTCAGCCGCGAGGATGCAGCGCGCGCCGCGATCCATCCGGTCGGAACAACTGCGGCGATGAACCACTGGCTCTCGCGCGTTCCGGTGACGCGCGCTTTCCCGCCGGACTTTACCGAGGAACTGCGCGGACGCAGTTCGGCCTTCGTCGTCGAGATGAGCACCGCGCCCGGCTGCGTTCCCTGCGCCGATCTCTGGACCAAGCTCGGAAGTCTGGGAAGGCGATATGGCTGGCAGGTCCGCGCCATTTCCGCGCAGGAAGCGATGCTGCGATCGGGCCGGCTCGGCTTGCCCTGGATCGGGCATCCGGTCGCATGGGTGCGTCCGATGAACGATACGAACCGGATCATTCCAATCGCCGTCGGGACCGATCATGCGCCCAATTTAGCGCGCAACCTCTATCTCGCCGCGAAGATGCTGACGGGCGTTCGCCCAGCGGTAGGCGTCCGCGCACTCTCGAAATTCACTGGAATCGTTGGGGGCCCGTCGCGATAAGCCGGACGGAACTTTCTTAGCTCTGGCGCGGAATCTGCTTGAAACATCAAAGCCATGATGCATGCTTCATAAGCTGAATCTGGTCTTGTCATTATTGCCTCGCGTCGGGCGTAGGACGCGACCTGAGCGAGATTCTTGTTTTGATAACCGCTCGCGACTATATGAAAACAACGATCCAAACAGGATCGTGTTATGAGTGGAATGATGGCAAACGCTGTAACTCAAGTGCTGACGACGGTGAACGCCCCTTATGGGGCGGCCGTTTCCGCACATCAGCTTGCTGCCATGATCGTCGACTTGAAGAGCGCGATTGACTGCAACGCGCCGGTTTTCGCTTTCTTCTCCGAAGTGCCGCTGAACGTCCAGGAACAGTTCATGGCAGCGATGGGCGTAGACGCAAGTCAAGCGAGCCAAGTCGCCGATAAAATCTCCGAACTTTCGGGCTACACGCTACCGCTGGCGGCCTGACGCCGTGTCTGCAAAGCGGCCGAGCGAATGGCCGGTCCTTTTCAATCTCGCCGTAGATATTCTTGACCATTTCAGGAAGGCGAACGGCTTCGCGCCTCAGTGGAGCTTCGGCGGCGGAACCGCACTGATGCTGCAGATCGATCATCGTGAAAGTCACGACATCGACCTGTTTCTGGACGATCCACAAATCCTCCCATTTCTCAATCCGGAAACGCAAGGCATCAAACTCGATCACGCTCCTGACAGCTATCAGGCAGGCACCGATATGCTGAAGCTTGCTTATCACGATCTGGGCGAAATTGATTTCATCTGCTGCGACAGCATCATTCCAGATCCAACACGAGCGCACGACGTTCAAGGTCACGCCATCGCGCTTGAAACGCCAGCGGAAATCATCGCTAAAAAGGTCTTCTATCGCGGTTGGAGTTTCCAGCCGCGCGATATGTTCGACCTTGCAGCGGTCGCCGAGCATTTTGGACCCGACTATGTAGTCGGGGCTATTGAGCATTGCGGCCGCGCGAGGTGCGAAACGGCTCTGGCAGTCATCAACAAAACGAATCCCGCCTATGTTGAAGGGATTATTGGCCAGCTCATGCTTCGCGAAAAGACGCGCAATCTCGTTGCCCACTCCCGAGAAATCAGTCGAGACCTGATCGGACGAGCTTCAGCGAAACAGCCTATCCTGAATCCGGATACCCGGCCGCATGAGTCCGACCGGTGAACGATACGAACCGGATCATTCCGATTGCCGTTGGCACCGAATCATGCGCCCAATATCGCGCGCAATTTATATCTCGCCGTAAAGATACTGACCGGCATGCGCCCTGCAAGCCGGGGTCCGGGCGTTTTCGAAATTCACGGGAATTGTTGCTCAAGGGCCGGACATCTCACCGCAACGCCGAGCAAAGCCATAACTTCGAGCTTATTCCGGTTGGATATCCGTTCAGGGCGAAGAAGCGAAATCGAGCAACGACTTATCCCTGCAAATCTGGAGCTACGATCCAGATTTGCAGGGATCACATCATCGGCGTGCGTCCGACATGGCCGACGAGAGTCCGAGATGTTCCACGAAAGGATCAAAATCGCGGTCGCTGTAGAGCAGTGCTAACCCGTCTTCTATGCAACGGGTGGCGATAAGCGTATCGATGGTCTTGCGAATAGTGGCCCCTTTGCCGCGTAGTGCCCGAAAGTTTCGGGCCGCCTGGATCGCGATATCGCGACCTCCGATATCGATCTGGTCGAGAGACCCCATCAATCTCAGCCCGACGTTGAAGTCGCGGTCGCTGGTGAAACCCTGCAGGACTTCAGCCAGAATGATGTCGCCGGTCAGCAGTGGCTCGGCGCCTAGCAATGCGTCTAATCGTTCCGTCTGCGGTGTGGCATCGCCCCGGAAATAATCGATCCAGACGCTGGAATCGACGAGGATCACCCGTCGGTTCTCATGGCATCAAGATCGCCCGTCCAAGCGAGCTTACCCCGAAACTTCCGAATCTCGTCCTGTTTGCGAAGCCGAAGCAACGTCCGCAAGCCGAGCTCAACGGCCTCACGCTTTGTCTTGAGGCCCGTTGCCCGGAGAGCTTCGCTCATAAGATTATCGTCGATGACGATGTTGGTCCGCATGATGTGTATCCTTTTCTTAGATCATACACATACGAACCTTTGAAAGCGTTTGCAATCCATCACGGCATCTTGCCGACCCTGAAACATGGGACGAGGCGATGATCGACATGGCAGTGGCCCATTTCGCGTGGGACATATTGGCGGAAGGACCTTGCCTCTGAGAGGCGCGTACGTGCCTCTGCCCTTGTCGCGAGAGGTCAACACAAGCGACCCTGAGCGGGTTCAGCCTGCCACATCCCGCCCCTGAGAAAGAACGCTGATGTCCTCGCTTGGCGGCCGCCGCGCCATTATGATCGCCCTCATCCTGTCAACCTGCGGAGCCGGCGCGCCGGGAGCCTATGCCCAAAGCTGGGCCGAGCATTGGTTCGACAATGTGACCTACACGTCGCCCGGCAGTTTCGAGGACCAGGCGCGCGGTTATGTGACCGCGGGCGGCTTCTCGGGCCGCGTCGACGTCCACAACGACTATCTGATGAGCGTGACGCTGCCCAAGGTGCGCGCGGGCTGCGGTGGCATCGACATGTTCCTCGGCGGCATGTCGTTTCTCGATCCCGACTATCTCGTCCAGAAGCTCGAGAGCATCCTGCAGGCCGCGCCCGCCGTCGCCTTCCAGTATCTCCTCGAAACCCTCGACGAGAAGATGGGCAACATCATCTCGAAGATGGAGGCGGCGACCAACTTCCTGAACTCGATCCAGGTCAACGACTGCCGCCTTGCGAACCGCATGGTTCAGATCGCTCGAGGAGACGACAATATGTCGGGGATCATCGAGGAGATGACCGGCTATCGCTCGATCAAGCAGGGTTATGCGAAAAGTTATCAGCAAAGCCGCGAGAAGATTGAGGCGAACAATAATAATCCGACCGAGGATCTGAAGGAAGCGCTCGCCAACTGCCCGCGCGAGGTCACCGACATCTTCCGCACCGGCTCGCTGCTCGCGCACGCCGCCGCGCGCGTCGGCGCCAGCGAATGGACCAGCGTGATGCGTGCGCGGGTCGGCGATGTTTACATGCGTTGGGACGCGACCGACAAGGTGCCGCTCTTTTCGGCCATCCCTGCCTGCCCGCGTCAGGACACCGAAGGCGTCGAGGATTTCCTGACCGGACGTGTCCAGGCCCGGTCGCTCAACGTCCCGCCGACCAGCGCTGACTGCGCGACTGACGGGCCGGGCCGCGGCGCGCTCGTCCTCGCGCGTGAACGGATGCAGACGATCGCGACCAAGATCCGCACCCGCGCCGCGCTGACTGCCGAAGAGCGCCAGTTCGTCGCCAATGTGAAGACGCTCCCCATCTACCGGATGCTCGAATGGGGCGTGCGCGAAGGCGTCGAGGATGCCGTGATCGGCGATACCGACGAACTGGTCGCCCTGACCCTCGCCTACCAGATGCTCAATGATCTCACTCGCAGCATCGATTTCGCGCTGTCGAATGCCGAGCGCGGCACGTCGGCCGCCGGTGCCGCCGACGCAGGCAATGCCAATATCTGCCAGACGCGCATCCTCACCAAGGGGATAGAGCAGCTGCGCGATCTTCGCGAGGAAGTGCTGCGCCAGCGCGCGCAGATGCGCCAGTCCTATATGGCGGCGCTGAACCAGGCCAACCTCTCGGCGAACTATGCCGGGCTCGTCCGCCAGCGCGACCGCGACGCGCGCGACGCCGCCGGTGCCGCCGCTAACCGCAATCGCTGATCGCGATGTGCTCCCGATTCCTTTCCGCGCTGATCGCCGCCCTCGCCGCCACCGTGCCGACCGCTGCGCTAGCGCTCGAAACCAGCTTCCACACCTATGACGGGTTCAACGAGACCGTCGACGCGTTCCGGCTCGTCTCGATGATCTTTGCCGATCCGCGCTACGAAACGCTGGTGCTCATCGTCGCGGTCGCCGGGATCGCGCTCGGCGCGCTACTCGCGAGCGTGCGCGGCAACGGCATGGGGATCGTCGCTTTCGGCTTTCAGACGCTCGTCGGCATCGGGCTTTTCGTCGGCATGGTTGCGACCACGGGCACCGTCCATGTCTACGACCGGGTCCGCAACGCCTATCAGCCCGTTGGCGACGTCCCGAACCTGATCGTTCTCGTCGCGGGCGTCACCAATATGATGGAGCGGGCGATCGCCGAGACGATCGACGATAATACGATCGACCCCAATGCCAAGCTCGAGTTCGGTGCGGGTGGTCACAGCTTTGACTTGTTCCTGAACGCTGTTAGCCCGCGAGGGCCGATGACCGACACCTTCCTCGATGCAACGATCAAGGATTATGTCCGGCAATGCTATCCCGTCGCGCGCGTCTCTCCCGCCTATGGCATCGACGACGATCAACTCTTTCGTACCACGAACGATCTTCCCGCGGCTTTTGCCGCGATGTCTGGGCCGGCGACCTTCAGCACCGTCTTCACTGCCACCGACAAGGGCGGAACAACGGTGAGCTGCACCGAGACTTGGACGCATATCTCGGACCGGCTTTCCGATCCGTCGCTGTTCCACGGTTACAGTCAACAGGTCTGCGAGCGCACCGGCTATGACGTCTCGAACGCGGCTCAGCTCCAGCGCTGCCGGTCGAACCTCGGAGCGCTCGGTGACAAGATGCTCGCGACGCCGCTGACGCTCCAGCAGCTGATGACGAACATCAACCTCGGCAACGCCGTCGGCGACGTGCTGTTCGAAGATAGCCCTGCGACCGCCGCGCGCGTCATGGCGAACCGTGCCGTCGTCTCGAGCGGTCTCGCCACCATGTCGACGGCGAACGAATGGATGCCGACGATCCGCGCCACTGTCTTCGGCATCATGCTGTTCATGATGCCGATCGCGCTGCTCTTCATCCTGACCCCGATCAACCTGCGCGTCGCGAGCTTCGCGCTTGGCCTCTTCGTCTTCGTCGCCATGTGGGGCGTGATCGATGCCGGAATCTACCAGCTCACGCTCGGCCGCGCGATGGACGTGCTTGCCGAGATGCGCTCGAACCATGTCGCGGCGAACGCCTGGATGCTGGCGCCAGGTTCGGCGATGAAGGCGCTCGCAATCTTCGGAAGCTTTCGCACCGCGGCCGCCGGGCTGGCCGGCGCCTTTGTCTTCACCGTGTTCCGCTTCTCGGGCAATGTGTTCACCTCCTTCACCAGCGGCGCGCTCGGCGTGCAGGGCCAGGGCACCGCGGCCGCCACCCCGATCATGACGCATGAAGGCCGCGCGCAGGCGCTCGAGGCGCAGGCCTCGGCGACCGGCACGACCGCACGGCGCAGTGCGGCGTCGAGCTTCGGCGACTTCGGAGAGCGGTCTACCTTCGGTACCAATCGCGCCTTCGGCGCCGCAGGTGGCTATCTCAGCGATCGCACGCCTGGCGCGCCGGGAGCGACCGGCTTCGGGCTCGGCGTCACGGACGCCGCACGCGAGCTCGGGGGGCTCGCCCCTGCCCTCGTCGGCCGCGACCTCACTCATCCCGCGACGGCCGCAGCGGTGCGCGCCAATGCGACGACGTCGGCGATCCACAATTTCGCCGAGAAGGACGCGCTACGTAGTCTCGGCACGAGCTATTTTGGGCCGGGCCAGGCGGGCGAACGCGCCTTCGCCGGCTTCGCGCAGAACATGGTGCAGTGGAAAGCCTTCGGCGATACGCGCGCCTACGACATGATGATGCGGGGCGCGCAGCGGCATTTCGAGCGCAATGGCTATGATCAGAAAGACGCTGCGCTGAAGGCCTCGACCGTGATCGCGCAGGCATCGGCCGACCCGACCTTCGCGAAGTTGATCGCCAACACGTACGACCAGGAGGCAATGCTGCGGAACGATCTCACGGCTGCGCAGGTCAACGTCGGCGCTATGGAAGGCCGACGCGACTATGCGGGCGACAATGTCGCGGGGATCGAACGCCGCAACGTCGCGACCGAGCAGGCGTGGCGCACCGGGAACAACGAGGGGCAGCGCAATTCCGCGTCGATGCTCGGCCTCTCCATCGACGAAACCTCGCGCCGCATCGGCTTCATCAACACCCTCTCGGGCGAGGCGCGCTCGTCGGCGATTACCTCCCTCTCCCGCGCGACGGGCCGCAATGAGGCGCAGGTCATGCGTGCGCTGGAAACCTATAACGCCTCGGTCCAGCTCGGCACCGCCGACGGCGCGACCGCCGAGGCGGCACGCGAAGGCACGAGCGTCTATGGCCGCACGCGCGAGGCCGCTGGTTACGATTTTGCCGAGCGCTCGGGCAAGCTCGATGCCCAGCGCGAAGTCGGCCACGATGGCGTGCGCGGCGCCGCGCGCATCGGCGAGCAGCGACGGCAGAGCGATAATTTCGGGTTTGCGGAAGGTGCGGCGGCTGCCGGCGTATCGACGCGCGAGGCGGCCCGGCTCGACGCCTTCATCCAGGCACTGAGCCGCACGGCGGGCAACCAGGTCGACATGGCCGAGGGTGGCGCGGCCGGAATTGCCGATCGTGCGCGCAACGAGCGGCTGACGCGGATCGTGGACAATGAGCGGTTGACACGCATGCAGGGGCTGCTGCGCAGCGAGGGCATCAACATGACCAAGCGCGAGCTCGCCATGGCGCAGAATGGCGATCTCAATCTCAATGTCTCGCCCGACGTCGCGCGGCAGCTCCGCGCCGCAGGCCTCATCAACGACAGCCAATATGGCACGATCGCCGAGGGAGGCCGCGCCCGGTTCAGCTTCGCGGACAACGACCTGCTCGTGTCGAGCAGCACCGGGTTCACGCAGTCCGCACGCAGCGACACCAGCACCAAATATGAGGCCGGCAAGCAAGCCGGACCCGATACCATCGAAAACATGCTAAGCAGCGGACCCGAGGGTCAGGCGATGATGGCGAACTGGCTGCGCGGTGGCTTCGAAATGGACCGCAACGGCGAGTGGCGGCTCAATCCGCAGGTTGCGGATACGCTTCAACGCGACGTGTCGGCGATCATGGCCCAGACGGGATGGCAGCGGGCTATATCTCGCTCGGCGCAAGACCAAATCTCAATGGGAACTGCGGTTGGCGGCAATGTCGGCGCAAGTGCCCAAAGCAGTGACTATGCGTCGCGTGGTGGTCCGGCCAAGGGTAAGGAACGATCACAGACAGCAACGTCAGGGAGCGTCGGCGGGAGCTTGGGATATAGCAGCAGCGACATGGGCACGAGTAACGAGACAGCTCGGGCCTCGCTCGATATCGTAAACTATGATGTACGCGAGGCGATATCCGCCGCAGAGCGGGCGGCTGCGCGCTCTGCAAACCCTGAAATGACATTTACGAGCGAGCTGAACCGTCAGGTGCTTGGCCCCGAGGGGCTGCGAAATCGCTACCTTGGGCAAGCCGATTCCGCACGTGGAACCGCCGATATTACTGGACCGATGACGTCGCTCGAACAATCCTCGATCTTGAGCAGTGGCCGATTTTCGACCGACCTAGCAAATGGTCCATTCGACGGAGATAGCAGCTACAAGAAGCGCTAATCTCGACGTCCAGGGTGCTGAAGGCTGAGTGGGTTGCCGATATATAGTCCGCCGGAGCGCGGATCATAGATGTCGACCGACCAATGAGGTCGCCCAAGACGCTCCCAGTGCTCGTCCTCCATCCTCATCTGCTCGAGTTCGCCGATTTCCTCGTCCGAGAGAGGCTCGCCAGATAGCGGCCTGTCGAGCCAAGCTTTGACGAACCCGAAACCAAGCACCAGTAGTGCCGTCGGCGGAAAGAACAGCATGTTGAGATAGCCTGCGAGAGCGCTGGTGTAGAACTCCGCCAGTGCCGGGACCTTCAGCGAGGCCACCGCGCCTGTCCAGTAGACCGGGATCGCCGCCCACCAGAGCTTCGCGTACCAAGGCTTCCAGAGCCAATTGCGCGCAACGGGCGGCCGCGCGGTCTCGGCTGTTGATACGTTGGAAGGTTGGCTCGCCTGCATGGGTTTTCTCGGTCGGCAGCCTATCAGAAGATGCCGATTGAAGGAATCGAAAGAGTTTCCGGAAATGGACATATTGCCTTCCCTGATCCGGTGAGCATCCAGCCATCTCCTGTTCCCATTTGCAACTTCACACCAACGTCAGCTTCCCTCCTCCTCCCTTGGACTTGAGGCCGGATTCCCCGTCCCTCGCTTAGGTATGATAGATTGTGTTCTGGACGATCGAGAACGCGGCGGCCAATCAGATTCTATCGGAGCGGCACATTCGCCCGGGACTTCGCATAGTCGTCTAGAATGCACCGCAGGGTCGCTCGACCGCGAGCGGTCAGGGCGATGTTCGTTCGGCGCCCGTCGTGAGGATCGCGCTCGCGAGCCACAAGTTTCCGCGATTCCATCTCAGTTGTCTGCCGCGTCGCCGTCGGAACCGAAACGCCACTCGCATATCCTAGGCTTGAAACCGGCAGCCCTTTACCGACCGTATCCGCGACATAGAGTTCCAGTAGCATGATCCAGCCCGCATGGCTCCAGTCTTGCTTCTTGAGGTACCGCGCAATGATCTGCCGTTCGACAAGTAGTTCACGGCAAAGGCCAAGTCGTCGAGCTTCGACATCGAACGGTGGATCATCTTGTTCGATCCGCGTCGCCATGCGTCCGTTTGCGCCTCGCGTCAGTTTGACGTGGAGAGCCGGAACGTCCGGCGCCGAGGTGGATGCTGCGATCTATTGTGTTCCGTGCAGAGGCTCGAAAATCGGGTAGGCTAAAATCGAGCCCCCCTGTGGTAAAGTCGATCCAGCGCATATGTCGGAATCGAATCTTGGCGTAAAAGATGGTCAGCGCTTATCCGCATAGGCGTCCATGAGGAGTTTTTGATTATGGGTGGTGCGACGCGCTGGACCGTCAATGTCGCGCCCGAAACCGACATTGATGTCCGCACATACCTAGCTCAGCGCGGAATGAAAAAGGGCGACCTATCGCGCTTCATTGAAGAGTCCGTGAAATGGCGCCTGCTCGATCTTACGCTCGCCGAGGCCCGCGCCGGTTTCGATGACGTCTCGCCGGAAGAGATGAGCCAGTTGATCGATGAAGCGATTGCGGATGCGCGTCGGAACTGATCAATGCGCGTTGTCATCGACACCAATGTGCTTGTCAGCGCCCTTTTGCACGGGCGGTCGCTTCCCTTTCACCTGATTGCCTTGTGGTGCCAAGGCAAGATCACCTTAATCACCTCTGCTGAACAGCTAGAGGAAATTCGGCGCGGTACGCGCTATCCCAAACTGCGGGCTCGCTTGAATCCAGCCGTTGTCGGCAGACTCGTCAATGAACTCAAGGGCAGCGCCATTGTTATAGAGAATCTGCCCGACGTGTCCGTCAGCCCGGATCCCTGGGACAACTATCTTCTGGCGACGATTGAGGCCGGGATGGCCGAACTTTTGATCACCGGCGATAAGGCCGACTTGTTGAGTCTCGGGCGCCACGGCGGGGCGCGGATTATCACGGTTCGGGAATGCCTGAGGCTGATCACAGGAACCGAGCCTGATATCTAGCGCCTCGTCGGCGCCAGAGCCGGCGTCCCTTCAGCCGAGACGACTCCATCTCATCGGCCGAAACTGTGAGAGCACGGCAAAGGGCCGCTTTGACTTCATCGACGCAGAGCCCGTGACGATGCCGAGTTCGCTATCGCTCGCGTGGTCGACTGGGGAGCCTAAGGAAACTCGGCGCAAGCAGAGGCGCTGGGCGATTGCGAAGCGCCAGGCGGGACTCGACCGCGACCGCGACCGCGAGAAGCTCGGACCGATCTACAATTTCATGGTCACCAAGCGCTAAGGTCGCGTCGAATATGCGGTCCTCCAGTTCGGCGGTCTATTCGGTCTTGGCAGCGACTATTATCCGCTGCCCTGGGACGTCCTGACTTACGACACCGAACAGGGCGGCTATGTCGTCGATCTCGACAAGAAGGTTCTCGAACAGGCGCCGCGCTATGGCGCCGATAGCAAGCCGACCTTTGATCACGACTATGGTCGCGGGATCAATTATCCGTTCTAGTTTCCGGCGCAGGATTCGGATGCGAGGTAACCGCATCGGAGGGCTGCCTCATCGGCGCGGACTGTCCCTGCGCGGCAGCACGAGCGGCAATCCGCCGACCGCCTGCCGCCGGCGATGCATATCATCTGCGACCGCATCAATGATCACGACGAAATGCTGCGGTCGATCGCACGGATGGATTTCACGGTCGCGCCGGGCCGCGGTGACGGGGCGAAGAATGGCGGCGGCCCCGATCCGCGCGATCCGACATGGGCGCCGCGCGGGCGCACATCGGCGTCACGGCCGTTCGGACGACCCCCGAACAAGATGAAATCCTCCGTATCCGCAGCCATGATTTTCACTAACCGGACCTTATCGCAGAGCACCCATACGAGATACTCGGTGAAGAAAAGCAAATCGTTGCCAAGGGTTGCCTGAAAATTCCGGTCCGCCTACTCCCGTGTTAAGTTGAAATTCAGAGAGAGTCGGGAACCGGCTCTGTTGACGGAATGCACGGGGAGCCGCTTGCAGAATCCGTCGGAAAGCAATGCTCGGGTCGAGAAAAAGAGGTGCTGTTTTAGATAGCGTAAGGGACTTGCCGTCCATTGATGGCAAGCAGCGCGCACTTGTCTGCTAGTGATGTAAAAGAGCCGAGCATCGCTCTCTGCGAACGCTTGGCCCCGCGCCAACGCGAGTGCCTCCGCCATGTCTATCGGCTCAAGACCTCCAAGGAAATCGCCCTCGAATTGGGTCTGGGCGTCGGCACCGTCGACACTTACATCAGCGAGGCTGTCGCCATTTTGCGCGCCCGCAATCGCCGGCACGCAGCGGAACTTTTCCACGCCTTCGAAGACGCCGCGATGACCCCCCGCAAAATGCAGTTGGAGAATACGGGGGTAGGCACCGGCCAGGCCGATGAGCCACCGGAGAAGGCGGAACCACCGCCCACCTCCTGGGTCAGGTTGCTTCCTCTACGAACCATGGGAGTATCTGCAAATGACCTCGACCCGTACCTCCGTTACTTCTGGCTCGTCTTCCTTGCGATCGCGCTTGCAGTCGGCTTCGGCATGCTCGCCGTCGGACTCGACGTCCTCTCCCGGCTTCTCGGATAGAAGGTCCGACGATGAAGAGCGCATCAAGCATCTGACCGAATCGCTGTTCGGCTACGAAAAACTGCTGCAGCAGATTTTCGCGGAAGGCGGGCGGCTCGCCACTGCGGCAATCGACGCGCAGACGCACCAAAATCTTTCGCCGCTGGTCGGACATCAGATATTGTCGGCCCTGACCAACGCGCAGCTCTCGGTTACCGGAGCGCTCGGTTACATGGCCGAAGGTCATCGACAGCTTGAAGTGCTGGCACAAAAGCTGGGCATTGATCCTGAAGCTTTCGGGGATGTCGTCAAGCGCCCAAGCGCGCGCGGCGCGACGCCCCTTGAATTGGCCGCCTGACCAAGGGGGCCGCTGCTCGTGATCGTCATTGTGGCATTCATGATCCTGCTCTTCCTCGTCTCTGCCTATGCGCAGTGGCGAGGCGGAGCCCCGGAAAGGACTGCGTCGATCTGCATGGTCATCGCCACGATGGGAACTTTTTGGGCCGGACTAAGCAATCCATCCTATCGCGACGTCGAATGGGAAATGTTACTTATCGATTTCGGGCTCCTGCTGGCGCTTTCGGCAATCGCCGGGGCGGCAGACAGATTCTGGCCGATCTGGCTGGCAGCCTTTCAGTTGGTTGCGGTCGCGGCACACGGCGTCACGGCATACAATCCCGAGATCTTGCCCGTCGCCTATTGGTGGATCGTAGGTAAGATCGCCTATCCAATGGTCGCAATCCTCGCCATTGGGACACGGCGACATCACCGCAGGACACGTGACGGGCTCCAGGAATATGCTTGGACTCATCAGCGACATCGCGCCGCATCTTCGCGCGCGAAGACGATCACACCCGCCCCGCGTTCCTGACTGATTCGTCGCATCGTCGCCGACGCGCGAACCGTGGAGGGGCTCTGTGGCGACCATTCCACGCCGGGATTGACCACAATGCTCAGTCCGAGACTCCACTAAGCATCGGTCATGTCCGCGACTGGCGCACGGGCGCTCGAACTCGGAGTGTATGAAGATGAGCGCAGATCACGGGCTTAGCCAAAGAGCCTACACCAGCCTTAAACTCGATCTCATTGAAGGTCGTATCGCGTCTGGGCGAATCAATATCGGACAACTAGCTGATCGATATGGAATGAGCGCGACTCCGGTCCGCGAGGCGATGTTGCGGCTCGTCGGCGAAGCTTTACTCGACATGCCGGTAACTGGCGGATTTGAAATACCGTCGCTCGACGAGAATGCGGCTCGCCACCTCTATATTCTGAGCCAATATGTAATGCTCACAGCCGCCTCGTGCCGGAGCAGTCTCCTTGTTTCCCATGACTTTAATCAACAGGACGAGCTCGGCGCGCCGCCGCCGATTGAACTACTCTTCGACTCGATCTCCCAGGTGACCCAGAACGTCTTTTTCATGCATTTGGTCCGGAATCTCAACGATCGAATGCGTCGGATCCGGCGCGCCGAAGAGCGTAAATTGAGCGGTTTGCGCCGCGAATTCGATGCTTTGCTCGGGAAGATTGAACGCGGAAACAGGCAGTCAATCAGGCGATCGGTAGTCGCATATCATCGACGCCGTATCCGTAATCTTCCTGAAATCATGAGTGGACTTACCTAGGGCGGCCTCAAGAATGCCGATACCGGGGTTCGCCCCTTCCATATATAGCTTCAGATTCAGAACATATATGTTTGGATATATCCTCTGAAACTGGGATTCTTTCGGTGTCGCATTTGTGCGGCGGGAAAGGAGACTATCATGGACAAGGAACCGAACTATCGCGACGCTGAACTGATCGACCTCGGCACCGTCACCGAAGAGACCCACGGGTCGAACGAAAACATCGCGCCGGACGGTGTGCAGCCGCGCCAGCCGCTCGGCATCGTCGTCGACTGATCAATGGCCGGCCGGGAATGGATAAATTCCCGGCCGGCTTTTTCCGCTAAGGCGTCACTCATGCTTCCTTCGTGGGTTTCGAGCTGCGAAATCGATGGTCAGGTCGTCTTTCTGGATGTCCTCGCAAATCGATATTCACGCTTGGAAAAGGAGGCTGCGTCTGCCCTCGGAAGAGGAGACGTTGATTCACTGCAACCGAGCCTTCGGCGCCTGATTGAGGATCGCCACTGGTTGAACTCCAATGCGGAAGGAGCCCGTAGTTCCTGCTGCGCAATTACTCGCCCAGCTCGTGAACATTCCGCGGAATTCGATATGCGTTCGCCATCCGGCCGGCAAATTGCATCGGCATTCAGATCTCTCGCCAGCGCACGATTCACCATTGCACTGCGCGGATTCGATGAATTGCTGTGGTGGGTGCAACGCAATAACATGATCGCCCAGACAGAAGGCCCTCCGGCGTCAAACCGCAGCGGTCTGATATCAGCATTCGAATATGTAGAACGGTTTGCGATCAGGAGGGATCGCTGCCTGCTCCGTTCAATCGGCCTTCAGCATCTTTTGGCCCAAAACGGGTATGAGAGCACACTGGTTTTCGGTGTTCGGCTTCATCCATTCGAAGCCCATTGCTGGCTTCAGGATGATGACCTCATCCTCAACGATACGATCGAAATGGTCGGCCCCTTCGAACCTATCAGAGCAGTGCGATGATCGGCAGATTCTTAGCCGTCAGCTCGCCGACCCAGGTCCCATGCGCCCTCGACCTACATTTGGATGAAATAGCTCATCAGTCGGGGCTGAGCGTGACCCATCGTGACGAACGCCTTGTTGTCTATTCCGACAGCGGGTTGGAAATCAACCACCTCACCGATGGCACTGGCGTCGTCGTTGGCGACGTCTTCTGCCGGCATGTCCCGTCGCGCGCATTTGGAAAGAACATCGACGAAGGGGCGCGTGTCACGGCGGCGTATCGAGGCGGCCATTTGAACAATGAATATTGGGGTTCCTATATCGTCCTGGCCAGTTTGCCCAACGGCGTGATCACCTGCGAACGATCCCCATTCTGTAGCATCAATGCCTATTACATAGTCGAGGGCGGAGTCCTCGTTGTTGCCTCGGACACAAGGCTATTGCTGGAAATGGCAAGGCGCCCGCCGTCGATAAACTGGGAATCAGTCGCCAGACATCTGATTTGGGATAATCTCAGCATGTCATCCACATGCCTCTCCGGAGTTTCCGAGATCAGGTGTGGAGAATCGATCAAGTTTGAAGCCCCACGGGCGCTTGAGGCCAGTTTTCACTGGGACCCTTGGAAGTTCACCAATCCCGACGTCCTGATCACCGATCCAGATGAAGCCATGGAACTTGTTCGCCGGGAAATTCTTCGCTGCATCGGAGCGCAGATGCCGCGCGGACGGTTTTACGCCCTCGATCTTTCAGGGGGCTTGGATTCGTCGATAATCGCGGCGGGGTCCGCCACTGCTGGGCGTGAAATTCACGCGATCACGATGTTCAGCGAAGGAAACGATGGGGACGAGAGGAATTTTGCAAGAAGCGTAGCCAGCCACTTACATATCTCCCTGGACGAGGGTGCGCCTGATCATCGAAGACCAGATCTTCTTCATTCGGCGCGGCCGCACTTGCCCCGACCCCACTCGCGGTCCTTTGTTCAAGAAACCGATCGCATCTCCCTCGAAATGGCAACGGACCGGTCGATCGACACATTTGTCAACGGTCAGGGCGGCGACGCCGTATTCTGCCATCTGCAGAGTTCCGGACCCGCGGCGGACACCCTTCGAGCGAAAGGTCCGAGTCCAAATTTTGCACGAACCGTCTTTGAGGTGGCGCGTGCAAATCAGTGCAACGCGTGGGATCTCGGCTGGAAGGCGATCAGGAAGGGATGGAAAGGCAAGCACCACGCCAACTGGCGCGCGAATGATGCATTTCTTTCCAAAGATCTTCCATCCAATGAATCGCCACCTGGGCTGCCGTGGCCTCCGCCAAAAAACCGACCGCTTCCCGGAAAGGTTGAACATGTTCATGGACTATACAACAGCTGCTATAACA
This sequence comes from uncultured Sphingopyxis sp., assembly GCA_937873425.1. Lineage (GTDB taxonomy): Bacteria > Pseudomonadota > Alphaproteobacteria > Sphingomonadales > Sphingomonadaceae > Sphingopyxis. The sequence continues at coordinate 54,999 of CALMYE010000303.1, read as the reverse complement.
TGAATGGTTATCGGCGCTCCGATTTGATGAAGGGGATATTTCCCCTATTGTCGCAGCCCCTTGTCGAGACTTGCCTACGCATACCGACTTGGCTTTGGGTCGGCCGGGGGCGAAGTCGTTACATAGCCCGCCGAGCCATGGAGCGGGATCTTCCCGCCAAAGTCGCATGGCGGATCTCAAAAGGAGGCCTCGGCCAGTTTCAATTGCAGATGCTGCGCGAGCGACGAGTTCTCATTCGCGAAATGCTGATGGACGGACTACTCAGCGGCGCGGGTATTCTTGATCGCAGCATGATCGAACAGCAGCTGAAGGACGACCTGACATTTGGCGTGAATGATATGGGACGAATTCTCCGCCTGTGCGACGTCGAGGCTTGGTGCAGAGCATCGCCGCAAGTCACCTTGAACACCGCGCCTTAGGCAATCGCCGCCAGTCGTCGAGTTCCATGAGCGTTCGTCTGAAAACGGCCTGACGATGAACCGGCTGCCATTTCACATGATACTCATCGGGGAAAATGAACATTGTCACATCACGGCCGAATTGCCGCAGCGCCCGAAGGGAGGCAGTGGCCAGGCGCGCTTCCCGATCCGCGCTCTGAATTATAATCTTCGCGCACACGCGGCTTGCGTTCATCGCGAGACTGACGCGCTTCCAACTCGATTTGTGCTGTTCCCAAGGCAGTGGATATTCATTCGTGCGCAAAATGCTCGCATAGGCTTCCCCAACACCGGTCTCCAAAATGCTCGGGTCTTCACAGCATGAGCTAATGAGCGCCAGCGAGAATATATCGGCATGGATTAGCGCATATGTCGCGGTGGACGCGCCATCGCTGAGTCCCGTGATCGCGATATGGTCGGCATCGATCGGGTGCGTGTCAGCCGCCAGCTTGATTCCGCGCATAAGAGAATCGTGAACGCTCGCACGATCGGTCCACGCGTTCGCGATGTGCCGTCGGGATACCGATCGGCCGGCGCGAGACATCGCGGTCCGGTAGTCGAGCGGACGGTCAAAACTCAGGACGGCAAAGCCTTTCGCCGCGATAGCCTGAATCGGATATTCGTCGCCAGTTCCGCCTCTGAGAAAGCCGCGACTGCTGTACTGCACGACAACAAGTGGCAAACGCTCATCGTGCCGAGCGTCCGGTGGAAGCACGAGATCGCCAAACGTTTCGATTCCATATTTGTTGGTCCAACGCAGGCGGGTCACTGTTCCGAGCCTGCGCGCGATCCATTCGGGGTTGAGCTCGATAAGTTGATGGATTTTTCCCGACCTCAGATCGATTTCAACGATGTCGCGGGGTTGAAGAGAAGCTTCTCGGGCGCAAACCAAAAGGAGTTGAAAATCACATCCGCGGATCGCGTCGTCTGTTGTGAGGATATTCGTCAGCTTGTTCTCACCCAGAGCCCATCGATAAATGCCGGTTCGCGCTGCGGCGAACCCTTCTCGGCGCATGAAGACAATTTCGTCGGCTCCCGGAACCGTCCATGCCGCTGCGACGCGGGCGCATTCCTTAAATTGGCAAACTATATTTTTGTCGCCGACCCTCGCCGCGAGTTGTCGATGGTCGATGATCGCAACAGCGGCGCCTTTGCGCGTCGGAGCGCGGCCTGCCTCCTCCGCCATTCTATCCTGCTGTGATGCACTGCCGGACCCACCGAACGTATCGGCCTCTCCGATCATGACAAAACGTTCGACTTCCGCAGGTGTCTCGCGTGGATATGGCGTGAGCTCGGCAAGCGGCCAAAATCGCTCGTCGAATTGGAAACCGCTTCGCCCCTCGGTTTGCAGTCGTTCTATGGCAGCGGCGTGATTTTCCCGTTGTCGATAGCGCAACTGCGATGCGTCATCTGACCAGGCGAAGTCGGCGACGTCGAAACGCCCGTCAGAGATACTTCTCGTGCCACCTTCGGACAGCGCGGTCACGAAAAGTCGCGTGATTCCTTCTTCTCGTTTCAGGAAGGCCAGCCACTTGCCATCTTTTGACCATTTCGGCGTCAAAGGTTCCGGAGTGCCGGTGGGGAAGCCCTCGAGACCGTAGAGCGTAATCGTCCGGCGCACGTAGTCGCCGCCCATGTCGACAATGCGCGGCGCAGTTCGAACATTGCCGAGATCATAAATCAGCAGGGCTTGGCAGTAGCTGTTGGAGACGGGGTCCGCCTGTCGAAGCTGGATTGCCAGATATCTTCCGTCGGGCGACACAGCAAAGCCGCCCGGGTCTGCCTCAGACGCATCCATCTTTCCGAAATCGCGGAGGCGAATGATATCATCCGCCTCCACACTTCGTGCTATCGATTGCGATGCGACCGGAGGAACTATCGTCGGACATGACGGGCTTGTGTCCCTCGCTGATTGCAAGTCGACGCCGGTCGCATTCGTAGCCACAACTTGCAGAGCGGGCGCCGTCGGTGGCAGCGGCGCAGCTTGTGAGAAAGCCGCACCCGGCAGCGCTGCGGTAGTAAGGAAAATTAACGTGAACGCGCGGTTCGCCGATCGCCGCGCGATGCATTCCATGACGAGGGCCATTAGAAAGACTGCGATAGCGACAACGCGACAAAGCGCCCCATTGGGGAATAATTGGTCGAGTCATAGGGTTCCGTGAAGGGTGCCGGCGCCAAATAGGGGGGCCGCTTGTCGAACAGATTCTCGACGCTGAGACCGATACGGAAACCGTTCGGAAAGCCGCCGGAAGTGGACGTTCGATAGCTGAGCGAAAGATCGACGGTAAACATTGATCGCCCGTCAATCGGGAGCGCCGCACGACGATCTTCGACGCCTCCAATATAGTTGAAATAGACGAATGCTTCGGCGGAATTCCCTTCCCAACCGACACTGGCGCGCGATCGAAAATGGGGTGGGTTCCAGATCGTTCCGGCAAGGTCAAAATAGGGGAAAGCTGATCCGTTCTTCTGGCGGCTGCGAAGCCAACTGCCATTCAACGCTGTGACCAGCGCGCCGTCGTGCAGATCCAGGCGATAGGACAAATTGACATCCACGCCCTCGATTTTTTGCGCCGCGACATTCATATTTCTGTTGTCGATGAGGTACAGGACCGACGCCGGGTCGTAGGCCCCGGCGGTATAATTGAGGAAGCCGCCGGACGCGCCATTGATGGCTGCCTGGAGCGCCACTTCGCTGGGATTCAGTGTGACATAGTTCGCATAATTCGGACTGAGTGCTTCGGGGTAAAACCCGATTGGAGTGCGAACACGGTCGATATATTTCACCCGGAAGTAGGACAGGTCCGCGTTAAGCCCCGGCAACGACTTGGGGTGAAAGGCGACCGTCGCAGTCCAGGTTGTGGCTCGCTCCGGCCGCAATGATGTGGAACCGCCATCAAGATAGAGGGCTGATTCATCTGGTGCAGCGTCGCTCCTCCCAAAATATGTCAGCGGAAGGAGGTACGCATATTGCGTCTGATAAATGGACGCGAGGGTGGGAGCTTTGAACGAACGCCCCCAGGAGAATTTCAGGTCGACGGCATTATTTGGGCTGTAAATCAGGCCGATCTTCGGCGTTGTGACGCTACCGCTATAATTGTACCGGTCGTAGCGGCCGGCTACCGAGATCGTCAGTGCCTTTGCGAATGCCGTTTCGTTCAGCCCTGAAATGACCGGGATCTGGATTTCGCCGAATGCGTAGGTATCGCTCTGATCCCCTCCAGTTGTGACGAATTGATCTCCGTTCGCCGACGATCTCCCGTGAACGCGATAGCGATTTTTCCGGTAGCCGGCGCCCAGCACCGCCCGCACATCCCCTGCGGGCAACGACAGCGCTGAGCCTTCCAGATAGGCTTCAACGGCGTGGAGCGAATGGCAGTAACAAAAGTCTTCGCGGAGGAATACGGTGCCGTTCGATGACGACGCGGTTTGGCGCCGATTCCGACTTCTCGCATAGGTGCTCGCGACCGAAAGCGACCAGTTGTCATCGACGGGGATGGTCAGAGACGGGCTGATCGAAAGCGAGCGATCGGTCGTATGGGAGACGCTAAGGATGTTATTCGTGTTGTAGCTCCCGTCCATGGCCCGATCCACGAAGGTAGCGTCGAGACTGAAGCGCACATCATCGAACAGGCTTTGTGACCCGCTTACGAGCGCGGAGTGCACGCGCTGCCCTTTGATCAGCGGATAAGGTTCCGGGAGATAGTTGGTATAGTCCCGATCCTCTGCATCCACCTCCTCATTTCGGCGAAAACCATATGCGACGAGCAGGTTACCGCTCTGCCACTGCTTGCCAGCCACGATCTGATAAAGCTGCGAAGTGCCGCCTCCATCGGTTGCCGTGCCGACGCGCGCGTTAGCGGTAACGCCGTCAAAGGAACGCCGCAAAATGACGTTCACGACGCCAGCCACCGCATCGGAACCATAAAGCGCCGATGAGCCGTCAGGAATGATTTCGACGCGCTCGATGGCTTCAGTCGGGATACCGGAAATATCGATGCCCTGCGCCGAACCCCCAAAAGACAATCTGTGACCGTTCAGAAGGGTGAGCGTTGCATCGGCTCCGAGGCCGCGCAAGTTGACGGCGGAACCTCCGGTCACATTATCGTTAGTATTTGCACCAGAGCGAGCGCCCTTCCCGACCCCCGGGTTTTGGCCCCCGCCGAAATTTTGCGGGATCGATCTCACGGCTTCGCCAAGATCACCAAACCCGGCTCGCTGAATATCGCCGCGATCAATTCTGATCTCGGGCGATGCAAGTCGCGCGCCTTTGATGCGCGATCCCGTAACGGTGATCTCCTGCTCGGCTGTCTCGACTTGGTCCGGAGAACGCGGTGTACCGGCCCGGCCGATTATAATCGCACTTTTCGTATTTCGGACGACCAGACCGGATCCCTCGATCAGACGCCTGACGGCTTCCTCAGGAGTGAAGTTTCCCGCCAACCGCGGCGCCTTTCGCTGTCGGACGTCTTCATTGTCGAAGACGATGTTTGTGCCGGAAATTCGGCGCACTGTATTCAGCGCGGAAGACAGATCCTGGGCAGGAAGATCATAGCTGGCGGTGATGGCGGACTCAGCAGCGATCGCTGAAGCAACCGGCACAAAGCTGGTGGTCGCGGCGAGCACGAAGCCCGCCACGCTGTAACGAAATTGCATGGACTCTCCCCTCAGTACAGCCAGGCGAGTTCTTGCCCGTGCCTACAGGGTATGAGCGTTGCGCACGCTGCGCAGGGTAGTCGAAGGAAGCGTTATTTCTGCGGATCGCCTAAAATAATGCGGTTCCCGCTCCGCGTTATCTGCAGATCGTAAAGATTCGACAGATTCTCAGCGAGCAATTCCGGGTCATCGATCCCGTTTAGCCCAGACACGATGCGCGGCGCGATGGCGGGGTCTTCAAGGTAGATTTTAGTCGCTGATCGATTGTTCACTCTGGCTATGAGATCTGCAACGCGCGCTTCCTGCGCTTCGGACACGCCCTCCGTCCAGTCGGCTTCCGTTCCTCGTTTTTGAACACTTGCCGAGTTGCCCGAACCTTCGATCGCATAGCGGAGCTCGTCACCTGGCTCGAGCCGGATCGGTTCAGCCTTCCCTGCCGACTGCGCTCGGCGAACGTCAATGGCGCCCCGCAGGAGATGAATCTCCACCGTGCGCTTGTCGCGAAAAGCTACGTCAAAGACAGTTCCCACGGCAACGATCTCGCTGTCGCCCGCGTCAACGACAAACGGACGTTCTTCGTGCGCGACATCGAAGCGCGCTCGGCCGCGGCCTAGTCGTAGACGGCGCTCGCCAGATCGAAACCATGCTCGGATCGTGGTGTCACCGTCCAAGGTCAGGCGAGACCCATCCGGAAGTGAAAACTCGCGCACCTCGCCAGCTTCGGTCGAATATTGGAGCGATGCGTCCGCGTGGCCCTGCGCCATTTGTGTCGTATCCGCTTCCGGCCAGAAGGCTGGTGCTCCGCTCGCGCGCCATGCGACGAAGCCTATGAGCGCCATGCATCCGATTACGGTGATCCAGACGCGTTTGGCCGTCCCGCGCACCGGCTTGGGCGGCGGCAGGTTTTCCCAATCGACGCGCTTGCCGGCGGAATGAAGGCCAGCGATGCGATTATAGGTCGCGCGATGCAGCGCACCACGCGCGAGCCATCGCTTAAATTCCCGCTCGTCTTCCTCACTCACATTCTCATCGTTCATGATAACGAACCATTCGCCGGCCTCGCGGCGGAGCTGATCTTGCTCATAGCGATGTGTTTCAGCCATTGGCGTTCACCCTGTGATCGAGATAGAGCAGTGCCTTCTTCATATGGTATTTGACACCGTCAACGGTGATACCGAGCTTCTCGGCGATCTCCTGATAGGTCAGTTCTTCCTGCCGATGGAGCCGGAATACTTCCCGCGTTCGCGATGGAAGTTCTGAAAGCGCCTCCTCGTAGCGGCGCATGAAATCCGACGCCTCCATCATCCATTCCTGTTCCGGATCGACCCACAACTCGTGGGCCTCGTCCACCGGGACATGGTTTGCTCGATCATGGGCGCGGGGACGCCGCGTGCGCTCCCACAACAGACTTCGGGCAATCGTGCGGAGATAGGCAGCGGGGGTGCGCACCTTAGACCTAGGGCGCGCCTCGACGAAATTGACAAATGTGTCCTGAACAAGGTCGTGCACCTCATCTTGGTTCCGGATCGATCGGCGGAAGAGGCGTGCGAGGCGCGGCGCCTCCGACCGGAACAACCGGTCGATCAACCGATCATTTTCGCCGGTTTCCGGCACAGGGGCGCGATCATTATCGGATCGGTTCATGCCGCAATACCCGCTGCAGAACGCCGCGTGCGCCGAGACGAGGTCTGAAGATTTGGTGGCATGGAATTGAAAGCCGATCAGCAAAGCATGACGCAGCATTGCCCGTGTGCAGGCCAATTGCGTAACGATGTGACGGCCGACCCGCATAGTCGGGCGTTTGTAGATCAGGAGACGGGTTCACCCATCCCCTTCGCGCATCATGACGAGGGTAGCTTGTCGTTGCAACAGCAGAATTTACGCCGCGCCCGCTCAGCACCGGTCCTGAGCGTGGCAACCGTCCGGCACAGGATCAGATATTGCCCGACTCTGACGCGGCAGCGCGTTCGAGCTCAGCCAGTTTCTCGGTGCAGATTTCCCGGACGATCGCGCTCAGCTCCTGCACGCGCTCGCCCAGCCATGCGAGATCTTCCGCGCTGATCCGATAATGTTTCGAATAGCGGGCTTTGACATAGGCGTCCTTCAAGAGGCTGAAGCGGCGGCGCGACTGCCTGTCGTCGTCGGGCCAGACATGGACGAGGCGCCGGTCGACCTTCCTCGCCTGGTTGCGGAGATTTTCCAGATTATGGCTGTGCGGCGTGTACAGCGTGCAGGTCAGCAGCAACGTGTGATAGAGACGCTCAGTAGCCTGATGCAGCTGAAACGCGGCATTCTTTCGAAACCCTTGATTTTGAGCAGCTTCGAACATGGCAAAGAACTCGCCGGCGCTCGGGTACCATTCGTCAAAATATTCGCGTGCCAGCGCGAGCGCATCCGCAGGGCGCCTGGGTCGTGGCGTCGCGAGCTCGCTGTCGTCCGATTGATACAGCGCAACCGCATCCTTGACGACGTCCAAGAAAAAGAAGCGTCCATCGGCGAGATTATTATTCACCTCTTGGAGCGTGTGGACGATCAGGCTCACCGGATGACGCAGCCGGTGAAGAACCATATAATCGCGCGCCAGCCGGTTCTCGAGATGATACCAATATTCGTGATCGGTAAGTTCGACCTGATTGACGATGACGAGGATGTCATAGTCCGAGACATAGCCCTTCTCGGTGTGCGGCTCGTATATCCCCTCGCCGCGCGCCATCGAGCCATAGAGAATGACTTTCAGGATCCGGCCAGCCTTGCGTTCGCCGTTCGCGAGCTTGTGGGCATCTTCGAATTCTTCGAAAATCGCCTGCACGATGGCCTCGAGTTCGCGCTGGCCGCGGGCGGGAAGGTGCGTAATGTCCGTGCGCATGACAATTCTTCCTGCATGACTGGGGGCCATCAGGCAATGGGCGACGGGTTATCGCGCTGCTGGATCGTCAGAGTCTGATCGATCGCGACAAGCGCCGCGGCAAGTTCGCGACGAACCAAATCCTCCGAAATGCCAAGGGCCGCGGCGATCGCCGGATAGTCGAGGCTGCCGCGGGAGGACAATGTGAACACGTCTCGGGCAAGAGGCGGCAGCGCGGCGATGGCGGCCGCCAAGCGCTCGGGATCGATGCTTTCACGGCTGCCGGGGCCGGTTGCGGCGCGGATCCAGGCGCCGATCCACACGCCCGCGCGATCGACGCGACAAGGTGCCCGATCGGCGATGAGCACGCGGTCTTCGGCCGCCCAGGCCTGCCTGGTCGCCTCAATGAGACCTGACGGAGCGGTGTCGTCGGCATCGACCGCAAGCACGGCCTGCACGCGTGCGAGAAGTTCACGTCGACGTCTGCGACGGCTGACGACGCCCAAGAACCTGCTTTCGTCGGCGAGTTGGTCGCGCAGTTCCCGGAGGAGCGCGCAAAGATGAACGGTGTCCATGGAATATATCCTTGATGGCAGCCGAGGACTCCAGCGGGTACGCAACCCGCTGTCCTCGCTTCCATCCTTCCCACTCCCCTTCCTGTCCGACACCGATCGCGCAGTCGTGGGATGCATCGATCAGCCATTGAGTGCCGACGAGCGGGCAGGATGCCGCGCACCATCGAACCTTGCGATAGTGTCGGGCAAAGTAAGTTCGCCCCCCGGAAATTCTCACTGGAAAGTCCGGGGGTAGTGATCAGCAATCACGATGACCGATGAACTGCGCAGACGCGCCGAGCGCGCCGCCTATCGGGGTCGATCTTGAATTCACACAATCCAAATCTTCGGTTCGACGCTGCATGCGTGCGCCAGCCATCGATCTATGCGCGGCAGCTAGCTGCCGCGCATTTGCCGTCGCACTTCTCTCGCGATCAGTTTGTCCGCGGTGAATGAGCTGAGATGGCGTCGGGAGGAAAAACCCAGCGCCGCGATGCCATTTTCGCCAGCCGACCCAGCACCTTATGCCCGCGCCGTCACGATCCCCCAGCATCTGACTGGTGCGATCCTCGCGAATATGATGCGTTGTTGCGGTGCGATCGCCGCGCGTTCGCGTGGGAATGGCTACGGCGGAACGGATTCTATCGCAGCCTTTGGAGCGCGCGTGATACACTGCCGTCAGACGCGCCCAAATGTGTTGGCCTCGTCGCATGGGTCGATCCGGCTCTCGCATCTCCCGTGGCGCGACCGATCTGGAGCACAAAACTGGACCCGAAGGTTGTGAGGAGTCACTTGACCGGCCGGCGAGCGGCTTCGAGTGACCTGTTCGATATTCGGGACTTCGCGTCATTCGTCTCGGTTGAAATTGATGCGAGCCAGACGGAACATTGGCTATTCAGTGACGGGCACTGGATCGTCAGGCTGGACGTGCATGGCGGTTCGCTACTCGGCGGCCCGGCAAGACTTGAATATCAATTGAGTGGCGTACGATCGGCAAAACCAAAACTGGAAGCACTACGACAGTTGCTCGCCCTGTTTGAAAATGGCCGCTTACCAAGGTCAATGATTCCCCGCGAACAGCGGGCTGCAAGGTGGATAATGGAACTTCGTATCGGCGATGCAATACTTGCCGGCGCCAGCGAACAAGAGATCGCGAGGGAATTGTTCCCAGATGCAATCGCGCCCAAGCGCTGGCGCCGAGAAAATTCGTCTCATCGCCTGAGGGTGCAACGGCTGGTTCGGACAGCCCGAAGTCGTCTTTCCGATCCGCTGGGAGGGCCATGGTTCGAATAATTTGTCGCAAATAGCCGGTGCCTGGGGGCAATTTGCGGGCTGCACACATGTCATCGCTATCTTGCGCGCTCACCATATTTGGCTGCCGAATCTTCTGCGTAGATGCTGCGAGACGCTCGCCGCGTAGCGCAGTTGCCTCCAACCCGTCGGGCTATGATAGACGCCGATCGCCTTCCAATAATCGCCGGCCGCCGCGAGCCCCGACAGGAATATCCAGCGCGCCGCCTCCGCATTGAAACAGGCATCGTTCTGGAGCCAATGCCGAACATGGGTTTCGGGCCGCCCCACGAGCGTCGCAATTTTGGGCACCCACCAGCTGTTGATTTGCAACGGCCCCAGATCATGAGTGCCATTGCTGTTGACGACAGCGGCGCCGATCCAGCCGCCTTCCTGATCGCGCAGACCCCAAAGCGTGCGTTCGAGCCACGGCTTGCCATGGGCGGCGCTGCGGATGCAGCGAGCGATCTCAGCATCGCCCGTCGCGACTGGCGCGCGAGCCATTGCCGGCAGTGAGATGCCGAATGCCAAGGTGAAGATGGCCGCCGTCACCCCAAACCGCAAACCTTGCGAAGCGCGGACCCCGATAGGCGCGCTGGCGAGTTCGGCTGTCCGTGGAAACGGGAATATGTTCATCGATCATGTCCTTGCTGTCGGGAATGCGGTTGCTCTGCGGGCTCGGGATCAGTCGGTGCTTGCGCGCGCTGGCTCTTCGTCGAGCCAGCGAGAATGCCGTTCAGATAGGCATCGAGCTTCGACATGCCGTCTCTCGCGCGGCCCGCGAGCATTTCCGCAAGCGATGGCGGACGCAGAACCTCGTTCCATTCGCGCTCGCGCTCGGCCCTTCGCTCGGCGCGATCCGCACGCGTGCTCAGCATCAGCTCGCGCGCCCGGTCGAGACTTTCAGCGAGCCGGGCGCCGCGGATGTGGTGGCTGTCGCGCCAGAGACGTCCCAAGCCTTCGAGCGAGGACGTCTTTTCGCCAGAATGCTTCTCGAGCTTCTGCACGAGGCGATCACGGTCCTCGGTCCAGAGTTTCACGCCGTAACGAGCACGAGTGATGGCGGTGTAGTAATTCTGGCCATTGACGAGGCCCGATCCGACCGGGGCAAGGACATAGACGCGGTCATAGGTCTTCGACTGCGCCGAATAGACAGTTTCGGCGTAGCCATAATCCCAGGTGCGATGAACGGAGAGGTCGATCTTCTGCGGCTCGACGCTCCGGTCCCAGCGAATAGTCGCGATCGTCCCGTCTAGACGCTCGATCGTCCCGCGCTCCGCATTTTTGAGGCCGAGCTCCCTGGTCGCAAGCCGCCACTGAATGCGATCGCCCGCGGCGATGTCGCGTTTGTCCTCGACGAACACATTGACTTGCGACGCGCGGCCGAGACGGGGATTCCAGAGGATCGTCCCACCCTTCTCGTCGACAAGCCGCACGAGCTGGCGTCCGCGAGCATCGCGTGCGATACCGTCGACACGATATTCGGCGCCGGCGGCGATACCGAGCCCGGCATTGTCGCGGGCGAAGGTCACGACCTGGCCACCCGAATAAAACCGGGCAAAATGCTTCTCCTGGTCGGTCATACCGGAGGGCGAAAGAATATCGATGCGCGCGTCTTCGGCGGCAACGGCCCCTTCCCGCTTCAGAACTTCGCGGATCTGCGTGTTGACGATCAGCCTGGTCGCGTTGTCGAGAACCAAGATATTGGTCTTGTCGCGGTTCTCGGGTTTGAGCCGCGTCCATTCCGCGACGAGGTTAGCCGCAAGTTTGTCCGCGCCCTCGCCGCTGACGATCTTGTCGAGCGATTGGAGTGACGCGGCATAATCCCCGCTGCGCGCGCTCGCCACCGCGGCCTTCATCGACTGGGTTTGCTGTCGGACCGCCTCCGTCAGTTCAGCCGTCGGCAGGCCCAGCTTCTGCATCAGCCAGAATGGTTTGCCCTGCTCGATCGCCCCGGTCTGCTTGTTGTCGCCGAGAAGAAGAACGCGCGCACCGGTGTCGTGGCTGATCTGCAATATCCGCTGCGCTTGTCGGCTACCGAGTTGGCCAGCCTCGTCGACGACCAGGACATGACGGTCGGTAATATCATGCCCGCCGCCGCCTAGGAGCGCGGCGACGGTACGAGAGTCGATACCCGCGTCCTGGCCGAGTTTCGCGGTCGCCGATGAGGTCGGCGCCAATCCGATGAAGGTCCAGCCCGGATCGGCCGCGGCCTTCAACTGCTTGATGAGAGTCGATTTGCCCGAGCCGGCGACGCCGTGAACACCCATGACGCGGTCACTGGATATCGCGATTTCGGCGAGCACCTGTCGCTGGTCATCATTGAGAATGCTCCCGCGCAGCGACGTGTCGATCCGTTCCCGCGACGCAAGCGGAACCCCATCGCCAAGGCTTAGCGAGATATGCGTCGATAGCGCGATCTCGAGCCGCGCGGCGCGGCGCGAGGTTCTGCCGCGCGTAAGGACTTGGTCACCGGTGGGCTCTCTCGTCTTTAGCAGCTTGAGCCGTGCTTCATGCTCCTCGAAGAGGGGGCGAATGTCTCGGAACCGAACATCGCCCACATGCGACGCGAGCCCGGTGCGGATGAGCCGACCAAGGTTATTGACCGCTTCGCGTGTCTCCGACTGGCGAAGCCCGAACAGCGCAGCGCGGCGCACGGTTGCAGTATCGGCGTCCAGATGCTTCTCCTCTCGCGCATCGGCGGCGTCGCGGACAGCTTCGAGCGCGGGAATGTGAGCCTTCGATCGCTCTGCCCATTGGGCATGGAGCGTGTCGAGATCGACTTTCTGCTTGGGGGGCCGGGTCGCGAAGAAAGAAATCGATCGCTCGGCCTGGCCCTGGAAACCATGTTCCTTCGCGTGCGCATTGATCTGCTCGGCCCGGCGCGACGTCGCATCGATCAGCTCCTTGGGGACACCCCGAATCTCGAACAACCCCCGGCGCGGGTCGAACTCGATCTCGTAACCAATCCCCCTGAGGTCATGGGCGAGGTCGTTGCGATAGATCTGGCCGGCGACCATCTGCTCGGCGAACATGGCGCGGGATTCGAGGCTCACCATCTGCTCGTCACCGGCATGGCGGGTCATGTTGAGGATGACGACATGGGTATGGAGGTGCGGATCGAGCTCGCGCGAGGCATGTTCGGTAAAACGCGCATAGAGAAGCTGGCCCGTCGTCTCGTGGGTAATCTTGCCGTCCATGCGCCGACGGAGTTCGGCATGCTCCTCGATCCAGGCGATGGCCGTCCCGACCGCGCGCTCATGCGCGGCGATGATCCTTTCATCGCCCGTCACCAGTGCCATGATCGACACCGACTTCGGGGCTTTGACGGCAAAGTCCCACCCCGGATGATGCTGAACTTCGCCATTCCGGATACGCCCGAGTTGCTGCCCATCGACCTTGCCGGCGAGCAGCGCCTCGAACGCCTTGCGGTCGACCGGCCCCGAAAGACCGAGGTCGGCCGCAAGCTTCCCGCCCCACTCCGAGGGCTCATCCCCACCCTTGGTGTAATAATCGCCGATCGTATAATAGCGGGCGATATTGCCGGGTTTGCCTCCAAGGCGGCGCGGATGGATCATGCAGGCTTCGCGGGCCGGCGGCGACCGCCCGGACGACCGTGCTGCCGTAGGGTGCGATCCCAGTGCGGGGCGATGATTTCGAGGGGCGTGGCCGGATTATCGGGCGAACCATCGGCGGGCGCGTCCCGGTCGGTTGGCGCCTCCCCATTCGTGTCTTCAGGCGCGGGATCGGACGCGCCCATCGGGAGATCGAGCTTCAGCTCGGGCGCATTCGCATTCGCTTCGCGCTTCCCGGACCGTTTGCGCGCTGGCGCACCGTTCTTCGCCGGTTTCGCCGATGACGGGGCAGCCTCTACCGAACCTGATGGTGACGGCGGCGCGGGCAGAGGCGCGATGCGATGCGGAAGTCGACGGCGTTCGGTAAATGCCTCTCCAATGGATGGCAGGTCGTTGTATCGATCCGCAAAGCGAACGACGGGCAGGTCGCGACCGAACCGCAGATAGCCCGACAGGTTCGGGAGGTTCGTGACCTCGGTGTGCATCACAAGAGGTCGCGTCACCTGGATGCGCGAGAGATTGACCCCGTCGCGCATGTCGTTGACGCCGTAGCTCATCCCCTCGTTCGCCTCGACCTGCTCGACCTGTCCCAAATTCTCGCTGACGTGCTTGGCGGTGGGGGTATCGTTCGCCCGGAGCGCGACCCAGGTCGAGCAATAGCCGGTGATCGCCGCGGCATCCTGGATGCCGTATGTCGCCTCGAGCTGCGGATAAGACTGGAACCCGAGGATGCCGCAGCCGCCATATTTGCGGGCGCGTGCGAGAAAGTCCGAAAGCGATGGCAGTTTCTGGAGCGAGGGTAGCTCGTCGATCACGCAATAGAGGCGGCGCTGCTGATCGGGTTTCAGGCTCATGATCGCGCTGATCGCGATATCGAGCCAGACCGTGATGAGGGGGCGGAGCGAGGGAAGCTGGTCGGCCTTCACGGTGACGAACAGCCAGCTGTCGTCCCCCTCGGTCGCCACCCAGTCGCGGATCGAAAGCCCGTCGTCGGTATCATCGAGATAGGCGAAGCTGCGCATCACCGACGCGAGCTCAGCCTGGACGCCCGCCGACGTGCGTTCGCCCTCCATCGAGATAAACGCCGCCGCATCGGTCCCTGCGGCGAAGGCGGACAAATCCTTCAGCGAGGAGCGGACGATGGTGTGAAGGAGGATCGATATATAGGTGCGTCCCTGCGCTGCGAGCTTGCGCAGCACGGCGACCAGAGTACCGCGCGCGGCCTTAGGCCAGAAAGGATCGCCATGCTTGTCGGGGATCGTCGATTCCGCGATCTGGTCATAATGATAATCGTGCGGAACATCGACCCAGGGCGACCAGATGGCCGACCGTTCGTCGAGGGGGTTGAGCAGGATGTCCTTCCCCTCGCGGTAGAATTTCTCGACGAAGGTGCCGGCGGTGTCGTAAACGATCGCCCGCTTGCCCTTGGCGCGGATGCCCTCGAGCATCTTGACGATCATGTTGGTCTTGCCCGTGCCGGGAGCGCCGCAGATCAGAACATGCTCGGTTTCAAAAGCGTTCGGGACGTTGATGCCCCCGATCGCGAAGCTGCCCTTCGCTTCGCCGCGAAGCGCGCGTCGTACCTGACGGACTGTCCCGAAGTGGGCCCCGCGCAGATATTCATTGGAACCGAGCCCCTTCCCTGTCCGGGTAAAATAGAACCAGGCGAAGACAAGTGCTGCGAGCGCGAACACCCCGGACAGGATCGCCCCGCCGATGAGATCGCTCTCGAGCTTTTCGAGCGCCTGCTTCGCGATCACAGAATCGACCAGCCAGTCGGCCGACGTCCAATATTCGCGGCCATCCGGGGTGCGGAACAGGACCGGGTCGTTCGTCCCCGGCGCGGCGTCGGCCTTGAAGTTTGCCTCAATGAGCTTGGTAAGGACGAAGCGCTGATAGGCATCCGATTTTTCGAAGGCGTACCAGATGGCGCCGATGACCCAGATGCTGAGCCCGGCGAGGGTGGTCTGGAAGAAGACCTGGGTGGTCATCCGGACATTGTGGACGATGGCCTGGCCGCCGCGCGTCCAGCTGCCGAGCGTGTCGTTGCGGAAGATGCTCATGACGACGCGCCTCCCCCCAGAGCGGGAAGGTCGCCAGCGGTGATCAGTCCCCGGTCGAGGAGTAGCCGCTTTGTATCTTCCATCCCCTTTGCGAGCGATTTGGGCGCGCGCGCGCCGACGTCGGACGCGAGGATCGCGAGCACTTGGATGACGGTCGAATGAAGTTCGTCGAAGCGGGCATGGAAGCCAAAGGGGTCGGCGCCGTTCAGCTGTTCGAGGGCGTCACGAACGAAGGCCGCGGTAGAGGCGCCTGCCGCATCCGCATCGGCCGCGAGCCGGTCGTATAGATCGTCGGGAAGACGAATAGTCAGTCTTGCCATGGCAAGCTCCTGGTCTGGAGCTTCGGCAAGTGAGGACGCGTAGCCCCTCTTATATAGCGAAACCGGCTCTGACAGGCAAATCGATGAAGGATATTTCGAGGTTCTGGCCTGTCGCAATCATCTCGATCCAGCTACGGTCGGCTTGAAAAACGGTTCAAACAAAACTATCTGAATGCCGTAAGCGTCGTATTTTGGTGAAGCCATGCCGAGCCTGTCGAAACAGATTCTGGATTATGTCCCCGAGGGGAAAGTCGTCGATCGCGCGCAGATTGCGCTCGACGCCGATTATGATTCCATTGGCCGCGTGCTGCGCAAGCTGGTCGACGATGGTAAACTCGTGCGTGTCGGTCGCGGCCGTTACCGCAGGCGGGCACGCGGCTCGACTATGTCCTCGAACTCGATCGCCGATCGTGTTGCGCGACGCGTGGCTCGTTCAAAGCGCAATGTCTTCCTGCGCCGGGATTTCGAGACGTTTGGCAGCTATGATGCCGTTGGGCGCGCCCTGCGGAGGGTCACCGAGGAGGGCCGCCTCGTCCAGATCGGCTACGGGCTCTATGCGCGCGCCGAACGCTCGCCGGTGACCGGCAAGCCCGCCCCCGTCGTCGGGATCAAGCGGCTCGCGACCGAGGCCCTCAAGCGGCTGGGGAAAACGGTCTCCGATTCCGGCCAGACAAGAGATTATAACAGCGGCCGAACGAACCAAGTCCCCACCGGGCGAACGATTGCCGTCAAGAACCGTGTCCGCCGCCGGATCGGCTATGATGGCGCCTATGTCATTCTCGAACGCGCCTGACGCAAGAACGCTCGGGCGCGTCGCAGGTGCGCTGCGCGTCGACGAAGCGTTCGTCGAGAAAGACTGGTATGTCGTCCAGGCCATTCAGGTCCTTCTCAACTGGCCACGCCCGACCTTACGCCAGTGTTTTCAGGGGGAACGTCGCTCCTAAAAGCGCACGGGCTGATTCAGAGATTTTCAGAGGAGTTAGATTTCAAGCTCATCCTCTCGGACGCATTCTTGGAAAAGTCTCCGGGGCAAAAACGTAGTGCGTTGAGCGCCTTCAAGAACGGACTCGCCGATGCCTGGGCGGCAGCGGGATTCGTCATAACCGGGGTCGAAGCCGGAAGTGGCAACGGGTTCATCCAGATCGACATGGACTATCCAACGATCCTCGATGGGCATGACGCGCTCCGCCCCCATATCCAGGCCGAGATATCCGCCAAGCCCACGCCGCTTGCGACCGGCGAACGGCCGCTGGCATCTTTCGTCCATCAGTATCGTGGATTGGAACCCGAGATCACCGCGATTGCGTGCGTCGATCCGGTCGAGACAGCCGCCGACAAGCTGAGCGCCTTCTGCTGGCGGGTGCTCACCCGCGACCGCGAGAGGGTCGGTGATGACCCGACGATCGTGCGTCATCTTCACGATCTCGCGGCGCTCGAAGCGACCGCTTCCGCAAACGCGCAGTTCCCTGCCCTGGCTGAAGAGACGATTATGGCCGATTCGCATCGCGGTGGCGGCGCACTGGAAGGCATGCTCCCTGCGCAACGCATGGCGGCCCTGGTGGAGCACCTGCAATCAGACACGCTCTATGCGGATGAATATGCCCGCTTCGTAGGCGGAATGGCCTTTGCCACTGAACAGAAATTCCCACATTTCCGGAAGCCGTCGGGGCGCTGGAGCGGCTTTGCAGGCCGGTACCGGCCAAATAGAGTCGGTACCGGCGTTTTTCCATGTGGCAGCTGCGGCAGCCAAAAGATGCCAAATGAAATCAGAAGCTTGCACCCAATGGCTGCCAAACGCGGCCGCAACCGGCAGCCGCGGCTGCCAGATGACGCCATCTTGGTCGAGCCAGGATATCCACATAACTAGCTGAATTAGAATGAGGAACAGATCCGCAGCACCCGTGCGTAGGGTGCATTACAAACGCCAACGGCGTGCGTCCGCCCACCGCAGCGACCATGTCGCTGCGCAGCCTCGTGCCGGAAGGCGCGCGGGCTCCCCCGACAGGGGGATGTCTTCCTTCCCGGCGGCACGCCGGGCATAAGTCCGGGAGACTTGCATCATGGCGTATCCATTCGATAGGAGGGTGGCTGGCGGGCAGACCATCAAAAGGAAGATGGACATGCCCAAGAAGAGTGAACGCGAACGCCTCGCCGACCTCGAAGCGCGTCAGCGCAAGGTCGCCGAAGACGTCGACAATGCCCGCCGCGCCCTGCGTGGCAAATATGCCGCGATTGTGCCCGAGCTTCCCGTCGAGACGCTCACCGAACGGGAGTTTCGGGAGATCCTTGATCTTGCGATCCGCGCCGGTGGAACCTCTACCGTGGCGGCGCTCAAGGCCCTTTCGGGGATAGCCCCGAACAAATGACGCCCATCCCGAAGGGATGGTCCCTGCGACGAGCACGGCTGAGCCGCGCGCAGGAGGCCGGTGCGCGCCGCACCGCATCGGAGCGCGACGGGACCGGGCGCCTGGCGTCCGGTTCCCAGAGGGCGGCGACAGACCTCTCGTCACAAAAAAAGGAGGATCGGTCCGAGCCTGCGCCCGGGCCGATCCCCTCGCCATCCTAGGCCCGCGCCCGCTCGCGCGGCGCGTCCTGATGCGGAAGCAGCACCGGATCGACCCCCGCCGCCCGCAGCACCCGCACGAGTTGCGCCTGCACCCCGGTGCCTTCGGCGACCACGGCGTCCACCGGCTGCAACCGCGCGATCTGGTCGTTGCGGACGAACCCGGCCCGGTTCCCCCACCGCGCCTTGTCGATCCCCAGCGCGACCAGCGGCGTCCTTGTCCGTGCCGCCCAGGCTGCAGCGATGGCATCGGCGCCCCTGTCCTGCGCGGTCGTCAGTAACACCATGTTCGGTCGGGCGGCTTTCATCTCCTCAAGCGCCTTATAGATCGGGCGGTGGTCGGCCCAGCGGGCGCCTCCGGAAAAGACCACCAGCGGCCCCGCCGGAAAATGCTGCGTGAGGCGGCGCTGACGGCGCGCGGCGAGATAATCGGTTCCCGCGATAACCGACGCGGTGCGCTTCGACGATACCAGCGTCGCCTTCGGGGCCGACCACGGCCGCCCCGTTTCGGCATGGAAGATGTCGGCTGCATGGTCGCGCATGCAGGCGATCGCGTCGCTCGCTTCATCCAGCGATTCCAGGAGTTGCTGCTGTTCCTCAAGCTTGACGCCGTGGATCTCGCTGCCGTCGGCCGAGCGCAGCAACTCGCGCACCTCCTGCGCCGCCCTGTCGGACTGTCCGGCGAACTGTCCGGCGACGCGGTGGAAGCTGTGGACGATCCCCCATGCGATCCGTTCGGCCGCGCTTTCGATGCGCGTATCACGCAGCACGTCGAACAACGTCGTGATCATAAGCTCGACCGCAAGCTGCACCTGCATCGCGTCGGGCGTATCGCACGTCAGTTCCTCCTCGCTGCGCCCCAGCCTGCTGCGTTCGAGACCCGTGTCGAAGGCGGCGCTGAAGCTGTCATTCGCATTCCCCGTCTCCTCGGCGATGAGAGCGGCGATTTCCGAAAAGTCCCTTATGCTGCGTTTGAACATCGTCATATTGACCTCCTCTAGATTGAGAGGTCATTCCCCCTGCACGGGCTCCGAGCATCGGGGTCAAGGATCGGGCAAAGCCCGACCGCGAAGCGGCGGTGGGGGTCACGATTTTCTCTGGCGGCCGCCGCCCGTCGAAGGAGAAGGCCCGGCGCCCGACCCGCCAGGGAAAATGGTGGGGCCCCGCCGTCCTTGAGGCCCGATGCGGCCCCGTGCCACACTAAGAAGACTTGAGAGAGAGGAAGAGACTTGCGGATTGGGGGCTCGATGCCCCCAAGCCGCAAAGGTTCTCGGCCTTACGCGGCGCGATATGCGAGCACTGCGGTGCGTCTCATTCGGTGCGGCCTATGTGGTTGGGGCGTGCAGCAATCCCCCGCAGCAAAAGAAAAGCCGGCGCGCGTCAGCGCACCGGCTCAGGGAAACAAGCTGACGGTCGGGCCTTGGCCCGGCCGATGTCAGGCGGCGTCGAACATCGGATCGGCACGGACCGCTTTCATCGCGCCATGCGCGGTGGGGCGACGAGCAGCGCTTTCCTTCGCGGGCGCCTGATCCGTCTTGCGGAAGGCGTGGATCGGGACATTGGCCTGACGCAGCGTCTGGTAGAGATTGGCTTGCAATCCCGATCCCTCGCAGACCACCGCTTCGACGGGGCGAAGTTCGGCGAGCTTCCGGTTGCGGGTGAAGGCGGTCTTGCGCCCCGTCCCGTAGAGGCCGAAGGCCACGACGGGGACGCGGGTTTCGGATCGCGCGGCCCAGGCCGCAGCAATCGCGTCGGCGCCCTTGCGCTGCCCGGTCGTCACCAGCGTCATATGGGGCACGCGGGCGTGGATCTCGTCGAGCTTTTGCCAAAGCATCTCCCAGTCGTGCCATTGTGCGGGTCCAGAGAAAACGACGACCGGCCCCTGCGGCAGGTAGCGCTCGCGCGCCTCAAGCGCGCGTTCGCGCAGAAAGTCCTGAGCCGCGATCTGGCTCGCGGTCGAGGCGGAAGATGCTCGCGATCCGCGCGCGGGCGACCAGGGCCAGCCCGACTGGGCACGATACATTTCGGCGGCATAGTCACGCATGCATTCGATCGCCGCGCGCTGTTCTGCGGTCGACTGGCAGAGGAGCTGCTTTTCCTCGAGCTCGCTGTTGAACACCTCGCTCATGTCCGGGCGCCGGACCATCTCGCCAACCTCGGCCGCGAGCGCACCTTCGCGGCGCTCGAGTTTCCCGGCGACGAAATGGAAGCTGTTCACGAACCCCCAAGCGATCTCGGCCGCGAGCGGTTCGAGCCGCGTGTCGTTGAACAGGTCGAAGATCGCCGCGACAATCCCCCCGCATTCGGCTTGCGCCGCGAAGGGCTCGGGCATGTCGTGCTCGCCCGGCTCGTCGCCGGGTTCGACGATCGATAGCGGGATGGGATCGCCGAACGACGCCTGGAATTCAGGCGTGGCGATTTGCTCGGCATAGAGGGCACGAAGGTCTGCAAAACTGTCGACGCTTTGCGCGTAGGAATGAGCGACCATGTTCGGTCTCCTTGGATCGGACAGGAAAAGAGCCGGGAAGCGCGGCAGCGCCTCCCGGCTCGGTTGCGGCGCCTTCGTCAGCCGAAGGGCACCTCGTCGTCGAGGTCAGCGCCGGCGCCCATCAGCGCGCCATTCGCGCCCGCCGTGCTCTCGCCGAAGCCGCGGTCCTGCGGCTGCTCGTCATAGCTGCGGGTACTCGCGCCGAAGCCGCCGCCGAACTCGGCGCGGACGGTCTCGCGGCGCCACGCGATGGTGTAGCCGCCGTCCTCGGACGGAAACAGCGCCACCGGCAGCGGTTCGGGCAGGCTCGGATCGTCGATGTTGCCCGCGAGGAAAACCTCGCCGGTCTTCTTCGACGCCGCTTCCCAGAGCGCCCCGACCTGCACCCATCGTCGAGCGACGTTGAGCGCCAGCACCTCATAGACGGGTGCCCGCGGGTTCATGCTTTCGACCTTGCGCAGACCAATGCGCGGGAGGTCAATTGTGCGGGTTGCGATCGAGCCGGTCAGACGATCATTCACATTCCTGATTTCACCGATATTCATGACACTTACTTTCGAATGTCGCGCGCGAACCATTTCCCGGCGACACTCTTCCCGACCCTTCTCTCCTCTGTGGCGCCGCGCTCTCGGCCCACGCCGCCGCCTGCATGCACTCGCTCCCCTCGCCGCCCGCGCCGTGGCGTGCAGAGCCTGGATCCGGATCGTTGCCTCAGTGAGTGGGCTGGCTCGGATCAGCGGAAAGAAGAGTAGCGATATCCGGGAGGTGGTCCCCCGAACCGACGGGCAGCAATGTCGTGAGATGGTCGTGGCGACGTCAGCGCTGCCTGCACCAGGCCGTGCGGATGCGCAGCGCCCTCACCCCGCCACCTGCCTCGCGCGAGGCACGCGGTTCGCACGCTCTCCGCGTTGGCACAACGCGTGAGCGTGGGGCTCCTGTCTACAAACCAGCGAGGCCTGATTTCGCCTTTAAAATTGAATTTCGCTCTGATTTATGATTTAAATGCCCGATGCCGAAGGTAAAGGACGCCCTCAACGGTTTCAGCGTGGCCGAGGTTCACTCGATCAGTGGGCTGTCCATGCCGATGATCGATTATCTGAAACGTCACGGCTTCCTGCTTCCTTCCTATAGCAGCGCTGACAATCCTCGCGGCCGTGTCCGATACTATTCCTATCGGGACCTGCTCGTCGCGAAGATGATCCAGCGCTTCCGCGACACCGGCGTCCAGCTCTCCCGTCTCAAGATCGCAGCAGAACGTCTTTCTCAAGACAGTTTCTGGCCCGACGGAGAATCTCCAATGCACGGTCTGAACTGGGTGGTCAGCGATGGGAGCGACGTTGGTTTTCGCGATTACGACCAACTTCATGAAGAGATACTGGGCAACGGACAGAAGGTTTTTGCCTTCGTTCTGAACGTCGGCGAACTGGTTCGGGAAATCCGCTCCAACATTCCTCGCGAGAAACAGGCGCTCTTTTCGATGGCCGTCGGAGAGCTGCAGTTTGCATCAATCGGCGAGGGGAAAGCCGCATGATGCTGTGCTCACCCCGATGCCCCCTCACGAATGTCGACAGCCTGACGCTGAGGGGCGTCAGCCTGCCCCGGCACCCTTCCCTTGTTGCAGCGGGCGCTCTAGCGGCGACCCACCTTTGGAGAGACTCATGAATTACCATCCGCGCACTATCGCGCCGGCGCCCTTCCCTGCCCCTGCCCATGCAGGCGACACTCTCGTGTGCTGGTCGAGGATGCAGGCCGAGGCGGGCCAGTCGCTTGACGCAATCGTCCGCCGCAAGGAGCTCGAACGTGAGGCGAACGGAGGGCTTTTCCTGTGGGGCGTCGGCAACGCGCCATCGCGGCTCGCCCACGTCTTTGCGATGATGCGGCAGCCTGTCAGCGCCATCTTCTCGGTCATGAAATCCAAGCCGAAGCAAATCGATGCAGAGGCAAAGGATCTTCTTCTCTGGCGCGCCTATTATGACGCGGCGGGGACGCCACGCCGGTTGCCGACGGCTTCGGTCGTCACCAGCCGGGCGGGCACCTCGGCAGGCCGCAAACGCGCCCATTATGCGCTCATGTGCCGGAGCGATGATTCCCTGCGTATCAACCGCGGCGGCGCCCGCTTTGACCCTTTGGCATTTCGCAACGTCGGGGAGCGCGGGGCGCCAGTCGGCGCATCGCAAGTCACTGCCCTCCTCCGTCAGGTCGCGACTCAACGGGATGATGCCTCCTACGAAGTCAGCATGACAGCGGAACTTGTGGAAGGATATTGGGTCCGTCTCTGCGATCCGGTGCTGATCGGGCCTGCGGAGAAGGCCCAGCTCGATAATCTTTCGTCGTCCTCGTCAGCCGACTGGGCGTTGCTGGCAGCCCGGCTCAAGGATCGGCCCGCGCTCAATGACGACCTGCTGGTTTAGCTTCAAAGGTTCCCTTTTCGTTCTCATGGTGCTAAACACCGTCAGATCAACGGATCGGCAGGGCGATTGAACGCGGAACGCAAAAAACTGACAGACGAGCTTCGCCGCGCGGGCATCAGCAAGGCCGCGATCGAGGCAGCGTGGCCAAGCTGGTGGGATGACACGCTCGCGGAGTCGCCCTCGGGCCGCGCCGAGCTCAGATTTGCGCTTGCGCGCCGGCTCGGTCTGCGTTCACAGCCCCTGCTCGGTGAACGCGTCGAATTCGTCTGGAACGACGAGGCACGGTTCAAGCACCTGGCCGCCGAGGACGAGGCGGCCCGCGCCGCCATGACCTCTTTTGGGATGGCAATCGGCAAGTCGTTGCTTCAATCGGTTGCAGAGGGCCCCGCGATGGGCGCGATCGACGCCGAGCGGCTGCGCGACGCCTTACTCGCCAGAAGACCATATGCGGATCTCGGTGGGCTGATCTCGACCTGCTGGGCGCTCGGAATTCCGGTCATCCACTTGCGGGTATTTCCCCTCGAGGCAAAGCGAATGCATGCGATGGTCGTCCATTCGAACGGACGCTTCGCCATCCTCCTCGGCCATGATGCGCGCTTTCCCGCGCAGCTCGCCTTCACCCTCGCGCATGAGCTTGCGCATATCATGCTCGGCCATCTCGCGGGTGCCCCTGCGCTGGTCGACGTTGAAGATCCGGCGATGGCTGCCGAACGAGACGGCCAGGAGCGCGAGGCCGACGAATACGCGCTGACCGTCCTGACCGGCAGCCCCGACCCCACGATCGAGACGAACGTCGATGATTTCAATGCGCCGACGCTAGCGCAGGCGGTACGCGTCGCGGCGCCGGTT
This sequence comes from uncultured Sphingopyxis sp., assembly GCA_937873425.1. Taxonomy (GTDB): domain Bacteria; phylum Pseudomonadota; class Alphaproteobacteria; order Sphingomonadales; family Sphingomonadaceae; genus Sphingopyxis. Next base: position 30,948 of record CALMYE010000303.1, on the reverse strand, counting down.
TACCGGATTGAGCCTGGCACGCTCGCGCTGTGCCTTGCGTACCGGCGGCAAACCTGGCCAGTCGCGATGGCCGCGCTAAACCGGCTCTACCCGGACGCCGGCCCGCTTTGGCAAGAGGTGAACGGCGTCGCTTCGCGGCAGATTGGCTGGGATGCCCTCACCGACGACGCAGCTGACTATCTCCGCAGCGTCATGGGGCTGCCGGATGCGTGAGAGAGTGCTACTCGACAATGATGTCCTCATCAAGATGTCGGCGTGGCAACTCGGCGGCCCGCTGACGGACTGCCTGACCACCGCATCTGGGCCGCCTGCGATGCTGGGCGTCGCCGCCTTCGTTATCAGGCGCAAGCTCGGCAAGATTGGCCTTCAGAATCCCGTGGCCGCCGAGGCCGCGTTCGCCAAGCTGTGTGATGACCTCTCGCTGGTTGAGCCGACCGAGGAAGAGCTTCATACGGCTGCGGCGCTCGAAGAGGCTGCCAATCGAGCGGATCTCCAGTTCGACACGGGCGAGAGCCAGCTCGCCGCCATCCTTTTGCACCGCGGCGGCGCGCTGCTCGCCACGGGCGACAAGCGCGCCATTGCTGCGCTCGCGGTGGTTGCGCGCAATGAATTGGCAGGCCGCGTCGCACCACTTGAGGCGTTGCTACGGCAAATAGCCGCGCGGATCGGCATGGAGCAGCTGCGTACGCACGTCTGTAGCGAACCAACGGCGGACCGATCTGCCGCGATCTGCTTCGCCTGCCACCGCCAAGAGGCTATTCTGGCCGCAGAAGTGGAAGCCTGCCTTGCGAGCTATCTTCGCGATCTCGCCAAGGTCGCTGAACCGATCCTGATCAGCGATGACGCGCTCTCAGCGCTGGCCGCGTAGGAATACCGCATAGGGTTTGCGCAACGTCGCAACGAGGCTAATCGGAATGTCGCGAAGCGGGGCATCGTTCGGGATCTGGGGACCGTCGAGCATCTCGAGGCAGGCCTTGTCGACGCGCCCCTTGATATAGCGCCCGCCATTTCGCCCCATGCTGTTCCCGATAGGAACCTGCGTCTGGTTCAACGGCAGCTGGAACTCCGCTTTGCGCAGATTGTCGATCCAGAGAGCGTAGCGCGAACCGCGAACGCTGATCGCTTCGGGGATCTCGTGCCAGTCGGTGCCGTTAACCGAATACTCCGCCGCGCTGATCGGGTCTGCGAAATGCTTGGAATTGATTTCTTCCATGCATAGTTCGATGACCTTGCCTCGCGCGCCGATCGCCTCGCCGAAAGGCTGAACCATCGTGCTCGGATGGCAGGTGCTTCCACCATAGCCCCACAGAGCATATCCTGCCTCCCGTATTTCCTTGTCTTTGCGCTCGATGATGTCCTCGAGGCTTTCGCGCGCATGCACGCCGACCTTCATGAACAGGATCCCGTCGCCGGGCTTATAGGGTGCGTTCATCGGCTGTCTCCGAACAGTTTGAGCTCATATTCATCGTCATGCGCCTTGCCGTAATTCACCCGGTGGCGCTCGAGGACATAGTGGACTCGGGCTTCTTTGGAGCGGCCGTAGAAATTCTCGAGGCGGACGGGATCGGTGATCCCACTGCTCGGAATCCCCGGCGCTTGATTGCCCGGAAGAGCCGAAATGTAGAGATTGCAGGACCGCAGGTCCGGTGCGTCATCCAGATGATATTCGTGGAGCTTACGCTGCATCTTCGAGACATAATATCCCTTCTCGGCCGCGCGACGCTGCACGCTCGCGAGAACCTGCTTTGGCCAGTCGAGTTCATCATCGTCAGCGATTACGATCATGCCCTCGCCGCCATGGCGGCACGCTTCGATTCCGCGCTCGACGAATATGTTGACGCTCTCTCCGTTGTTCGAGGCGCCCCAAGGTGGATTGGTATAAAAGCAATCATATGGCTCGACGTCGGGGAGCGCATCGAGCACGTTGTAGAGTCGGGCATCGAGATTGGTGATCCCGGCGGCCTCGGCAAAGCGCGTGACGGCGTTGACCGTCCGCTCGTCGAAATCGAAGACCGTTATATGGGCAGGGCCGAAGGGAAGGACGTCGCTCGCCTGGAGATAGGCGACGCATACACTGATCGCATCGCCGTCGCCGATAAATGCGAGCCGTTTGCCGTCCGCCCAGTCGGCAACGATCTCGCTCTGGAAAACCATGTCGCCCGACTTCATGTGGATCTGATCGAACTCGCGCAGCGGGCGCGGGCGGTTCTGGACGACATCAGAAATCGCGTTGATAGCGCGCCGCAAATCCACCTGATGGGGCGGCCTCGGAATAACCGGCGAGGGGGTGGCAGGGGGGCGGCGCTTTCGCTTCAACCAAGAGAAGAGCGGATTCATGCGGTGTCCGTCCAGGGGCGCGGATGCGCTGGGACCTGCGAGCTGGTGTCGATCGTTGCCGGGAGCCTCCTGTTTGATCCGGATACATGTACCGAAGCGCGACGGCCTGCGCAATGTTCCATTTTAGTTCCTCACGGTGCGCTCCCGAACGGTAGCAAATGACCCATACTTGCCGCCAAATCGCTATGACGCTCCCGATCGGGAACATTGATCTTGATTCTTCCCCCAATACGGGTTATGTGATCCCGTACAGGAGCATGCATGAAGCCACCAAAGTCCGATATCGAGAGGGCAGCAGCCGGCGAAGGAACGTTGAATGCGTTGCTCCGCGGCCGCGTGTCCGATCAATCCGCGATCTCGGACATCCTCGCGGGGAACCGCTCAACTCTGAAGACCGGCGCCGGCAGCGAAGCGCCAAACAGGACACCCGCGCAGCCTCTTGCGCGCCAAGCGACACGGTTTCAGCTCGACACCGTCGCGGATTTGGGTGCGCTCGTCCGCAAGGCGCGCCTTCAACTAGGGTTTACCCAACAAAGCTTCGCGGACCTAGCTGGCGTCGGGCGCCGCTTCGTGTCCGAGCTCGAAAGCGGAAAGCCTACGCTTGAAGCGGACCGCGTCTTGCGCTGCTGCGCCGCGGCCGGAATCGACATTTTCGCGGAGCTGCGCGCGTCATGACCGAACTCGACGTCTGGCTCGAGGCGTTCGGCCAACCGGTCGGCCGAATTGTCTCGGCCAACGCCGACGACCTCAACTTCACCTACAACGAGACCTATCTCGGGGTTGCCGACGCGCATCCCATATCGCTCTCACTTCCGCTTGGCGACCGGGCCTATCGCAACGGCGTCGCCAGCGCCTTTTTCCAGAATCTGTTGCCGGAGAATAACCAGCTCGACCAGCTGCTCGCAAGAGAGAGGCTGGAACGCGGCGACGTCGCCGCAATTCTTCACCACCTGGGCGCTGACCTCTCCGGCGCATTGTCTTGCCTTCCCGCCGGCTCGCCCCCGGTTAAGGCCCCCGGACAACTGGCCGAGGACTATATTCCGCTCGACGAGCACCAGCTCCACGAAATTGCCGCACGCTTGGGAAGCAACCGGCCGCTTCCCGGCGAGATACGCGACCCCTCCCCTGTCTCGGGCTTTCAGCGCAAGATCGCGCTGACACAGCTTCCGGATGGCACGTTCGGCGTACCGCGGCCGGGAACGGGCGTGCCGACGACACATATTCTGAAGGTGCCCGAGCTCGCGTTTCCAAGGGAAGCGTTTTTCGAATCTACTTGCGGCAGCCTTGCACATCACATCGGGCTCGATACCGCGCGCTCGCGATCCTATTGGATCGGAGACTATGAGGTCATATTGAGCGAACGGTTCGACCGCATAGTCAGCGACGGTGCCGTCTACCGGATTCATCAGGAGGATTTCGCGCAGGCCGCTGGATTGCCACCGCGGCTAAAATACGAACGAAACGGCCGACCGGATCATCGCTACGACGTGGAGACAATCTTGCGGGTTCTTCGTCAGACCGCGAGCCCTGCGCTCTCCAGCGACGCCTTCCTGCGAGCGACTATCTTCAATCTTGCCATCGGCAATACCGACAATCACGCCAAGAACCACGCTCTGCTCTTTGATCGCGGCACGTCACCTCGTCTTGCGCCGCTCTACGATCTCGTCCCCATTACGCTGAGTGCTGAGCATAATCACAGCCTGTCCTTTTCGATCGGCGATGCTGTGCACCCCGACCAAGTAAACGCTGGGGATATTTCCGCGCTTCTTGCACGCTTCGGCCTCACGGGCCCGGCGGCCCGCCGTTTCATCGAGCAAAGACTGGAACCGATCGTCGCACCGCTCGCAGAAGCCCGCGACGTAGACGGCGAATGGGCAGCGAGATTCGACGCGGCGCTTCGGGCGCAGAGCAACCGCCTGCTTGATCTGCTGCGCGCGGCAGCTAGGTAGACCCGAGGGCAACGGGCAAGAGAAGCACGGGGGAAACGTCAATGGCGTCACTCGACCATTGGGATGCGATCAACAAGGTCTCGGACGTCGTCCAGAACCGGCCGCGCCCGTTGCGCGACTTCGATCAGATTTACATGAAGACCGGCGATATGGTGCGCCAGTCCGAGGTCGTCGCCGCATGGGCCAGCGACAAGCGCCTGGCCTTTATCGGTGACGGCGACGCGGTGAGCATTTGCGTCGCCTATCTCCACAAACGCGGGGTTCTCGGCTTCGGCCCGTCAAAGGTCACCGTGTTCGACTTCGATGAGCGCATCGTCAATTCGGTTCTGCGATTCGCCGACAAAGAGCGGCTCGACAATATTCTGGATGCCAAGCACTACAATGTCCTCGACCCCTTTCCGGACCCCGGCCGTTTCGATCTCTTTTATACCAATCCGCCATGGGGTGAACATAATGGCGGCGAGAGCGTCAATGTGTTCGCGCAGCGCGGCTTTGAGGCCACCGGCTACCGAGGCGAAGGCCTGCTGGTGATCGCCGATGACGACGAGCTGCCCTGGGCTCAGCACGTGCTCGCCAATGCCCAGCGCTTTGCGTCCGACCGGGGCTACCGGGTGTCGCAGCTGCAGCAGAAGCGGCACCATTACCACCTCGATGTCGAGATACCGTCCTGCAATCTGTTCCTGCGCGCCCTTCCCGGAAATGTGGCACCCAAGCAGCCTTCCAGCCCGATCGAGCCGGATCGGCTCAAAAACTTCTACGGCCTCTATCAAGAGCCGAAGGTCCGGTATATCCGGGAGCGATCGCGCCCCGATTATGGCAAGGCGCCCGACACCGAATATGACGTTGAGTATCTGGAGCCGAAGCCGTGACCGATTTTCTCACACCCGGCACCGGCCTCTTCTTCATGCGGGTCGGCACCCATGCGCGCGAAAGCCTTGAAGAGATCGTCGCCCGCAAAACAGCAGAAATCGACAAGCGGGGTTACACATTGTGGGGCTATGGCGGCCAAATCTGTCACCCTATCACCGTTGTACAGCCTTTCGCGAAGGAACGCAGGTCGGCGGGCAAGCCGCTTTTCCTATGCATGGAGGAGATGGTATCGGAGCGCTATTTTGGCGAGCCGCAGGCTGCTTCCGAATACTCAGAGGACGGCCGGAACTGGAAGGAAATCCCGGCCGACATCGAGGTCCGGGGGTCACGCTATGCCCTGCGCATCGACAGCCTGCGCAAAGCGGATTTCACCCTTCCCCTCGAAGATACGAGGATCCCGGTAGGCCCGTCGTCGGGCCGGCCGGGCAGCCGCTTTGTCCGTGACAATGTCGACAAGGCCTGCCTTGTGGTCGAGCCGGGAGCCGGCGCGCACGACGAGTTCAGTCACCGCAGGATCTCGCTCGTCGCAAACGTCCTGGAGCCCTATGCCCTGATGCTCCGGAACTTCCGGCCGGCCCCACACGAGAGCTGAGCGGGTTCAGGACACCCGGACCAGCAGTTGCTCACCGAGCGTCGGCAAAGTGGGAGAAACACGAAATGGCTGGATCGGATTGCCGGTCCACAGGATGAACTGACCACGACCGGTCGTGCCGCGGAGTTGAATCGCAACGGCATAAGCGTGGTCGAACGAGGCGAGCCGCGCCCGCAGGGGTGACAGGGCGATCATGGATCACTCCGGCAGGTAGGGGTAAGGGCGGAGGCGGACGCAAAACCGCTAGCCTAGCATGGTCTGCCGGCTATGCAGCGGTGGGTTCTGCTTCTGGATCCGTGGCAGCCAGAGCGATTTGAACCTTGCCGACATCGGCCTCCAGGGTGAGGGTCAATCCCTCGGGGATCAGCCACTGGACATCGTCGCGGAAAGCCGATCGGATCTGTTCGAGAAGAGCCTCTTCCTTTCCCAAGAGGAGCTTGTTGGCGAAGTGGCGCGCATCGCGGATGAAATCGTCATGCTGCCTGCTCCAGCTATCGCTGTCGCAATCCTCGTCGTAAGCGAAGATCGCATCCTCGATCAGCTGCGCGAGCGTCTGCGGCGTGACGATTGCGTCCTCCCGGACAAAAACATGTGCTTCGTCGACATGGCTGCTCGCGTTCGCGCAGACGAGCATATCGACGGGAAGGCTCAGCATCACGGCGGGTTCATCGAGCCCACCGCAGCGAACTATCGGAACATCAAGGGTGATCGCAGTCGCCCGGCCCGATTCAACATGCTCGAGCATCTGGTCATCATCGGCATAGTGGAACAGTTCGCCCTCCCGTTCGACCGCAAAGGACAGGCGGGGGACGCGCGGAAGCACGTCATACCATCGATAGCCGGAGAACTTGTCTTCAGCGAAGACAGGTTGGAAGCCGAGCTTCTCCTCGGTCAACACCTTCGCCGCGCATTGTTCGACATCGGCCTCGTGCCTGGGGATCAGGATCATCGAGACAGCTTCGACGCGCTCGTCCTCGACATATGCATTGCCATCCGCGGTTCGCGGGCGCCATGCACAAAGCCACGGGCTGGCTTCGGGAAGGACGACGCCGAGCTCGGTGGCGAGCTGCCAGTCCTTGAACGACAGGCGATGTTCGCCTTTGAGCGCGATGGTCCGGAAAACGGCCGCCTGCACTTCAACCCGCAGATCGGCGAGTGCGGCATTCTCGACCATCTCCTTGCGCGCGGGCAAAACGAGCTGGAGCGAGGGCGCGTCGACGATGTCGATCCGGACCGTCCATTTCCGCCGTGCGTCGATTTCCCCGATGGCGGGCATGCGGCAGGCAACCTTGATGCCATGAAAATTGATGCGCGGATCGCTCGCGATGTCATAGGAATCGCTGAAGATTCCGATCCGGCAGCCATGCCACTCTTCGATCCGGCAGGCGCCCTTGAGGAAATCCTCGCGCGGCAAGACTGCGCCCTGAAATTCGACGGGCAACGGGAAATGCTTCGCCGCTGCTTCGACCCGCGATTGGAGATTGGGCAACCATTCGGCGGGCATGGCAATGACGAGCTGCGTGCCCTTTCGGATATCGGAGGCTTCGACGGTCAGCGAATCTTCTCCCTGCCAGCCATCTTCGGGGATCGTGACCATCCATCCAGAGCCGGCGGTTTTCGAAAAGGATCGCACGGTTACGCGCTTGCCCGCGAGGCTGAACACACCCATTCCGGCAGGGTCTTCCCGCCGTGCGATCCGGTCGCTCCAGCCAGAGCGGCCGAGCGTCACGAACGTGGCGGGATCATCGATGCCGGTGCCATCGTCGGCAATCAAGAGGGCCGGCTTGCCATCATGCTCGCCGAGATCGACGTCGATACGCTGCGCACCGGCACGGCGGGCATTCTGGAGCAGCTCGTTGAGAACGTCGGTGATCGTCCCGTTGAACAGGCGCGACACCTTGGTGATAAGCTGCTCGCCGACGGACGGGCGGATTTGAGCGGGAAGCGTCATGGGAATACTCCGGTTGCGCGGCGGCCTCATTGCCGCCGCACGTCCCCGCCTCCTTTCCTCCCGGCCGATGACGATCGGTCGCGAGCGATTGGGTGCGGGCAGCTCAGGATTCAGGCGACGCGAAGTGCCTTCTCGGCCGCGGTTTCGACATAAATCTGCCGCGCGCGCCCGCGACGCCGCTTCCGGATGCGGCCCTCAACATGGGCCTCAGCCCAACGCTGCGCCTCGGCGGCACGCGCCCCGGCGGAGCATTCGTCCGCTTGCTCGAAGATCGTATAGGCGAGCGCATATTGCTCGCGTTCTGGAAGCGCGAGTAGCGCCGAGGCGATGGGCAAGGTGCTTTCGTAGAATTCGAGGGCGTGGCGACCGCCGCCATGGTGCATCAGTATGGCGAGCCGGCCCTTGCTACCGACGCCGGTCGGCCTCGCGATCATCACATCGTGCGAGGCATAAGTCACGGCGCCAAATCCATCGGGCTCCGCCGGATAGAAAATGCGGTCGTCACGATGGGGAAGCGGATGCGCGAGAATCTCGAATCTGTCGAAGTTCTCGACTTTCCGGATGTAATTATGTCCGATGACCGTCATCGCAGGACCTTTCTGCTGGGGTGAAGTAACTATGCCCAGGGCAGGCGTCTTGGGCGGCTCGTCGATGACGGCAATCAGGCAGCCCGAAGGCTGTCGCCCTGACGCAGACCGAGGTCGATAGCTGAGAGGCTTGCGAACCCAGGTTCGACGGTATCAAAGATGCCGGTTAGATTGTCGACATCGGCCCAGAAGCAGGCGTCACCCGGATCAGGATCGAGTTGGTAGACAATCGGTAAAGAGTCCGCGGTCATCTCCGGGAAGAAGGTGCGAATGATCAGCCACTCGACCCGGCGGCCGACTGCCCCGACGCGCGAGGCGAGCGCCGTCCGCTCCACAGGGTGCATCTCGAGGTAGCGCTCGGGCGCAATGAGCGGCGCGATGCGAATGCAAGCGACGCGACCGGCTATCCGGGGCGCGGTAACGGTGCCGGCGATCGCACAGCGATCTGCCGCAATCCCCTCGGCCGGAACCAACGCGCGATAGATATAGTGGGGCAGCACCCCCGCGATGCGGGAACGCGAAACGATAATTTCCATGAGAGTTTTCCTCAGGCGACCAGCCGCATCGGCGGCGTTCCGGGTTCGGCGAGGTGCAGTTCGCGCCGGATGCGCGCGGCGAGGCGGTCAGGATCGAGCAGTTCGCCGACCGCGGCCCAGTGGTTGCGGTCGCCGCAATAATCCTTCCGCCCGGCGACGCGGCGGAACATCACTTCACGGCCGGATCCGATGCCAAGCCCGAGCTGGACATAGATTTCCTCGGCATGAAGGATGATCTCGCCGCTGACGGCAATACCGCCCTTGATCGATCGAAGATCATAGGTGCCGTCCTCCATGCGAAGGGCCTCGGCAAGCCGCTTCAGGGCCTTTCGGCCATCGCTATGGAAGAGCTTCTTTGCCTGATCGTCGTAGCTGACGCCCCTATGCGCAAGCACCACGAGTGGGGATTTTCCGCGCATGTCGGCGATGCGGTCCATGCAGGCACGCCGGAGCGCAGTGTCGCCGTCGCCCGTCGCGCACGCAACGGCACCGAGATGCCGCGCGAGCAATAATACCGCCGGATCGGTTTCGTCGGGATTGCCGGCATTTCGGCAATCCTTGATCGCCGCGATCAGCGCGTGGAGACAGGCCGGCAGCGTCGAGAGTGCCGAAGGATCGAGCGCCTGCTGAAAACGGAAGGCGATGTCGTAGGACATGGGACAGGCTCCTTCGTCCGGACGCCTCTTGCGCCCGCCCCTGCCCTCCCCTCTCTCCTCCCATTTCGCAGGGATATTGAAGGCACCCCAAGTGCCCGCAGCCGCGATGTTCGACATCTGTCGATCGATGGCGAGCGGGAGGCAAGCGAGCGGGCGCCCCTCGGGCTGGGGTTCGTGCAGTGCACGTCGTGGCGCTGCAATTCATCGCCGAGAGGAGAATTTGCGCAGCCGGCGATCGTCCGAATGTGCTAGATTACGTGCCTGCCCAAAATTGCGTCCCGCGGAGAATGACGATGCGAGAACTGGACGAGGAAGAACGCCATCTATTGCGCGCGCTCGATGGCCCGCTTGCGACCGGCGATCTGATCACGATGGTCAGGGATCTCGGCGAAATCCTGCGCAATCGCGGCCATGTGATCCAGGCCAATGTCGCGGAGCTTGCCGCCGATCGGCTGGAAATGCTCGATGCGCGGTCGCAGGCTTAATGAAAATTACGCCAAACATACCAAAGACCGGCTTCACCAGTCATGCTTCGGCAATGCCTCGACGCTGCCAGCGTCGCAGTCGAACAGGATATGGTCGAAGCCATGTGCACGAGCAAATCTCATCGCGGCAAGAAGATCGGCCGGTAGCTTGGCCTGCGCCGGCTCATCCACCTCGCGCGCCGGAACGAACCATCCGTATATGGTACTCGCAACATTGATCGGCCGGTCGGAGGTTGCCGCCGCGCACCATTCATCAAGCATGGCCGCCGTCGCAGTCGACAGATGCGCAGTGGTAATGACGCAATAGTGCCCGGTTTCGGGGCTCAGTGTCTGCATGTCGGCGAGTGGCGGATCGATATGGACGCGGTCAGTCTTGAGATTCTCGCTCGGATGATCATCGAAATAGATGTCCGCGATCTTTTGATCGTCGAGCGTCGCCGGATCGCGCCCATCATCGATATCGGACCACCACTCGCGGCAATATTCGGCGACTTCCGCCATCAAGGCTTTCTGAGTCAGCGCGGCATAATGGTTGGTGCCATGCTTATGATCGATTGAACCGATGTGGATGTCGAAGCCCCAGGGAATCAATCCCCGCGCAAGGCAATCCTCGAACGCAGCGATATCCTCGATCACCGCGGCGCGGGCAGCGTCATCGAGGTCGGCCGGCGTTTCGATGGCGGCACGGGCACGAGCGAGCAGTTGCGCGAATGCACGGATGCTAATGTCGGACATAGTTTTATCCTGTTCGGCTACAGTGTGGGCCAGTGCCGGCAGTCGGAGACCTACGATGCCTGGACAGCCTGGATCGATCAAATAGCATTCATTTGATCGATCGCGTCGATAACGCGGCGCATATCCGCCGCCGTCATTTCCAGGCGGCGCAGCGCTTCTTTCCGGCAATCTCAGCCCTCGCTCGATGCTAGCTCAGCCATGAGAAAGGCAAAGAGCGGATCGCCCAAATCGTGGGTCTCCTCAATGCTTTCGATGTGGGCAAAGTCGCCTTCACCGTATGCGACGGCGCAAATTCGCTGGAATGGATTCAACATCGTCGGAACCGTTTCGGCAATGGTCATGCTGCCAAAGCAAGAAGGGACATGCCGGGCGTCCGGCTTTGATCTCGCGAAGTGATGACCTTCACGAAGGATGAGGCCTGTCGGCGCGTGTCGATGACGTCCACGGAATGGGAACCCGGGCCGATATTCGTCGCATTCGGTAGCCAGCGGCAGCGCCGTTCGCGCCATCGTGGGGGCCGATCGACAATGATATCGGCGCGTCGGGTTCGTCGATCGGCCGCGCGGTCGCGGCGCGCGACAGGTCCGGAATGCGCGGGTCGTTGTATATGCTGTCAAGCGACATCGACAGCGCGTGGTGCTCCGCCCCGTGGGTTGTCGAAGCGTCGATCGAATAGACTGCGCTCGCAAAGCAATCGTCGCCGCTGAAGAACTCGACATCGACAAGGTAGGTGGCGACGACGGCGGTTGAGACCGCGCCTCGGCAATGCTTGTCGATGAGGTCCGCGACGCTCGAACGCAGCCCATCGATGTCAGGGTCGAAATCTTCCCACGTCAGATTGTCGGGGCATGCGTCGAGAAGATAATTGGACATGAGGTCCTGCATCGCATCGAGCAGGCGGTAACGCGCATCGGTCATGGCGGGTCTCCATGGAAAGGAAGCCGCCGGATCGCACGAACCGGCGGCGTCGCGTGTCAGCGAGCGGTTTCGAGAAGCTTGCGGGCCTTGCCCTCGAGCTCGAGTCGGCTGTCCTGGTTGGTCCTGGTGCGCGCGAAGGCCGTGATGCCCTGCACAAAATCATAGATCGTCTCCGGCGGGCGGCCCTCTTCGCTCAGCACCGTCGCGACGATCTTTGCGGTTTCGGCCTTCGAGAAGCCGCGTTTGCGCAGGAACGTCTCGCGGTCCTCGTCCTTCCGGGCTACGATGCGCTCGCGCGCGGTCTTGATGCCGTTTAGGAATGGCATCGGCGAGGAATCCGCGAAGTGCTCGAGCGCGGGCGCTGCTTCATGGGCAAAGCGGTTGGCGGCGAATTTCGAGTGGCGGATCTTCACCTCCTCGAAATTCTCGACGCCCCAGAGGTTGCGGTTCATGCACACGGCGCGGAGATAGAAGGTCGCCATGCCGAGCGTCTTCGCGCCGACCTCGGAGTTCCAGCAGTAGAAGCCGCGGAAATAGAGATCGGGGTCGCCATTGGGTAGCTTGCCCGCCTCGATCGGGTGCGTGTCATCGACCAGGAAGATGAAGACGTCGCGGTCGGAGGCATAAAGCGTCGTCGTGTCGCGCGTAACGTCGACATAAGGGTTATAGTGCATATTCGACCAGTCGAGCACGCCCGGCACCTTCCACCGCGTTTGTCCGACGCCGTCGCCGGCGATCTTCATCACCGCTTCCACAAGCTCGTAATCCCAAATACGGCCATATTCGGGCCCGGTCGCGGCACGAAGTTCCGTCCGCCCGTCGTCGGTCTGCAGCAGTTTCACTTGCTCGCCGCGGTGCGCGACGAGCCCGTGCTGAAGATTGATGCCGGCAAGCGCAGCCGGAAGCTCGCGAAGATAGGACGCGGGCGCGCCGACGAGGCTGCAAAGCTGTCCGAACGCCCAGTTCGTCGGCGCAACGGGCCGCTCTTCGTCGGGGACCATCAGCGAGAGTCGCTCGGGGCTATCGCTCCGCGCCTCGACACGGATCGCCTTGCTGTCGACGACGCGCGTGGTTGCCCGGTCGGCGCGGGCGCGAACGACATCATGGAGATCGGTCAGCGAGAGGAAGCGCTCGTCGTCGGGACGCGAGAACCATTCGGACGAAACGCGGCCGATGTTGCGGCCGCGGGAGATATCGACGCGATAGGCGCCGCCGACCGGACGGTCGGCAGCGGGGACAAGATTGGTCATGGGAAATCTCCGGCAAGAGTGGAACGTCGAGCCGGACCGAAATCACTGACCGGCTCGCCCCGTTCCCACCCCCTTCCCTCCCGACTGGCAGTCAGATGGCGAGGTGCGCGCTCGTTTGGTCGGTACTACGCCGGTTCGTCTTGAGCAGCCCTCGGGCGGTGCAGATCGTGACCGCCTTGGCATCGACGCCCATCAGCGAGGCAAGGCCAGACGCGGTCAGCCGAACGGCTTGCCATTCTCCATGAACGTGTATCCGTTGGCGATGATCTCATCTACGGCCGGCTCGGACGTCAGATACTCGAATTCGCTTTCGAGGCGCCGATAGAGCCAGCGGGCAAGGTCGCGCAGTGCTTCGATGATGGTTTCTTCCGCGGGGGAGCCAAGGTCAATCCCGCCGCGATCGACCGCGATGTCCATGCAATATTCATGGTAATAGCGACCGCGGTGGCGAATATCGGCGCTGAGCCGGTAGAAATGCTGGCGCTGGATGTAGTGAAGCGCATCGGCAATCTGGTGAAGCCCGGCATCCTGCGGCGCGTAGACCCGGATGGCTTTCGATGATCCGGGCCGATAGGCGTAGCTGCCGGCAAAGCTGGCGCCGTCTCCCTGGCTGGCAAAGCCCGTGAAGAATATCTGCGGCTCTTCGCGCTTTGTGCCTCCGACATGGGAAACCGGGTTGGTGCGAAGCGTGATACCGAGGATGTCGCAGATCGCCTCGAAGTCGCTGAAGACGAAATCGTACCAGTCATGGTCGAAGGCGCCCTGACGATACCAGTCGCGCGCCTTGTCCTTGGCGCGCTCATCCAGTTCGTCGAACTGATAGACGGTGATGGGGATGATTTCGGGCATTGCGGAAAGCCCTCCGATTGGCGGCCCCGCGGTTCAATCGAACAGCGGCAGGCCCGGTTGAGGTGAAACGCAGTCGAGACCGCGGAGTTCGAGGGGGCACGGTCCATACTTGTCCTCGCGGTCAGCGAGGATGTCGCGCGAGGCGTGTAACTCGACGAATGGCCCGCTATGCCCACTCAGCCGGCGGCAGCCGACACCTATCGGGGCGCGGCAGTCGGGGCAGACGACCTCGAGAACGGGATCGCGGTGCCGGGACATAGTGCAGCCCGGTTTCTGGCAGAGGGGCCCGCCTTTGACGATGTGCGCCATCACGCCGCCTTCGCCACCTTGACGAACCGCTCTTCGACCTCGCTGGGCGTGGCGCCGAACACGGTCCAGTCGCCATAGTAGATACCGTCATATTCGATATAGTCGTTGAAGACGGTCAGGCGCCAATCGCAGAGCGGACCTGCGACGTTGGACAATCCGCGTGCGCGCCATTCGGCCATGACCGCCGGGAAGAATCGGTCCATGACATCGGGCGCCGCCGCGAACTTGACGTCGCACATATAGGTTGTGTGCACATAGGCGAGAGGACCGATTACCGGCCCTTCGCTGCCCCAGTCTTCGAGATTCTCGTCGGGATCCTTGCGGCCGTGATAGAGATGCAGGTAGAGCCCGGACGCCTCCGGGGCAGGCAAGGTCGCTTCCATGTCCCCGGCGGTGTCTTGCGGCTCGGTGCGCTCGCGCGCCGCGATCCAGTCCCTATAGCCAAGGCGCGTGTCGTCGTTCGCGATCTCATATTTCCAGTCCGCGAGCGGGTTGGCTGGATACTCGGTCCAGGCATCACGTTCCAGGTGAGGCGGGTCGCTCGGCGCGGACTGCTCGAGCGCCGCCGACAAGGCTTCGCGCGTCGAATGTATCTCGATACGATCCGCGAAGATGGCACACCAACCGCCGCCGAACTCGCCTTCGCGAGGTTTGGAGCAGCTTTCCGACCATTCGAAACCGATTGCGCCGCGAAGGAGGGATTCGGCGCAGCACCGATGGATGACCGTCGCGACCGGGTCGGGCTGGAAGGTTGGCGTGCCATAAATGTGCGCGATCTGACCGGCCCCGTCGCTCGTCATAGCGCCAGCTTCGAAACGGGCACCGAAATCGGGGAAATCCGCATCGCAGAATATCGTGCAAAGGCCGCTCCACGGATCATCTTCGTCTTCAGGAGGGAAGAGTTCGAGGATTTTCGGGCTTGGCGCCGGTGCGACGATACCGCTCATCATGTCGCTGGCCGCCCCGAATATCTCCTCGAGCAGCTCCATCTCGGCATCGGTGCAGGCGAAGCTGAAGCTTGCCTCGAGATAATGTTCAGCCATCGCCATTCTCCCGGTACAAGGACGGGCTTTCGCGGGTTCCGATGGACAAGGGCGGCAGCGCGAAATCGCCCGCTTGAAACCAGGCGTTTGCCGCAACGATCGAACCAAGGTCGTTCAGCTCTCGTTGGGTGAGGACGATCTGGTCGGCGTCATTTAACTCGTAGTGTCGGGGCGACCCGTCGCCCGTGTGGACCGCGCGCTCGGGTCCGAACGCCCCTGAGCAGGCATCTGAACGGCGAACATACGCAATGCCGCGAGTGCGACAGAAGGCTTCGACACATTCGAACTGACCGCCGATCAATTCGTAGGCACAAACCTCCAGGATACGCCCGTCGGCAATATGGGAAAAATCAATCGCATTCCCTTCCCAATCGGCTTTCCCGCCATCGCATTCGATGGCTTCGAGAAGCGCGGGTATCAGATTGCGAGAAATCGTGCCGCCGATCCGGATCATAGCGGATGCCCGGTCTGCCATGGGAGCCTCCATCCTCTTGGTGGTCGGCAGTCAATTCCGCCGCCACTCCCCGCTCCACCTCCTTCCCTCCTCCGGCAATTTGCTTTCGCGGGGCGAGCATGGTGGCGTGTAGGTTCCGCGTTCGACGAGCCAAGTTCAGCAAGTTCCCCCTCGTCGAGAAGCTTGAATATGGGGCCATTGATCGGCAGGATCGCTGGCGGCATGCTCGCCGGGCGTCCAGCACGGGCATCGCGGTGTCGAAACCGTCGACGAACTGCCCGTCGACCTGCCCATAGGCCCGCGACATGACCCTCTCCCTATGAGAGGTTCGATTTCACTGTGGCGGCTCGGCGATGACGGTGCTCAGGATTTCATCGGCCTTCCCCGCCGGGAGGAACAGCCGGGTCTTGTATGCAATCACCTCGCTGAACGCGCCGCGCGCCTTCAGCCATTCGCGGTCCTGAGGCCGGAAGTCCCGGATCTCGATCCGGCGGCTGTCGTTCACCATCGCCGACACGAGACGTGCGCCGTGCAGCCCAGGGATCAAGGCGCCGTCGCCATGCCGGGCAGCCTCGATCAGTTCGTCAGGCGTCAGCACGATCGAGGAGGTGAGGCCGAAAGCCGATTCCAGCTTCTCGATCGCCCCGGGCATCACGATGCGGCCGAGGATCGACGTCCCCGCCGCTTCGTCGATCCGCCAGACACGAACGTCGTCCTGCGGCAGCTTGTTCCAGACGGGGAGCAGGAGACCCGTTGCGACACTGATCGTCTCGATATCGACCTTGTCGAGCGCCTCGGTCACTTCGGCTTCCCAGAAGCTCCGGAAGCTCTTGCGGTCGATCTCCTCCCAGTGCGTGTGCTCGAGACCTGTAAGCTGGATGCGGTTCGAACCGGTCGGGCGGACAAGCTCCATCATCTTGACGGGCCTCCCGTCGTCGTCGGTGATCGACCAGGACGGAACGCAAAGGGCGACGCGCCCCGAACGGCTGTTCCGCAGATACCGGCCATCCGCGGAACCGCCCCAGATCTTGTCAAGGCGCGCCCACCCCGTGACGCGCGGTTTGAGGTGAAGCTCGAGGCGGAGCAGCCGGGTCTCGGCGCCGGATACAGGATCCTCCCTCAGCACCTGCTGCGAGAGCTCGACGATACGCTCGGCGCGCATCGCCTCGACGCCAAGGTCAAGCGTCCCGGCCTCGCGAGCGGCGTCGACGCGGGCCTGGATGAGCCCCATATATTCCTCGAAAATGGCATCTTGGGTCGCGATGCGGAGCGCGAGGATGCGGTTCAGCCATCGCTGGATCGGCGGCAGCTTGTCGAACAGGGTTCCATTCTCGTCGACGAGCTTCAGTCCCGTGATAAACTGGAACTTCTCGAGACCGATGCTCGCGAGCTTGCCGGCATGGAGCAGATGATACCATTGGGTCAGCGCTTCGCGAGCATAGCTGCTTTCGAGATTATCCGCGGGGTCGAATAGATTCTGGCCGCCGGTCTGACGCTGGCCGCGTGTGAGCGCGCCGAGGGTATCGAGACGGCGCGCGATGGTGCTGATGAAGCGGCGCTCGCCCTTGCAGTTGGTTGTGACGGGGCGGAACACCGGCGGCTTCCACTGGTACGTCCGATGCGTGCGGCCGAGACCCTGGATCGCGATGTCGGCGCGCCAGCCCGGTTCGAGCAGGAAATGGATGCGCCGCTTGTTCGCGGTCGGACAATCGAGGTCGGCGTGATAGGAACGGCCGGTGCCGCCCGCTTCCGAGAAGACGAGGATCGGCTTCCGTCCCGACATGAAGGCGTCGGTCTCGGCGATATTGGAACTTGCGCTGCGGCGCTCGAGCTTCTGTCGCCCCTGCCCCTCGAGGACAACGCGGCGCGTTCGGCCCGTGACCTCGGCGACAGTGTCGGTCCCGAAATGCGCGATCAGGAAGTCGAGCGCCGCCGGGACCGGCGGCATCGAGCAGAGGCTTTCGACCAGATTGTCGCGCGCCGCGACCGCTTCCTGGCAGAGGACAGCATTGCCGTCGCCATCGTGCATCGGCTCGGAGCGCATTGCTCCGTCGGATGAGCGAAAGGCGCGCATCTGACGCGTCGGGAAGGCGGTCTTCAGATAATCGATCAGCGTATCGAGCGGCGAGACGTCGATCGCGAGGTTGGCGCGTTCGTCCGGCGACAGGTCCGCCAGCCGGCGTTCGAGGATCGCCTCGGCTGTGCTGGTCAGTTGCACGACGGCGACATGGCCGGCAGCGAGTTCCTCCTCGATCGCGCGAACGACCGTCGGCATTTTCATCGAGATCAGCACTTGGGAGAAGAAGCGCTGCTTCGCGCTCTCGAACCGGCTGAGCGCCGAGCCCTTGGCCATGGCGTTCATCGTCAGACCCGACATGCGGTCGACGATATTCGACGCCTTCA
This sequence comes from uncultured Sphingopyxis sp., assembly GCA_937873425.1. Lineage (GTDB taxonomy): Bacteria > Pseudomonadota > Alphaproteobacteria > Sphingomonadales > Sphingomonadaceae > Sphingopyxis. Next base: position 13,024 of record CALMYE010000303.1, on the reverse strand, counting down.
GCACCTCGTCCAGGTTCTGGTGAACAATCGCCCAGGCGTCGGCATAGGCATCGTAAATCTCTATCTGGTCGGGCGTCAGCCGATGCTCGAGCGGGTCATATTCGACGCCGGCGAAACTCAGTGCACGCGCCGTGTAGAGACCCATGGACTTGAGGTCGCGGGCGACGATCTCCATCGCCGCGATACCGCCGTCGGTCATCGCAGCGAGAAAAGCGTCGCGGTTCACGAAGGCCGTGCCGGGCCCCCAAAGCCCGAGCCGCGAGGCATAACTCAGATTCTCGGGCTTGGTGGCGCCGGTGGCCGATTCATAGACCACCCGGGCGCGCGGCAGTGCGTTCTGCAGGCGCACTCCGGCCAATCCCTGTTCAGACCCCTTGGCCTGGCGATATTCGTCCTTGGTGCCCGCCGCATTGCCCATCGAATGGGATTCGTCGAACAGGATCACGCCCTCGAAAGTGGCTTCCGTCCACTGGAGTATCTGCTGGAGGCGCGAGCATTGGTCGTGGCGCTGCGAGCGGAGCGTCGCATAGGTGAGGAAGAGGATGCCGCTCGCCATGCCGATTGGTTGCCCCAGCGGAAAAGCGTCGAGCGGCTGGATGTCGATCGGGAGGCCGCCAAGCGCGGTCCAGTCGCGGCGCGCATCCTCGATCAGTGTCGCGCCCCTCGAAATCCAGACGGCGCGACAGTTGCCGCAGTTCCACTGGTCTCGAATGATCGCGGCGCCCTCGCGCCCCTTGCCGACGCCAGTGCCGTCGCCAATGAAGAAGCCCATGCGATAAGCATGTCCGTCCGCATTCTCGCGCAGCTGGTCGCCTGCTTCATTGGGCACGAACCGTCCCGGCAGGTCGCGTGAGAAAGCATCGCCAGCATAGATGATCGCTTCGAGCTGAGCATCGGACAGTGCGCTGCTCGCCCGCTTCTGAAAGAGCGGGCGATACTGAGGGATCGGCGGCAGTACCGACGCCATGGCCAGCGATTCAACAAGATTGTCGGGATGAGGCGTCGAGCCCGGAATATCTATCCGGGCGAGGCGCCAGGGCGCGTAAATGCCGACGGGATCACCGACCGGTAGCGGCGCGTCACGAACAGAGTAAGCGAGCGGTTCGGCCGGATCGTCCTTGGCGGCGATCCGCGACGGCGCCATGCCCTTGGGGCTCGCGAGCCCGGAAAAGAGCGATCCCGACGCGGATTTGAGCGCCGGACGGAACGGGATCACCGCCGGCGAGGCGGGGGGCGGTTCGTCGGATGGGTGCAACCGGGGCGGGAGCGCAAGCACGATGGGCAACGCCGCCTCGATCGTATCGACCGTGTGGCGTTCGGTCTCGCCGATCCAGCCCTTGTCGAAGACGATCAGCCGAACGGCGATGCCGGTCCCATGCTTGACGTACGGGCGGCCGAGAATGGTAATCTCGACGCGCGGACGAGCGATCTCGGCGACCGAGACATAGCCGCGGGCGCCGCTGCCGTCATGCGCAAAGGCCGGCGACATGATTGCGACACAGCGTCCGCCGTCGGCGAGGCGGAGCAACGCGGAGCGAAGGTGGCGGGCACCGGCGTGGCGATCCTCGCCGCGGCCTTCGCTGCGGCTGAAAGGCGGATTGATCAGGACGACCGTGGGCCGAACATCCGGCGGCAGCCGGTCGTTGATGAACTCGGCATCGTGCGTGGTGACTTCGGCGTTCGTCACGAGAGCGAGCAGCGCGGCGCGGCAGGGATCGCGTTCGTTGAGGGTTACGGAGGCTCCGGCGGCGATCGCGCGCGCTGCGAGCATGCCGGTGCCCGCCGACGGTTCGAGCACATGGTCCTCGGCCGTAATCGCCGCTGCACGCGTCGCGAGCCAGCCGAGTGCGGCTGGCGTGCTGAACTGCTGCATCTCGACCTGGTGTTCGCTGCGATAGGTCTGGGTTGGCAGCGCCTTCTCGAAGGCGAGAATGGCCGAGAAGGCAACTTCCGGCGCGCAGTCCGGGTTTTGGCCTTCATCGAGCGACAGCATGTTCGAAGCCTGCGCCGCTTCGAGCGCGTCATAGGCATCGCGCATCGACCAGTGTCCGTCGGCATCCGATCCGCCGAATGCCTCCGACATGAGACCTTTGAGCAGCGAACGCGTTACCGATTGCGGGTCGGCGAGCCGGGTTTGCAGAGCCCGTGCGACGCCGTGAAGGCGTTCGGCCTTTTCCCAGGCGCCGGAATCTGGAGTGTCGGCGAGTTTGAAAAGCGGAAGAGTCATGGACGATCTCCTGAAACGGCTCCGGGGCGCCTGCCCCTGCCGCACACCGCCCTCCCCCTTTCCTCCAGTCGGGTAGGCGGCATGAAAAAGGGGCCGCGACGCATCGTCGCAGCCCCTAATCGAGGTCGGCGCTGGCTGATCAGGCCGCGTCGGCCACCGGTTCGTCCTCGTCGCCAGCACCGACCGGATCGTCGTCGACCGTCAGTTCGGCGGCATCGGCTGGCTCCAGGTCGGCATCGTCGTTCGCCAGCTCTGCGACGGGACGGTCGAAGCGCATCGCGTCGGGAAGCCAGGCGAGCGCCTTTTCCTTGACGTCGGCTTCCACGATGATGTTGCCCGCGAAGAGCTGTTCGGCCGAGGAAGCGAGGAGGTCCTTCTTTGACGCGCCATAGCGTTGGCCGAGTTCGCTGCCGCCGATTTCCGCGAACAGATCGAGGATCGTCGTCTTGGTGAGCCGCTTGAAATAATTCTTCGCGGTCGGTCGCCACCAGGCGGCGACGTCGATCCCGAGCTTGCAGCCGAGGTGATCGACGAACTCGCTGCCGGTCGCCTTGGCGGGCACGGCGTGGATCGTGCGGGCGATTGCCCAACCCAGCCATGCCGCGCGTGCTTCCTCGCCAAGCGCGCAGAAGGCATCGTAGCGGACGGTGACACCGGCATTGGGGTCGATCCAGCTCCGATCGAGTCCGGCTTCGAGCTTAGCCCATTCCTCAGCCGCCGTCGTGCCGCTCTCGAACCCGATGACGCGCGACGGCGCCGCATCGGCCCGGAGCTCGCTTGCGAGATCGCTCGCCCCGTAACGCCGCTGCGCGGCATCGACCATCACGAACGTCCCGAGATCGAGCGCGAACCGCGGGTCGCTGGCGACATGGACGCGGAGCAGTTCCGCCTTCATCGTTGCGAGTTCGTCAGCGAGCCGCTGGCTGATCGCGGGTTTGCCTGATGCTCCGCCAGGAGCCGCATCGTCGCGGTCATCGTCCGAGTCATCGGTTTCGCTCATCGCTTCGGGGGTTCGGTAGACCTGATGATGAACCCGGGGCTGGCCATCTTCACCGAGGACGACGAAGGCGAGCGCAGAGGCCTTCTGGTCATCGGACAACACCGGCGGACGATTCTGGATGTCGCGGAGTTCGGATTCCAGATCGCGATAACGCTGTTCGTCATCATCGGTGATGCCGTCGTCGCTTTCGTTCGCGGCTTCGGCGATGATGGTCATTTCGGCCTCGATCTCGGCGCAGCGCGCTTCATCCTCTGCCGTGGGTGGCGGAACCTCACCGCGAACCGGGCTCAGACCGTCGAGTTCGGTGTAGGAGACGCGCGTCGTCGGCAGCGCACGGATTTCCGCGAAACCCTCGCGTTCGCGAATCGCCTCGGCCTCAGCCGAGAGCCTTTTATCGACAAGGCGATCGAGAATGTCGCCATCGATCCAGTTTTCCGACGCGCTGTCGGAGAAAAGATCGGAGTCGATCCGTCCGCCGGCCTCGACATAGGCTTCGCGGCCGACGAGCAGCGCCTTGGGATCGCCGCCGCGATAGCTGCCTGAGGCGAGCTCGCGCCGGATGGTGTAGACGTCGTCCCCGTAATAGCTGTCCTGATATTGCTCGAACACACGGGCCTGACGAACGGTGTCGGACGTGCTGCCATAGGCCTTGGCGACCTCAAGCGTGATGTCGCCCTTGCGGAGCGCCTCGAAGATCGTCTCGTGAAGATCGGCGAGACGAACGCGCCCGAGCACGAAACGCTCGGTCTTGCCGAACCGCGCGGCAACCTGCGCCGGGGTTTTGCCTTCCTTCTCGATCATGTTCTTGAAGGCAGTGCATTCATCGGCGGCGGTCATCGGCAGCTTCTGGTTTTCAGCGAGACTGAGTTCGATGGCATCCTTTGCGTTCGGCAAGACCATGATCGGGACGCAAAAATCATCCGGCAGCTGGCCCTTTTCGATCAGGGAATGAACCCGCGCGAGTCGCCGGCCGCCACCGAAAATGCTGTAGCTGTCCTTCTTGCGCTTGATCGCGGTGCCAATCAGGTTCTGGAGCACGAAGCCGGCTTGGCCGATCATCGCTTCCAGTTCGGCGTCGGCGTCGGGGTCGCTTTCCGTTCGGACATTCAGCGGGGAAGCGACGCAATTGCGCGCAAGCGCGTATACGATCGGATATGTCATAGTCCGTCTCCTGGCGGCGGAGACCCGACCATCAGGCCACTCGGCGCCGCCAGTCCCCCACCCCCTTTCCTCCTTCCCGTAGGACATCGTTCCAGTCGTTCCGCCCGTGCCACGGCCAGATCGTGCGGATCTGTCGTCCAGGCGCCGTGTGGGCCTGTATTGCAAGCGGCACGGCTCGGCGTCCCGCGTTGTCATTGTCTGGGAGCAGGACGAGGCGGTTCACGGATTTCGGGATGGCAACATGGGGGAGGCGTTCATTGCCGAGCGTCGCCCAGACCGGAATGCCGAGCAGGATCATCGCCGAGACCGCCGTCTCGACGCCTTCGGCGATCCCGAGAGTTTCGGTTGCTGGTGCGAGCCGTACGGCACCGCCGCAGGGGTGGCCTAGCAGGCGGCGAGGATGGCGAAGGTCGCGTGCACGCCGCCCGCGGGCATCGAGAAAGGTCCTCTGGACGGCGAGCAGACCGGAATCGTCGGTGACGGCGGCGAGCATCGCCGGGCGAAACCGTGCCGCCTTGCCCTTGCCCAGCGGAGTTCGGTCGCAGAAGCGCAAAGAGTCGAGCGCGATGTGAATCGACCGATTGCGTAGGTAGGTCTCGGCGATAGTCCAATATATCGGCCGTCCGACCCTCCAAAGATCGAAGGCGCGCTTTTGCAGCCATCGATCGAGCTTGAACTGCTTGGCGATTCCATCGCCCTTTGCGCCCAAGGCATTCGGATCGAGCCGCCGAATGGCGCGCAGCACGCCACGCGTGTCGCAGCCGGCAAAGCATTTGAACAAGAGTCGGGTGTCGCCAACGCGAACCGATAGGCTCGGCGTTCGGTCATCGTGAGCTGGGCAGCGACACATTCCAGTCGATCCCTGCCAGAAACCGCCAAGACCCCTGACCAGTGCAGCCCCGGCAGCCTCCAATTCGGAATCACGGAGAGTCGAAGGGGCAACAGACATTGGAATTCTCTCGATCAGATCAGACTTCGCTCAAGCTCCCCCTCTCTCCTGTCGTGCTTTTCGCGGCCACCTGGTGACGAAGTCACGCGGCGCGGCGATACCGCTCAACGGCACGATCCTGCCCTGATTATTGTGAGGTGGCGTAGCAACCGGCACGCTTGCGATGGCGAATGCTGCGTTGGAACCGCGCTCGCGCCATTGATCTCCTCCCGAGGACAAGGAAAATGCAGGATCTCGATTTGTCACGGTCCGAAATCGTCTTCATCGAGCCATTAACCGTGCGGATTCCGACCGCAGTCGAGCTGACCGGGCTCAGCCGATCAAGAATCTACGAGTTGATCGTGTCCGGCGACCTTGAGGTCGTCAAAGTCGGCCGGTCCACGCTGGTCCTCTATACGAGCCTCAAGGCCCTGGTCGGCCGCTAAGCGGTCGATGTTGCACTCATCCCGAAGGCAGGGCGGAGAATTTGCGCACCGCCCTGCAGCTCGTCGAGATAATCGGACCAATGCTGCATCATGCGAACACGTTCATCCCAATATTCGCCGCGGGTGTAGACCCGGCGGGTCGCATTGGTATCGAGATGTGCCAGTTGCCTTTCGATCGCATCCGGGTGCCACATTCCCATCTGGTTGAGGAGAGTGGCGGCCGTCGCGCGGAATCCATGGGCCGTCATCTCTTCACGGCTGTAGCCCAGCCGCCGAAGCGCAGCGCTGACAGTATTCTCCGACATGCAACGGTGGGGCGTCCGAAAGGAAGGGAAGAGGTATTTCCCATGGCCGGTAAGGGCGTGAAGCTCTTCGAGCATCGCAAGAACTTGCCGTGACAGGGGGACGCAAAGCGAGCGGCGCATTTTCATTTTCTCTGCCGGGATCGACCAGACGGCATCATCGGGATCAATCTCCGCCCATTCTGCCTGACGCAGTTCTCCCGGTCTGACGAAAAGATGCGGTGTCAATCGAAGCGCCACCGCGGTGAGTTCGTGGCCAGTGTAGCCATCGATAGCGCGGAGTAGCGCGCCGACTTCCTTCGGGGCCGTGATGGCGGCGTGGTGCTTCACCTTCGGAGTGATCAGCGCCCCGCGGAGATCGGCCGCGAGATCGCGATCAGCCCTGGCCGTCGCAATGGCGTAGCGGAACACTCTGCTGATCACGCTCCGCATGCGCCGCGCGCTTTCATATCTGCCGTTTGCCTCGACCTTGCGGAGAACGGCCAGGATTTCCTGCGCGGTGAGTTTTGATATCGGGCGACCACCGATCATCGGTTCGGCGATGTCGAGGAGCCATCGCACCTTGCGGAGCGTAACTGGCGCGCGCTCTTCTCGTTCGATCTTAACCAGCCATTCCTCGGCGATTGCTTTGAACGTGTTGTCCTGCGCAATCTTCTGGGTGATCCGCGCGACCTTCTTCTCCGCTGCGGGATCAAGTCCGGCGACAAGCTTCTTGCGCGCTTCGTCGCGCAATTCGCGAGCGGACGCGATGCCGACATCGGGCCACGACCCGAAATAGAGCGTCTTTTGCCGGTCGAGATAGCGATAGTTCATTCGCCAGACTTTGGCGCCGCTCGGCCTGACCACGAGGTACAGGGCGTCGGCGTCGGCCAGTTTATAGGCTTTTTCCTTGGGTTTAGCGTTCGAAATCTGGATGTGGGTAAGCGACATGATGGTTTCACCTTCGATAGGCTGACCGAAACCATCAAAAACACCATCAAAGCTGATGGTACGCTGATGGTTCCGGCTGGATCAGCCTGGATTCCACTCAGCGAGTCTCATCGAAAAAGCGGTGAGAAACCAGCCGCTTACTGGACGTCCTCGGACATTCCGAGGAGAACAGATGGTGCCCAGAAGAGGACTCGAACCTCCACGACCTTGCGATCGCCAGCACCTGAAGCTGGTGCGTCTACCAATTCCGCCATCTGGGCACGGGGTAGGAGCGGGCGCTTAGCGGCGGGGCGGGCGGCTTGTCAACCGCGCGCGCCCTTCCCCCGGCAACTTTTCTTGCGTGCCCGCGCTTTTGCGCCGGGCAAAGCGGCCGCACCCCCTTGCCGACGGCGCGGCTTCGCGGCATGGGAGCGCCATGCGGCGTGCGCGCCGCGATGCAATTCGGAAAAAGACGGGCGCCATGCAGGACTTCGACGGACGATTGATCACGGTGGTGGGCGGCGGCGGCTTCGTCGGCCGCTATGTCGTGCAGCGGCTGCTGGCGCGCGGCGCGCGGGTGCGCGTCGCGCAGCGCGAACCGCGCGCGGCGACCTTCCTGAAGCCGCTCGGCGGGCTCGGCCAGACGCAGTTCGTCGCCGCCGACGTGCGCGACGCCACCAGCGTGGCGCGCGCGGTGCAGGGCAGCGACGCGGTGATCAACCTCGCCGGCAGCTTCGCCGACATGGCGGCGGTGCAGGCCGACGGCGCGGGCCACCTTGCCGCGGCGACCGCCGCCGCGGGCGTCGGGGCGCTGGTGCATGTGTCGGCGATCGGCGCCGACAGCGCGGGCGAATCGGCCTATGCGCGCAGCAAGGGCGACGGCGAGGCGGCGGTGCGCGCCGCCTTTCCCGCCGCCGCGATCCTGCGCCCGTCGATCATCTTCGGCCGCGAGGACCGCTTCATCAACCGCTTCGCCGGGCTGATCCGCATGCTGCCGGTGGTGCCGGTGATCGCGCCGCGGGTGAAGCTGCAGCCGGTCTATGTCGGCGACGTCGCCGATGCGGTGATCGCCGCGCTCGGCGCGGGCGCCGCGAGCCGGACCTTCGAGCTCGGCGGGCCGCAGGCGCCGAGCATGGGCGAGCTGCTGCGCTGGATCGCCGACGCCACCGGGCGCAAGCCGCTGTTCGTCGACGTGCCCGACGCCGTCGCCGCGGTGCTGGCGACCGGTTTCGGCTGGGCGCCGGGCGCGCCGATCACCAAGGACCAGTGGCTGATGCTGCAGCGCGACAATGTCGTCGCGGCGGGCGCCGCGGGCCTCGACGACCTCGGCATCGTGCCGACCGCGCTGGCCGCGGTCGCCGACGGCTGGCTGGTGCAATATCGCCGCCACGGCCGCTTCGCCGAACTCGCGCCGCGCTGATCCCGCCGCCGCCTCTGGCGCGGCGCGCGAAAACTGCTACCATGCCCTTCGGGTCGCATTGCTTTCGATTGCGGAGACATGCGATGAAATTGGGGGGAACGACCGCGCTGCTGACGGTGGCGCTGGTGCTGGCGGGCTGCGACAACACGCCGGCCGATCTGCACGGACTGCCAACCGATGCCGCCGAGCGCGCGACGCTGTGCGGCCGCGCGGCGCTCGCTTTCCGGGGGATGAGCCCGGAGGGCGATGCCGCCGAGGAAACCCGCCGACAGGAACTGCTGCAACAGGTCGTCAACAAGACCGGCTTCTTCGCCGCCACCGGCCTCGACGACGAGAAGGGCAAGGCGCTGCTCGGCGACATCGAGGCCACGCTGAAGGGCGGTAACTGGCTCGGCACGCTCAACCAGTGCAAGGCCGCCTATGCGCTGGGCGACGCGGAGCCGCTGCCCGAACTGCCGGCCGACACGAAGGAAAGGCCCGCCGCCTGCGCCGCCATCGCCGTCATGTCCGCCTTCGGCGAAGGCGATGATCCGGCGGCGATGCTGAAGGCGGCGTTCGCCGACCCGCGCTCTTCCTATTTCCTGATCGCGGCGGCGAACCAGGACGGCGGCATCGCGCAGGCAGAGTCCAATATGCTGAAACATCTCCCATGGGCGCTCGCATCGGGCGCGGTCGGGCCGCTGACCGACGCCTGCGTCAAACAGTATCCGAAGGCCGCCGCCGATACCGCGGTCACCCTGCCCGCCGACGACGGCCAGGCGGTCGCCGCCTGCGGCTTCAACGCCGGGCTGCTCGGCGAACTGGCAGGCGAGGACGGCGCGAAGGCCAAGGCGATGCTCGCCAAGGTGCAGGGATCGGGAATCCTGCCCGACCTCGCGCTGGCGAACAGCCCGAAGAAGCTGCTCGAACAGGCGCTCGACCTCGGCCCGCCGGCCAATGTGCTGACGGCCTGCGAGGCGCGGTTCAAATAGCCGCTGGCCAATCGCGGCCGCAATCCTTAGGGGCAAACGGGGCGTCCGGCTCGGCCGGGCGCCCCTTTCGCTTATGAGCTTGGCCCCGACACCGCAGGACCCCCATGAACGAGCTGATTACCGCCATCATCCTCGGCATCGTCGAGGGGCTGACCGAATTCCTGCCGGTATCCTCGACCGGCCATCTGATCCTCGCGACCGAGCTGTTGGGCTATGACGCGGCCTATTGGGCGATCTTCAACATCGCGATCCAGCCCGGCGCGATCCTCGCGATCGTCGTCCTCTATCGCAAGCTGTTCTGGGAGATGTTCACCGGCTTCTTCCGGCGCGACCCGGTGGCGCTCGCCTTTGTCCGCAACCTGCTGCTCGCCTTCATTCCCGCGGTCGCGCTCGGCCTCGCGCTGGGCGACTATATCGAGATCCTGCTGGAAAATGCCGTCGTCGTTGCCTGGGCCCTGGTGATCGGCGGCTTCGCGATCCTGCTCGTCGAGCGCTTCGCCAAGCCGAAGGAAAGCGGCGGCGTCGCCAATCTGACGGCGCGGCAGTCGCTGATGGTCGGCTTCGTCCAGTGCCTCGCGATGATCCCCGGCGTCAGCCGGTCGGGCGCAACGATCATGGGGGCGATGGCGATGGGGGTCGACCGCAAGACGGCGGCCGAGTTCAGCTTCTTCCTCGCGCTGCCGACGCTGACCGGCGCGACCGTGCTCCAGCTGGTCAAGCATCGCGACGCGGTATCGGCGAACGATCTGGGGCTGATCGCGGTCGGCGCCTTCGTCTCCTTCATCGTCGCCTGGGCGGTGATCAAGGCGTTTCTGGCGGTGGTCACCCGCTATGGCTTCGCGCCCTTCGCCTGGTATCGAATCGTCGTCGGCGGCGCCGCGCTGGTGTGGCTCGCGCTGAGATAGGGCCGATTTATTACTAATTGCGAAAGATAGTTGCGTGAGAGACTTTCATGCGACCAAGGCGCTTCGATTTTAGGACAATCTTACTGCCCTAAATAGCATTTCGCCCGTGACATGGCCGGTTCGGCCCGGCAAGGCGCCCCTTCGCGAAGGGGAAACTGCACATGGCCAGCGATCGCATGCTCAAATTCGTCGAGCGCGACCAACATTATCCGGACAAGCGCAGCGCCGAAGCGCGCGCGCAGGACTTCCGCGAAATCGCGGAGCGCTACGCGGCGCCCGATGCCGACGCGCAGGCGGCGCGCTGCTCGCAGTGCGGCGTCCCCTATTGCTCGGTGCATTGCCCGCTGCACAATCATATCCCCGACTGGCTGCGCCTGACCGCCGAGGGCCGGCTGCGCGAGGCCTATGAGCTGTCGAACGCGACCTCGACCATGCCCGAGATCTGCGGCCGCATCTGCCCGCAGGACCGGCTGTGCGAAGGCAATTGCGTGATCGAATTTTCCGGCCATGGCGCGGTGACGATCGGCAGCGTCGAGAAATATATCACCGACACCGCCTGGGCCGAGGGCTGGGTCGAGCCGGTGCATCCCGGCCCCGCAACCGGCCGGTCGGTCGGCATCATCGGCGCCGGCCCCGCCGGGCTGACCGCGGCCGAATATCTGCGCGTCGAGGGGCATGAGGTGCATGTCTATGACCGCCACGACCGCGCGGGCGGCCTGCTCACCTACGGCATCCCCGGCTTCAAGCTGGAGAAGGATGTGGTGATGCGCCGCATCGACCGGCTGGCGGAGGGTGGCATCCATTTCCACCTCGGCTTTGAGGTCGGCAGCGACGCGACGCTCGACCAGCTGCGCCAGAAGCACGACGCGATCCTGATCGCCACCGGCGTCTACAAGGCGCGCGAGATCGCCGTGCCGGGGAACGAGGCTGCGGGCGTGATCGCCGCGCTCGACTATCTGATCGCGTCGAACCGCAAGAGCTTCGGCGATGCAGTCCCCGAATTCGAGGATGGCAGCCTCGACGCGAAGGGCAAGCATGTCGTCGTCGTCGGCGGCGGCGATACCGCGATGGACTGCGTCCGCACCGCAGTCCGCCAGGGCGCCAAGTCGGTGAAGTGCCTCTACCGCCGCGACCGCGACAATATGCCGGGCTCGCAGCGTGAGGTCGCCAATGCGGAGGAGGAAGGCGTCGAATTCGTCTGGCTCTCCGCCCCCGAAGCCTTCACCGCCGACAGGAGCGTGAAGGAGGTCGCCGTCGCCGGCATGCGCCTCGGCGCGCCCGACGCGAGCGGCCGCCGCAGCCCCGAGCCCGATCCGGGCCGCAAGTTCGACCTGCCCGCCGACATGGTGATCAAGGCGCTCGGTTTCGATCCCGAGGAGCTGCCGCACCTGTTCGGCGCCCCCGACCTCAGCGTCACCCGCTGGGGCACGCTGCGCGTCGATCACCAGACGATGATGACCAGCCTGCCCGGCGTCTTCGCCGCGGGCGACATCGTGCGCGGCGCCAGCCTGGTCGTCTGGGGCATCCGCGACGGCCGCGACGTCAGCGAGCAGATGGCGAAATGGCTGAAGGCCAAGGCGGTCGGCGAGAGGAAGGCGGCGTGAGCCTCGTCCGGTCGGCATGGGTCGCGACGGCATTGATCATGCCGTCCGTATCGACCTGCATTCGCTTGCTTTTACGCCAAGCCGGCTTACCGGTTTTTCCTTGGGTCGCTCCGAATATGGTGCAGATTTGCGCCGCGCCGAGGAGTGTGATGCCATGACCCGCTTTTCCAGATTTTCCGCCGCCATGCCGGTGCTGTTGATCGCCGGCTGCGGCGACGCGCTGCCGACGGGCGAAACCGCGCTGCGCGAGTTCATTCCCGCGATGACGGGTGCCGGTCCCGACGCCATGTCCGAACGCATGGCGATCGAGACCGTCGGATTCACCGTCAGCATGACCGCGGGCTTTGCGGGCAAGGAACTCGCCGATCAGTGGAGCGAAGACGTCGTCGCGAAAAAGGTCGCCGACGCGTTCGAGCCCCACCGCAAGGCCGCGGCCGACGCCTTCTATGCCGCGCTCGCGAAGGAACTCGACGCCGAGACGACCAAGGCACTGGTCGCCGATGTGCGCGATCCGGCGAAGCTCAAAATCCTCAAATGCGCATACAAGCCCGACGGCTTCGTCCTCGCCTTCGAGGCCTGCGATCCCGCCGCCATGGGCAAGCCCGAGGATTTCTACGATCGCTACGCCGCGCTCCGCCGGGGGGTCGAAACGGCGATCGACGCGCCGGGCGCCCTTGGTGCTGCCGGAACCGCGGCCTGCGACGTCTCCGACGAATTCCTCGCGGCGGCCAGGAAGGCCAATCCCGACTTTTCCGTCGGGAACCTCAAGATGAACCGCAACGGCAAGGAATATGACTGCGCGACCTTCCGCAGTCTCGCCGGTGCCGGCGACGCGGCAGCCAAGTGAGGACCGCTTCGATGAGAAAGATCCCGACCATGAAGACCACCAAAATGCTGCTGCTCGCCGGTGCGGTCGCGATCGCGCCGCTGCCCGTCCTCGCCGCGCCGACCGAGGCGCCGCTCGCCGAGGCGGTTACCGACGAAGAAGCCTATGACCCGATGAGCGAAGAGGCGCTGGCCGAAGCCAAAGCCAAGATGCGCGCGGAGATCGACCAGGCGATTGCGATGGTCGAAAAGCTGTTCGGCACCGATCAGCTGCCGCCGGTGCCGCCGGCGCAGCTCGCGCTGGCGCGCCAGACGACCGGGGCGCT
>CALMYE010000302.1 GCA_937873425.1 uncultured Sphingopyxis sp. | reverse complement strand
TTGTTCGCCAAGATGATGAACAAGAATCTGGAGGACGGCGAGGCGATCGGGTCGAAATGGCTGTCGAAGGCGATCGAGACCGCGCAGAAGAAGGTCGAGGCGCGCAACTACGAGACGCGCAAGCAGGTCGTCGAATATGACAATGTCATGAACGACCAGCGCAAGGTCATCTACGAGCAGCGCGGCGAGATCATCGACAGCGAGACCGTAGACGAGGTGATGGCGGCGATGCGCGCCGAGACGGTCAACGCGATCGTCGCCGACGCCTGCCCGCCCGGCAGCTATCCCGAGCAATGGGACGTCGAGGAGATGAAGGCGCGCGTCGCCGACATCCTCGACCTGTCGCCGCCGATCGACGACTGGATGCAGGAGGATGCGGTCGATCCCGAAGTGTTCGAGGAGCGCATCCAGGCGCTGGCCGACGCCGGCGCGGCGGACAAGGCGGGACAGATCGACCCCGAAACCTGGCGCGGCATCGAAAAGTCGATCCTGCTCCAGACGCTCGACCATCACTGGAAGGACCATCTCGCGACGCTCGACGCGCTGCGCCAGGCGATCTTCCTGCGCGCCTATGCGCAGAAGCAGCCGATCAACGAATATAAGCAGGAGGCGTTCGGCCTGTTCGAGCGGATGCTGTCGAAGCTGCGCGAGGATGTGACGCGCACCGTCGCGCGGATCGACTTCCAGTTCCAGGAACCCGAGCCGATGCCGCTGCCCGATCTGCCCGATTTCCTGACCACGCACATCGACCCCTTCACCGGCGAGGACAACAGCGCCGACATCGACGGCGGATCGCTCGGCGTGATCGCCGACACGCTGCCGCCCATGCAGGTGCCGCGCGCCGACCCGGCGCGGGGGGAAAACCCCTATGCCGCGCTCGACGTCAGCCGCAACGCGCCCTGCCCCTGCGGGTCGGGCCGCAAATACAAGCATTGCCACGGGGCGTTGTGATCAATCCTACCCTTCACCCCTCCCCTTCAGGGGAGGGGCAGCGAGACTTGCGAGCTTGCTCGCTAGTCGCAGCGGGGTGGGGTCCATCGGCCTCGCGCTACTTCGCGAGACCCCACCCCAACCCCTCCCCTGAAGGGGAGGGGCTTTGACCGGCCTCGCCGCGCTCTTCGGGCTGACCGCGCTGCTCTATGCGGCCGTGGGCTTTGGCGGCGGGTCGACCTATACCGCGCTCTTGATCCTCGGCGGCGTGTCGGTCGGGCTGGTCCCGGCGATCAGCCTCGCGTGCAACATCATCGTCGTCAGCGGCGGCACGATCCGCTTCGCGCGCTCGGGCGCGATGCCGTGGGCGAAGGCGCTGCCGCTCATCGCCGTCGCCGCGCCGCTCGCCTTCCTCGGCGGCCTGACCCCGGTCAAGCAGGGGGTGCTCGTCGTCCTGCTCGGCGTGTCGCTGCTCGCCTCGGCACTCGCGCTGCTGGTCCAGCCGCAGGCGGCGAAGCCGCTGAACCTGTCGCCGAAGCTGCTGCTGCCGATCGCGGCGGGGCTCGGCTATCTCGCGGGGGTCGTCGGCATCGGCGGCGGCATCTTCCTCGCGCCGATCCTCCACCTCGTCCGCTGGGCGGAGGCGCGCAGCGTCGCCGCGACCGCCAGCCTGTTCATCCTCGTCAACAGCCTGTTCGGGCTGACCGGCCAGCTGATCAAGGGCAAGGGGATGGAGATGGCGGCGGCGGTCGCCGACCATTGGCCGCTGCTGGTCGCGGTGCTGATCGGCGGCGCGATCGGCACGCAGATCGCGGTGAAGACCGGACCGGCGGCGCTGATCCGGCGGCTGACGGCGCTGCTCGTCGGTTTCGTGGCGGTGCGGTTGCTGTTCGGGTTTTAACGTTTTCGGAATCATCCCATCCGTTCGTCCTGAGGAGGGGACTGAGCCTGGCGAAGGCCCCGTCTCGAAGGACGCCGACGCAACGGTCCTTCGAGACGCCATTTCGACAAGCTCAATGGCTCCTCAGGACAAACGGATTCTGATGATCTTGCGACATTCGACCCATCTTGCCTTCCCGCACCGGAGTGCTAGCATCGCCCCTACAAGCTCGGCGGCCGTGCAGCCGGTGGGCGCGCAGCAGCTGGAACTTGTGGGCGCCGCGGCGATCGCGGTGAGTGACGGCATGTTGCGTGGAAAGGGCGGGCTCCATTAGCTTCTTCGACGAGATGCAGGGCCAGGAGGGCGACGTCAGGGCGCCCTATCGCGATTATCGCATATGGTATGACGCGGAGGAGCCGGCGCGCATCCACCGCAAGGCGCAGCAGGCCGAGGCCTTTTTCCGCACCACCGGCATCACCTTCAACGTCTATGGCGAGGACGACGCCGACGAGCGGCTGATCCCCTTCGACGTCGTGCCGCGCATCATCTCGGCGGGCGAGTGGCGGCGGCTGTCGCGCGGCATCGACCAGCGGGTGCGCGCGCTGAACGCCTTTCTCCACGACATCTATCACCGGCAGGAGATTTTGCGCGCCGGCCGCGTGCCGACCGAGCTGATCGCGCGCAACGAGGCCTTCCTGCCGATGATGATGGGCATGGACCCGCCGGGCGGCGTCTATACGCATATCAGCGGCATCGACATCGTCCGCACCGACGCGAACGAATTCTATGTGCTGGAGGACAATGCCCGCACCCCCTCGGGCGTGTCCTACATGCTCGAGAATCGCGAGACGATGCTCCAGATGTTTCCCGAGCTGTTCGCGAAGATCGCGGTGCGCGAGGTCGGCGACTATCCGCTCAACCTGCTGAAATCCTTGTCCGCCTGCGCGCCGCCCGCCTGTCAGGGGACGCCGACGGTCGCGGTGCTGACGCCGGGCATCCACAACAGCGCCTATTTCGAGCACAGCTTCCTCGCCGACCAGATGGGCGCCGAACTGGTCGAGGGCCATGACCTGCGCGTCGTCGGCGGGCGCGTCGCGATGCGCACGACGCAGGGCTATCGGCCGATCGACGTGATCTATCGCCGCGTCGACGATGATTTCCTCGACCCGCTCAATTTCCGGCCCGACTCGCTGCTCGGCGTGCCGGGGATCTGGGACGTCTACCGCGCCGGCGGCATCACCATCGCCAATGCGCCGGGCACCGGCATCGCCGACGACAAGGCGCTCTATTCCTACATGCCCGACATCATCCAATTCTATACCGGCGAAAAGGCGCTGCTGCCCAACGTCCCGACCTGGCGCTGCTCGGAGCCCGAGCATCTGAAGGAGGTGCTCGACCGCCTGCCCGAGCTGGTGGTGAAGGAGGTCCACGGGTCGGGCGGCTATGGCATGCTCGTCGGTCCCGCCGCGAGCCGGAAGGAGATCGCCGCCTTTCGCGCGAAGCTGGAGGCCAACCCCGGCAATTATATCGCGCAGCCGACGCTGTCGCTCTCGACCGTGCCAATCTTCACCAAGGCGGGCCTCGCGCCGCGCCACGTCGATTTGCGGCCGTTCGTGCTGATGTCGCCCAAGGGCATCACCATCACCCCCGGCGGCCTGACCCGCGTCGCGATGACCAGGGGGTCGCTGGTGGTCAATTCGAGCCAGGGCGGCGGGACCAAGGATACATGGGTGCTGGAGGATTGATGGGGATGCGGGCGGCTTTCCTCAATCCAAACCCCTCCCCTTCAGGGGAGGGGCAGCGAGACTTGGGAGCTTGCTCCCTAGTCGCAGCGGGGTGGGGTCCATCGGCCTCGCGCTACTTCGCGAGACCCCACCCCAACCCCTCCCCTGAAGGGGAGGGGCTTATGAAGGCGCCGCCATGCTAGGCAAGACCGCCGGCTCGCTCTTCTGGATGGCGCGCTATCTCGAGCGCAGCGAGAATAACGCGCGGCTGATCGACGCGGGGTTCCGCATCGCGCTCACCCGGTCGAGCACCGCAGAGTCCGAATGGCGATCGGTGCTGGTGACGGCAGGGCAGGATGGGGCGTTCCGCGCCGCGCATGGCGACTATCGCTCGCAGCGCGTCGTCGATTTCCTGCTGCGCGACCCCGCCAATCCGTCGAGCATATTGTCGGTCATCAAGCAGGCGCGCGACAATGCCCGCACCGCGCGCACCTATCTGACCCGTGAGGTGTGGGAGGCGGTCAACACCAGCTGGATGACGCTCGGCGCGCTGCTGAAACGCCAGGTGCGCGAGGACGACCTGCCCGACGTGCTCGCCACCATCCGCCAGAACGGCGCGCTGGTGCGCGGCGCCTTTTCGGGGACGATGCTGCGCAACGACGGCTATAATTTCGCGCGTCTCGGCACCTTCCTCGAACGCGCCGACAACACGGCGCGCATCCTCGACGTCAAATATTATCTGTTGCTGCCCTCGGTCGCGCACATCGGCAGCTCGATCGACAATGTGCAGTGGGAGACGATCCTGCGGTCGGTGTCGGCGCACCGCGCCTATCACTGGCTCTACGGGACCGAGATCAGCGCGCTGAAGATCGCCGAATTCCTGATCCTCTACAAACAGATGCCGCGGAGTCTCGCCTTTTGCTGCGACAAGATGAACGACAATCTCGGCTGGCTGCAGCACGGCTATGGCGAAGAGACCGAGGCGGGGCGGATGGCGGCGGCGATCTGCGGCGACCGGCTGTCGCGGCCGATCCAGGCGATCTTCGACGGCGGGCTGCACGAAT
>CALMYE010000301.1 GCA_937873425.1 uncultured Sphingopyxis sp. | reverse complement strand
CCCGGTCCCCGCGCCGATGTCGAGCACGCGCATGCCGGGCTTCACCGCGCGCTCGATCGCCTCGGCATAGGCCAGGTTGCGGGCGGTTTCCTGCACCATCGGCACGTGCCAGGCCGGCACGCCATGGGCCAGCGGCTCGGCGGTCAGGGCGCGGACGGCGGGATCGTCCGGCGCGGCGATGCGCGCGTCGCGGGCAAGGGCATAGGCCGTATCGAGCCGGCCCTGACCCATCGCGACCCTCGCCAGCGCGGCCAGCTTGCCCGCGTCGCCGCGCGCCGCCGCGGCAAGGCCGTCCCAAAGCTCGTCCGGCGGGGGTGCGTCCTCTGGCGGCATCCCGCCTCTCTTGCCGAAAGCGGCGTTCTTGGCAATATCGCTGCCCATGGGTCGAAGCGATGGGAGGAGGTGGCGATCCCGATGAGCGTCCTGCTTGCGCACCGCTTCCTGCGCGCCGTCCGGGAAAGCCCCGAGCTCGCCGCGCGCATCGGCGCGCTCGGGGGCGACGCGACGCTGGAGGACATCGCCGCGATCACCGCGGAACTGGGAATGGCGATCGCGCCGGCGGACCTTCGCCGCGCCTATCGTCAGGACTGGATGCTGGGCGCGCTCGCCGGGAACGGGTCGGGCAAAGCGAAGCGCGCATCGAGCTCGGCCGCCAGCGCCATATAATTGCCTTCCTCGACAAGGAAGCGGCGGAAGAATGTCTCGGGGCTCCTGAGGAAGATCGGCAGGACGAAACGCCGCAGCCGGTCGAGGTCGCGGCCGATTTCGCGGTGGACCCGGCGGCTATGGGCGAGGCCGTCGTCATCGGCGAGCTTGCCGCCGAGCTTCTCCCCGATCACATCCGCCGCGATCGCGCCGCTCGCCATCGCGAAGCGGATGCCTTCGCCCAGGATCGGCTCGACCAGGCTGGCGGCGTCGCCGACCAGGCAGGCGCGCGGCGTGGAGATGCGCGCGGGGCCGTCATAGATGGGGATCGGGTGGCCGCGGCGCTGCTGCGACACGATGGTCCCCGGCGGCAGCGCGCGGGCAAGATA
The DNA here is from genome assembly GCA_937873425.1 of uncultured Sphingopyxis sp. Taxonomy (GTDB): domain Bacteria; phylum Pseudomonadota; class Alphaproteobacteria; order Sphingomonadales; family Sphingomonadaceae; genus Sphingopyxis. The sequence goes on along the minus strand of CALMYE010000301.1, from coordinate 9,887 downwards.
GGAATCGAGAACGCCCGGCATGCCTTCGCTGCGCGTCCACGATCCCACCCCGCACGAAAGATAGCCGTTCTTCGGGAAGATCCAGCCATATCCGCCGGGAACGCAGGCGAAATTGAAGCTCATCCGGCCGCCTTCGAGCGCCCAGGCATCGGGGGTAACTTCGATCTCGGCGTCGATCGCCACCGCGGGCCGCGTCCGCCGCCCGATCCCCAGCGCCGCGCCGGTACGCCCCGCCGCGCCGTCGGCGCCGACGATGAAGCGCGCGCGGCATTTCTCGCCGCTTTTGCCGGTGACGGCGACGCCGTCGGCATCCTCCTCGACGTCGCCGACCGCGAAGCCGTCGCGCAGCTCGATGTTGCCGCGGCCGCGTTCGAGCGCGCGCTCCATTATGTGCAGGTCGAAGGTGCGGCGGTTGACCATCCACGCGCCATAGTCGAAATCGCGCTCGACCGCCGGGCCGAAGTCGAGCTGCCACACCGACTTTTCGACGTGCGATTCGACCAGCGCGCTGAAATCCCAGCCGAGCAGCGCCTTGACCGGCCCAACCGTCAGCGCGCCGCCGCACGCCTTGTCGCGCGGCAGCCTGCGCTTTTCGAGGACCAGCACGCGCGCGCCCGCTTCGGCCAGCCGCAGCGCGGCGAGCGAGCCGCCGGGGCCGGTTCCGACGACGATCGCGTCATACATGCGCGGCCTGCCTTCCCGAAAGCGGGGCCAGCGCAAGATAGGCCTTGGCGGGCAGCGCCGGGCGGTGCGCGGGCAGGTTGAGCTTCACATGGTTGACGAAGCCGCTGAAATGCGGGCGAACCGCCTTGCCCGCCAGATCGCGGACGATCATCGCATCGGGCCAGTCGGCGCGGGCGTCGGCGGGGGGGATCGCCGCCGGCCATTCGCGCAGCGCGGCGACGCGCGCCGGATCGGCAAGGCCCCGCGCCGCCAGCCAGTCGAGCAGCCCGTCGCGCGCGGCGATCCCCGGCGCGTCATAGCCGTGGATGATTTCGAGCCCGCAATCGGCCACCAGCGCGGGCGCGAAACCGAGCACCAGCCGCGTCGCATCGCCCGTCAACGGCGGCTGGGCCAGCAGCGCGACCAGCGCCCCGATATCGCCGTCCCAGCCGATATCGGTCAGGAAAGCGCGCACCGGCGCGGGCGACAGGCCGCGTATCATGCAGCGCAACTGGGCATCGCGCGACAGCATCGCGCCGACCAGCCGTCCGCTTTTCAATCCATGCGCCTCGGCGCGTTCCAGCGTGGCCAGCAATTGCCGCCACGCGGCATCGCCCTGCGGCGCCACCGCTGCGATGAAGCGCTCGCCCGCGGCGCGATCGGCCAGCACGTCGGACCGGAAGGCGGCGAACACCGCCGGGGCCGGCACCCACCCATCGGCGCCGAGGTCGTGCTCGAGGCCGATCTCGACAAGCGTGTCCGCCAGTCCGGCATCGCTCGACCAGATCCGTGCGAAGTCCGCGATCCGGCGCCAGGTCGTTTGCGCCTCTCCCTCCGCATCCGCCAGCCGCTCGGCAAGCGCGAGCAGCGCGTCCGCGCCCCCGTCATGCGCAAAGAAATGCTGGGAGATGTCCAGCGGCCGGTCGGCGCCTGCCAGCCGGCATTCGAAATAGAGCTGGCGGCCGGGCGCGAGCCAGGGCGCGGCGCCGCGCAGCGCCGCCGCGCCGTCCGGGGCAAGCAGCGCCCCGGGGAAATGCGCGATCGCGAGCTCCAGCGTCTGTGCGGCGAAACGGCTCATGCGAACAGGCGGTGGCGCAGTTGCGCGGTGATCGCCGGCAGCGCCTGCAGATCGTCGGGCAAGGTCAGCGAATAGACGGGCACGCTCGCCGCCACCCGTGCCAGCAGCGTCAGTTCGCGCTGCCGCTCCTCGCGGGCCGGCGGGATCACACCGTGCAGGTTGGCGGCCAGTTCGGCGAGCCGCTCGCTCGCGGGCATCTCGGCGATTGCGGGCGCCGTCAGCATGGGATCGCGCGGCAGCACGCGATAGATGGCGTGGAGCCGCACCGGTTTGTCCTGCGCCGCGGCGGGATCGCGGATGCCGATCTTTCCCATCTCGGCCGCGGTCGGAAACAGGGGTCCCGCTATCGCCCCTTCCACGCCCAGCCGCTCGGCGACGTCGGGCCACATTCTCAGCCGCGCACGGCCGGGCTGGACGAACAGCCCCTGCGGTCCGGGCGACAGGCCGACCATGTCGTCGGTGACCAGCCGGCAGCCCTGCTGCACCAGCGCCCAGGCCAGGCTCGACTTGCCGGCGCCCGATGTGCCCATGAGCGCTACTGCCTTGCCGTCGGCGGCCAGCGCGGTCGCGTGCAGGCAGGGAAGGCCGGCCAGGCGCATCGCCCGGCCCAGGATCGGTCCCTCGATCAGGTTGCAGACCTCCGAATCGGCTTCGCCTTCGCCGGCATGGACGGTGATCTCGCGTCCATCGCGACGGATCGAGAAATCGGCGACATGGCCGCGATAGTCGTAACGGATGCGATACCAGCGCCCGTCGGTCGACCGCAGATGGTCGACCTTGGCCCAGTCGGGGGTGAATTCGGCCCCTTCGGGATGCGCGACCCATTCGGGTGCTTCGGCGCCGGGCAGGCCGCGCCGAATGGTGATCGCCACCTCCGCGTTCGCGGGGGATTCGTCTTCGACAAGGCCGGGCAAGACCATGTCGCTTGCAAGTCTGGCGGTGCAGAACCGGTAGCGGAACATGTTCGACAAATCGGGCGCGCGCAAATCAGGCGGGCCGGGCGGCCGCCACGCGGGCAATGGCATGAGCCGGATCGCGAAAGTCGCGGATCAGCTGACGTAGGAGCCAGGTCCGTCGGCGTCGTTCGGGCCGCGCGTGAACCTTGTGTTGGTCATGCCGTGAATCGTGCCGTGCTCGGTCAGCGTGGGAGCGTGATAGGGAGCCTTGGGATCGGCCTTCTTCTTGGTCATCGATTTTCCCCTTGCCGTTGCTGCGCGCTGCCCGCCACCCCATTGGCGAGCCCCATGACTGGCACTATGTGTCCCCTGCTTCCGGAAAGCAAGGATTAGAGGACGGCGTTGGAGCGCGACGGCATGGCATTGCGCAGCCATGCGGCGAGGCCGGCAGGCAATATCACCGCGCTGGAATAATGCTGGGATGGCAGCGAATCGATCCCGGCGACGATCCGCGCCAGCCTCGCCCGGTCGATGAATCCGTCGAGTTCGGCGGCTTCCGGCAAGCCGGCGAGCCAGGGTTCGAGGCCGCGCCGCGCCGCCTCCCACGCCGGGTTGATGCCGAACGCGGTCTTGGGCCGCCTGACGATCTCGTCGGGCAGCAACCCCTCGCCCAGCCGCCGCAGCATCGCCTTGTCGAACTGCCACGGCGTCGGCGGCAGCCGCATCGCCGCCTCGAGCAGCCGCACGTCGAAAAAGGGCTGGCGCGCGCGCAGCGGCAGGCGGGTCGATTCGGGATGCGAGGCGACGAGCATTTCGGTCCAGAAAGGGGACGACGCCATGCCGGCACGCGGATCGTCGCGATAGGCGACCTGGCCCTCGCGCCAGCGCTCCTCGAGCCGTTGCTCGCATACGAAATCGGGGTCGAGCGGCGCGACGATCGGCCCCGGCGGGGCGGGCCGGTCGTGCAGCCAGGCGCCGCGCAGCGGCGGGCGCCTGCGGTGGTGGCGCCAATAGGCCCAGGCCTCGCGCATCAGCCGCGCATGGTCGCGCGTGCGCAGCAACTCCGACCAATGGTTGCGTCCGCCCGCGACGATCGCGTCGCCGCCCATCCCCATCAGCAGCACGCGCGTGCCTTCGGCGGCGAGCCGGTCGCCGACGAGGTGGAAGGAAGAAGTCTTGATCTCCATCCGCGGCTCGGGCGGCGGCCGCCACGGGCCGCCCGGCGGATCGACATAGCAGACGTCCGTCGAGACAGAATGGAAGGGCACGCCGATATGGTGCGCGCAGCGCCACGCCCAATGGCGCTCGACGTTGGGTACCAGCCAGTCGCTGCCGAACGAATAGGCGTCGATCCGCGCGTCCGATCCGCGCATCGCCAGCGCCGTGAGCAATGTCGAGTCCATGCCGCCGCTCAGCGTCGTCGCGACCTTCGCGCAGCGGACGCGGTCGCGCACCGCCTCGGCGAGCACCGCGCCGAAATGCTCGACCAGCTCGGCCGGCGCGGTTCGCTCGGCGTCGGCGAAATCGGCTTCCGGCAGCGACCAGTAGCGCCGTGTGCGGACTGCGCCGTCGGAGAAGGTCAGGCTGTGCGCCGGCGGGAGGCGGCCGATATGGCGATAGAAGCCCGCGTCGCGATCGAGGCTGTAGCCGAACAGCAGATAGTCGCCGATCGCCTGGCGATTGAGCACGTGGTCGACTCCGGGGTGCGCGAGCAGGGCAGGCACCGAATTGGCGAAGATCAGCGTGCCGCCCGCAAGCGCATAATAGAAGGGGACGCTGCCGAACTGGTCGCGCGCGGCGAACAGCCTCTGCGCACGGGCGTCCCAGATCGCGAAGGCGAAGTCGCCGATCAGATGCGCGCAGCAATCCTCGCCCCATATATGCCAGGCGTGGAGGATCAGGGCGCTGTCGGTTGCATCGTCGGCGATCGTGCGGCCGGCGGCGCGGAGTTTGCGGATCAGGTCGGCGCGCCCGTCGATCCGCGCGTCGGCGACCAGGTGGACCGCGCCGTCGAAGCTCAGCGGCTGGCGGTCGTGCTGTTCCTCGAAGGTGGTGGCGAGCAGGGCGTGGGCGAGGAAGGCGCGGCCGCCGCGCCACGTCTCCTGCCGGTCGGGGCCCATATAGGCGATCGCATCGGCCATCGCGCGCGCGGTGTCCGGGTCGACATCGGCCCCGGACGGCATGATCAGGCCCGCGAAGCCGGTCATCGCGCCACCGTCGGCAGCCGCCAGAGCCGGCGATAGGCGGATTCGAGGTCTGCCGCCTCGTTCACCGGCGCGCCGTCGATCTCGATCCAGGCATGGGCGTCGAAGTCCGCGCCGATCCGCGCGCCGAGGCACAGGTCGGCGCCGATTCCCCGCCGCCGCAGCAGCAGCGCCAGCAGCAGCGCGCGCGGCAGGCAGCGCGGAACGACCGGCATATCGTCGGCGACGCGCGCGATCGTGTGCGCCCACCCGGCGGCGATTTCGGCGGGGGCGAGCGGCGAGGGGCGCGGCGCGGGCATCCGGTCCGCCACCCACCAGGCGACGCGCGCCGCACGGCGCAGCCCCAGCGTCCGGATCAGCGCCGAGGTCAGGCCCAGCGCCGCCGCGACCGACAGCGACGTTCGCGTCGCGCGGAACGAGATCATGCGCCTACTCCGCGAGATCGAGCAGCCCGTGCCGGCGCAGGTCGGCGACCAGCTTGACCAGGTCGCGTTCGATCGTTTCGAGCGGCGCGTCATAGACGTCGGCCAGCGACCGCGCGGCGTCGGCGATGCTGTCGGCCGCGCCGACCGCTTCCCACATACGCGTGCCGACATCGTCGAGCCCGAAATAGGTTTCGGTTTCGAGGTTGAGCAGCGCGGAATTGCCCACGACCTCCTGAAACAGGACATGCTCCGGCACCACGGCCCTGGCATCCAAAATGGTGCGATCGTTATTGTTCATTGCCCATCCCCGAAGAAGCGATAGATGTCATAGGCAGCGACAGGCCGGGCAGCAACCGCATAACAGGGGACGGCATGACATATAGCGGCGACGATGACCGGGACAGCGTCGATCTGTGCATGGCCATCCCGCCATTCGACCAGATCAAGATTCCGCTGCTCGGCCCGGCGCTGCTGACCGCCGCCTGCCGCGAGCGCGGCCTGACCGTCCGCAATGTCTTCGGCAGCATCCTGCTGGCCGCGCGCACGGGCTATGAACCCTACAAGGCCGTCTCCCGCTATTATCTGGACTGCGTGATCGGCGAGCGGCTGTTCCGTCCCCACGGCTGGCCGCCGGAGATCGGCGCCACTTTGCCCCCGCTTCCCGAACTGGCGGACAAGGCGCAGGCGCTGCACGACAGGCTGGCCCCGCACATAGCGCCTTTCGTCGATGAATTCGTCGAGGCGGTGCTGGCGACGCGCCCGCGCATAGTGGCGATCGTTTCGACCTTCGAGCAGATCATGGCTGGATCGGCGCTGGCCTGGCGCGTCAAACAGGCCGCGCCCGACACGATCGTCGTGATGGGCGGCGCCAATATCGCAGCGCCCATGGGGGCCGCCTTCGCCGGCATATTTCCGTGGGTCGATCATTTCTTTTCGGGAGAGGCCGACGTCGCCTTCCCCGAGTTCTGCGAAAGGCTGATCAGGGCCGGCGAGCGGCCCGCCGAGCGGGTCATCGAATGCGCGCCGATCGACAATATCGCCATCTCTCCGACGCCCGACTTCACCGATTTTCTCGAAGCGCTGGAAGCCGAAAAGGCGCGCGGCCGCCTTCCCGCCCATCTGCCCGAGGGCCTGCCGCTCGAAAGCTCGCGCGGCTGCTGGTGGGGCATGAAGAATCACTGCACCTTCTGCGGCCTGAACGGCAGCACCATGGATTTCCGCACCAAGACGCCGGAACGGATGATCGGGGAAATCCGCGAGCTGGTCGACCGATATGATCCGCCCTATCTGTCCTTCACCGACAATATCATGCCGCTGTCCTATCTGCAGACGGTGCTGCCCGAACTGGCGACATGGGAACGCAAGCCGAGCCTGTTCTACGAGGTGAAGGCGAACCTCAAATATGAGCAGCTCCGATTGATGTGCCGCGCGGGCATGACCCAGATCCAGCCGGGCATCGAATCGCTGTCGACCAATGTGCTGAAGCTGATGCGCAAGGGGATTTCGGGCATCCAGAACCTCGTGCTGCTGCGCAACTGCGCCTCGCTCAACCTCTATGCCCTGTGGAACATATTATATGGTTTCCCCGGCGAGCAGGTGTCCGATTACGAGCATCTCCCCGACCTTTTTCCGCGCATCGAGCATTTCCGGCCGCCGGGCTATTGTGTGCCGATCGTGGTCGACCGGTTCAGCCCGCACCACAAGGACCCGGAGGGCTTCGGCATCGGATCATACAAGCCCTATCCCGGCTTTGCGGCCCTGTTTCCGCCGGGGTCGCCGCTGATGGAGCTGGGCTATCATTTCATCGGCCAGCACACGACCGCCTTCATGTCCGACGGCGATGCGCTCGACCGGCTGCATGGGGCCTATGACACATGGCATGCGCTGTGGACCTCCGGCCGGCGTCCGCCGATCCTGACCGCGCTGGAAATGGGGCCGGGCCAGCCGGTGCTGATCGCCGACACGCGGCGCATCGCCAGACAGAAGATGACGCCGGTCAGCCCCGGGCAGGATGCCGCGCTGCGCTGGTTCGAGACTCCCCGGAAGACAGGGCAGGTCGAGCCGGAGATGGCGGCGTTCGTGCCCGAGTTCATCGACCGGGCCTTTCTGGTCGAGCATGAAGGCTATTATCTGAGCGTGGTGACGCGCCCCGACCCCGACGCCGCGGGAGGCGGCCGCGAGCATTGGGTGCCGGTGGCGGCATAGCCGTCAACCCGGCGGTGGTTGCTGTGCGAGATTCGCCGCTTGAAGGATTTGCCGATGAAACGCCTGTTCGCAGCCCTGTTTTCCGCGCTGGTCTTCCTCGCGCCGTCCGCCTTTGCAGCGCCGAAACAGGGCGACGTCATCATCCGCCACGTCACCGTCGTCGATGTCGAGCATGGGCGAACCGAAGCCGGGCAGGCCGTTGTCCTGCGGGGCGCGGATATCGTCGCGGTCGGACCCGATGCGGTCGTTGCGGAGGGCTGGCGCGCGGCGCGGACGGTCGAGGGCGCGGGCAAATATCTGATCCCCGGCCTGTGGGACATGCACGTCCATTTCGGCGGCGGTCCCGATCTGATCGAGGAGAATAGGGCGCTGCTGCCGCTCTATGTCGCGAACGGCATCACCACGATCCGCGACGCGTCGGGCGACCTGCCCGATCAGGTGCTGGCATGGCGCGGCGAGATCGAAAGCGGCGCGCTGTTCGGCCCGCACCTGCTCACCTCCGGCGCGAAGATCGAGGGGATCGCGCCGTTGTGGAAGGGGACGATCGAGGTCGGCAGCGAGGCCGATATCGATGCGGCGCTCGACCGGTTGCAGCAGCGCGACAGGGTGGATTTCGTCAAGATCACCGACAGCACGCTGAAGCCCGAACTGTTCCTCTATGCGCTGACGCAGGCGAAGGCGCGCGGGCTGCGCACGTCGGGCCATATTCCGATGGCGCTGACGGTGGAGCAGGCGGTCGATGCCGGGCTCAGCTCGATCGAGCATCTCGACTATGCTTATAACGCGGGGGCCAAGGACGAAGCGGCGATCGCCGCCGATTTCGCCGCGGGGCGCATCGACCGGGCAGAGGCGAACCGCCGCCTCGATGCGGGCTTCGACCGGGATACCGCGATGGCCGCCTATCGCCGTTTCGCCGCCGCGGGGGTGTCCGTCACGCCGACGCTGAACGGCAGCCGCATCATCGCCTTCCTCGACCGCGACGATCACAGCGCGGACGCGGGCCTCGCCTATGTCGGGCCGAAGCTGCGCAAGACCTATGACTGGCGCGTCGAGCGGGCGGCGCGGGCCGATGCCGCCGCTATCGCTGCGCGCCACAAGCATATCGACGATATGGCCGCCATTCTGCCCATGCTGGCCGAGGCGGGGGTGCCGATCATCGCGGGGACCGATGCGGGCTTCCTCAACAGCTTCAACTATCCGGGCTTCGGGCTGCACGACGAGATCGCGCTGTTCGTCGAGAAGGGACTGACCCCGGCGCAGGCGCTCGCCTCGGCGACGCGCGCGGGGCCGGCGTGGTTCGGCCGGCTCGACCGCTATGGCGCGGTCCGGCCGGGGATGGCGGCGGACCTCGTGCTCCTGGGCCGCAATCCGCTCGACGATATCGCCGCGACGCGGGCGATCGACACGGTGGTGATGCGCGGCGCGGTGTTCGACCGTGCGGCGCTCGACGCGATGCTGGCGGAGGTGCGCGCGAAGGTCGCGGCGTGGGATGCGGAGGCGGCGTTTTGATCGAAGCGATTGTGTCCCCGCGAAGGCGGGGACCCAGAGCGTAATTACGCCGACGCGGGCTTGGGCCGCTCTGGGCTCCCGCCTTCGCGGGAGCACAGGTCTTTTCCATCGGGGATGATCGGTTCTAGCGGGCGTTCGGTGCCGCCTGCCGTATCCGCCACACGCTCCACAGGGTGAACAGCCCCATCGCCGCCCACACGACGTTGAGCGCCGCCGAGGGGATCGCGCCGTTATAGCCCGAATTGATCACGAAGCCGCCCGCGCCGATCACATTCATTCCCTGATAGACATAGCCGCGCGGCTCCAGCTTGCCGAGCGAGAGCAATATATAGGCGGCGAGGATCAACACGGCGGCGGCCCAGCCGATGACTTCGATGGCGATCTCGAACACGCCCATATCCACTCCCTTCGCGGCGGCGGCCCGCCCCGGCGGGGGCGGTCAACGCAGCCTGTCTTCCAGTTCCTCGACGGCTTCCTTGGCTTCCGAAAGGCTCATCCGCGTCAGCTCGCGCAGCCGCTTGATCGCCTCGATCTTGCGGCCCTGCCGGATCAGCGCGGCGACCTCGGCATCGCCGATCCCGGTCCGGCGCGTCTGCGGCGCGTCGAGCCGCGGTGGCGGCGCGGTCAGGTCGCGGCGGCCGCCGCGCCGCATCATCGCGGCGATGAACAGGCCGATGCCGATCCCGACCAGCAGCAGGAGGATTTTGCCCATGGTGCCGATCCTCCTCCCCGTCCGATGCTAGCTATGCCGCGAGCTTGCGCAGCACATAATGCAGGATGCCGCCGTTCAGATAATATTCGACCTCGTTCGCGGTGTCGATGCGGCAGAGCGTGTCGAAGGCGAAGGTCGAACCGTCGGGGCGGGTGACGTTCACCGTGACCGTCTGGCGCGGCTGGATGTCCGCGA
>CALMYE010000300.1 GCA_937873425.1 uncultured Sphingopyxis sp. | reverse complement strand
TGAAGCCCGGCGTCTTGATCAGCAGATTGTCGTTGCGCCCGCCCGCCTCGACCAGACAGACCGTCCGCGTGCCGTCCCCGGCGAGCCGCCCCGCCGCCGCGCTCCCCGCGCTGCCGCCGCCGATGACGATGATGTCGAACTGGTCCATGCCTGCCGCTCTCCCTCGCGCCGCATCTCGCGGTCGCCCGGATGCTTACATGAATGTCATTAGGCGACGGAACAAGGAAGAAATGGATTCGCGCAGAGGCGCAGAGACCGCAGAGAGGAAGGAAAAATTCACGCGGAGACGCGGAGGAGCTTTGGACAGCAAAGCCCCTTCACTGTCGCATCGTTCGGCCTGCGGCGAGGTGGCAGGAGGAAGGCCGCTTCGCGGCAAGCGCCGTTTCTCCGCGCCTCCGCGTCTCCGCGTGAACCCAATCCTCTGCGCGCTCTGCGCCTCTGCGCGAATCCCTTTCGCCCTGCAGGGCAGGATCACTCCGCCGGTTCCTCGGCCGCCCGCCCCGCGCGCCAGCGTTCGCGGATCATGTCGCTGGTCGCCCGGCTTCCGTCGTGGCTCCAGCCCGGCTCGCGCCAGATATAGGAGAGCTTGTGCCGCCACGGCGCGCTCCACACATCCTTCGCGATCCCGACCCATTCATGCACCGCGGCCCACAAGATGTTGAAGCTGCCGAGCTGCTTGACGATGCCGTAGCGCACCGGCTCGTCGTCGCGCTCGGCGACGAAGCTGCCGAACATCCTGTCCCAGACGATGAACACCCCGGCATAATTGGCGTCGAGATAGCGCGGGTTCACCCCGTGATGGACGCGATGGTGCGACGGCGTGTTCATCACCGCCTCGAACCAGCGCGGCATCCGCCCGATCGCCTCGGTGTGAATCCAGAATTGATAGATGAGGTTCAGCCCGGCGCAGAAGAACACCATCTCCGGCGGAAAGCCGATCAGGAACAAGGGCATGCGGAACAGGAAGGTCAGGCTGAAGAAACCCGTCCATGTCTGCCTGAGCGCGGTCGAGAGATTATAATGCTGCGAGCTGTGGTGGATGACATGGCTCGCCCAGAACCAGCGCACGCGGTGCGCGCTCCGGTGGAAGGCATAATAGGCGAGGTCGTCGAGCAGGAAGCATAATATCCACGCCCACCACCAGCCGCGGAAATCGATGCCGATATCGAACAGGCGATACTGATACACCCACACCGACATGGCGACGACGCCCGCGCCGACCAGCGCCCCCGCCACCTGACTGCCCGTGCCGAGCATCAGCGAGGTCAGCGTGTCGCGCACCTCGTAGCGGCTTTTGTCGCGGCGCAGCGAAATCACCATCTCGGCGATCAGCAGCAGGATGAAGGCCGGCACCGCATAGGTCACCGGGTCGGGCAGCCTATCCACGCGCCACCTCCCGCATCCGGCTCGCCCACATCCCCGCGTCCTTCCCCAGATGCAGCGTCACCTTGCCGAAGCTCCGCTCGGGCGGCGTCAGCGTCAGAAACTCCTTGTCGAGCCGGCCGACGACGCTCGCATCGACGGGCCGCGCCGCGAAGAAATTGCCGTGCGCGCGGATCAGCATCATCCGCCCCTCGCCGTTGCGCACGATCGCGGCAAAGCCCGCGCGGTCGCGCGCGACGTCGACCCCGCCGAACCCCGCCTCGGCCTCTTCGGCCAGCCGGATCGCATGGTCTGCGTCGGCGATGCGCGGATCGGCGCCCAGCCCCATGCGCCTGACCAGCCAGGCGACGAACAGCACCGCGACCAGCGACGCGCCCAATTGGATCAGTTCCGCCTGGCTCACTTTTCGCCTGCCAGCGCGTCCATCATCGGCCGCAGCCCGGTCAGGTCGTATCCCGCCTTCGCCGCCGCCTCGACGAGGTCCGCGACATCGTCCCCGGCGCGCGCGCGGGTCAGCGCCCACAGATGGGTCGAGCGCGTGCCCGACCGGCAATAGGCGAGCACCGGCCCCGTCGCATCGTGGAGCAGCCTGGCGAGCGCGTCGAGCTGCGCATGGCTGAACCCCGCATGCCCGACCGGGATCGCCGCATAGGCCAGCCCCTCGGCGGCGCAGGCATGCGCGATCTCGTCCCCCTGCGGCGCCGCCGGCTCCTCACCGTCGGGGCGGTTGTTGACGATCAGGGCAAAGCCGGCTTCCTTCGCGGCGACGACATCCTCGATGCCGATCTGCGGGGCGACGCTATAGCCGGCGGACAGGGGACGGAAATCGCTCATGACGGCGATCTACCGCCGATCGGGCGCTGCTGACAAGCATGAAGGCAATCGGCGGCGCATCACCCGCCGGGATAACCGGCGATGCAATTCCGCATTTCACGCCACAATCCGTGCGCCGCGCCGATCGGGATCACGCCCGCTTCGGCGCCGAGCAGCTTCAACCGCATCTCCTTGCCGCCCTCGATGATCGGCCATTGCTCGCCCTTGAAACCGTTGAGGTGATAGACGGTCTTGTCTTCGCGGCTTTGGCCGAAGGAGAAACGCGCGGCGATGTCGCCGTCGACGAACAGCGCCGTGCCGGGGAAGTTGTCATAGTCGATACCGGGGTCGAGCCGGGGGATATAACCGCCGTCCGCGCCGCGCACCTCGTGCGATCCTTCGTAATGGGCATCGTTGGGGCCAGGTGCGTCCTCGTCTTCGTCATCCTCCCCGTCTTCGTCATGGACGATGGCCGGAAGGGTCTTGCCCGCAATATTGATGCTGCTTCCGCCGACGCTGGTGAAGGCAATATCGATCTCGATATCCGGCGTGATCGCCCGTGTCGCCACGCAAATGGGCTCGCGCGCGCGAAAGCTCCAGCCATCGGGAAAATCGAGATCCTTGTGGTGATGCGGTGGCGCCGCCGAAACCGGCGGCGCGGCGAGGCCGACGCAACAAAGGGCGAGGACAAAAGAACGCATCGCTTCCCCCCAAACAGCCGCGACCCGCCGATGCTTGTGGCGCGATACGCGCCCGGCTGTCAATCGCCCGTCAATACTGCCTTATCACCGCCAGAAACGCATCGCCCCACGCCTCCAGCTTGCGCGCGCCGACGCCGGGGATGGAGGCCAGCTCGGCACGGCTCGACGGCCGCTCGCTCGCCATCGCGCGCAGCGCGGCGTCGTGGAACACCACATAGGGCGGCACCCCCGCCTCGACCGCCAGCTCACGCCGCGTGGTGCGCAGCGCCTCGAACAGCGGGTCGCCGACCGGGTTCGCCGCCGCCCGGTCGGCGCGCGTCCCGCGCTTCGTCCGCCGCGCCGGCGGCTCGGCGAGCAGCACGGGCACCTCGCCCTTCATCACCGCGCGCGCCGCCGGCCCGAACATCAGCCCGCCATGCTCGGTCGTCTCCAGCGCCTCGCGCGCGACGAGCGTGCGGACGAGCGGCTTGATCAGCCGCGCCTCCTCGCCTTCGACGATGCCGAACACCGACAATTTGTCGTGGCCGCGCTGGGCGATCCGCTCGTCGCTGCGCCCGGTCAGCACCGCCTCGACATGCCCGGCGCCATAGCTCTGCCCGGTGCGATAGACCGCGCTCAGCAGTTTCTGCGCCAGCACCGTCGCGTCGATCTGCGCCGGCGGCTCGAGGCAATTGTCGCAATGGCCACAGCGCTCGGGCGGGCTCTCGCCGAAATGGCGGAGCAGCAGCGCGCGGCGGCATGTCGTGGTCTCGACCAGCGCCGCCATCGCATTGAGCCGCGCCCGCTCGCCCGCGACGCGCGCCTCGGGCAGTTCGGACAGCCGCATCCGCGCCCGCGCGAAATCGTCGGCGCCCCACAGCATCAGCGTCTCGGCGGGGTCGCCGTCGCGCCCCGCGCGGCCGGTTTCCTGATAATAGGCCTCGATCGACTTGGGCAGGCCGGCATGCGCGACGAAGCGCACGTCGGGCTTGTCGATGCCCATGCCGAAGGCGACCGTCGCGGTGACGATGCCGTCCTCCGACGCGACGAAATCATGCTGCACCCGCGCCCGCCGCTCGGGGTCGAGCCCGGCGTGATAGGCCGCGACGCTGCGTCCGGTCGCCGCCGCCAGCCGCTCGGCCATGCGCTCGGTCCCGTCGCGCGTCGGGCAATAGACGATGCCCGGCCCCGGATTGGCGGCGATGAAATCGGCGAGCTGCTTCGCCGCGCCGACGCGCGGGCGGACCGCATAGCGGATGTTCGGCCGGTCGAAGCCCGCGAGCACCAGCCCCTCGGCCGGGATGCCGAGCTGGCGGAGAATATCCTCGCGCGTGTGCGCGTCGGCGGTCGCGGTCAGCGCAAGCCGCGGGACGCCCGGAAAGGCGTCGAGCAAAGGCCGCAGCAGGCGATAGTCGGGACGGAAATCATGGCCCCATTCCGACACGCAATGCGCCTCGTCGATCGCGAACAGCGCAGGGCTGCGCGCCTCCATCAGCGCGCGGAACCCCTCGCCCGTCGCGCGCTCGGGCGCGATGTAGAGCAGGTCGAGCGCGCCGTCGCGATAGGCCTGGCGCGTATCGGCGAAGTCGGCATCGACGCTGGTCAGGCTGGCGGCGCGAATCCCCGCCGCCCGCGCGCCGCGCAGCTGGTCGTGCATCAGCGCGATCAGCGGCGACACGACGACGGTGCAGCCGTCGAGCGCGACCGCGGGCAACTGATAGGTCAGCGACTTGCCCGCCCCCGTCGGCATCACCGCCAGCGTATGCTGCCCCGCCATCACCCGCCCGACGACATCGGCCTGCCGCCCGCGAAACGCGTCGAAGCCGAAGGTCGATTTGAGCAGCGGGAGGAGAGCGTCTGCGGTCATTGCGGGGTCGCGATAGGAGAGTTGGGAGGGCAGCGAAACCATTTTCAACCCCTCCCCTTCAGGGCATTTGCCCCGCTCTGACAAGTATCTGATCCCCGGCGAAAGCCGGGGTCCATGCGCCGTCGCGTTGCGCCCGCTGGACCCCGGCTTTCGCCGGGGATCGCCAGCTTACATGCCGCAAGGGCATAATCCCCCCCTCAGGGGGAGGGGCTTTGCCGCCTTTCATCCCTTCGCCAGCATCGCCCGTTCGGCCATGCGCGCCGCGGTCACCCGTTCGGCCATCACCACATGGTCGGCGCCGCGGCGGACGAGGTCGTCGACCTCCTCCTCCGAATGCGCGCGCGCGACGATCAGCAGGCCGGGGTTCATCGCCCGCGCCTTGCGCACGATCGCGCCCGCCTCGACCCCCTCGGGGATCGCGATCAGCAGGGTGGAGGCGGTTTCCACCTGCGCCTGGCGCAGCACGCTTTCCTTCGCGGCGTCGCCGATGATCACCTTCGCGCCGGCCTTTTCCGCCGCCGCCGCCATGTCCTTCTGGTCCTCGATCACCGTCAGCGCCTCGCCGCGCCCGCACACCAGGCTGCCGATATGGCTGCCGACGCGGCCATAGCCGATCAGCACGGTGCGCAAGGGCGGGGCGGGCTCGGCCGCGGCCGCCGCCGGTTCCGCCGCGCCGGCCTCATCCTCCGACCGCAGCCGCTTCACCGCCAGCCCGAACAATATCGGGTTGACCAGGATCGACAGCAGCGATCCCGCGAGGATCAGGTCGCGCCCGGTTTCGGGCAGCACAGCGAGCCCGACGCCCAGCCCCGCGAGGATGAAGGAGAATTCGCCGATCTGCGCGAGGCTGACCGACACCGTCATCGCGGTCTGCTGTTCATGGCCGAAGGCGCGCACGATCCAGTAGGCGGCGAGCGACTTGCCGACGACGATGATCGCGACCGTCGCGATCACCGGCAGCGGCTGGTCGACCAGCACCCAGGGGTCGAACAGCATGCCGACCGACACGAAGAACAGCACCGCGAACGCGTCGCGCAGCGGCAGCGTCTCCTCCGCCGCGCGGCGGCTGAGCTGCGTCTCGCCGAGGATCATGCCCGCGAAGAAAGCGCCCAATGCAAAGCTGACGTCGAACACCACCGCCGCGCCGAAGGCCACGCCCAGCGCGATCGCCAGCACCGACAGGCGGAACAGCTCGCGCGACCCGGTGTGTGCGACCCAGTGCAGCACCGACGGCAGGATGCGCTTGGCGACGACGAACATGAAGGCGACGAAGGCGACGACCTTGAGCATCACCCAGCCCGCCGACTGGAGCAGCGCGGCGCCGCCGGCCGCCTCCTCGCGCGCGCCGAACAGCGCCGGCAGCAGCACCAGCGCCAGCACCATCGCCAGATCCTCGACGATCAGCCAGCCGACCGCGATGCGTCCGCGCTCGGTCTCGACCATGTCGCGCGCCTGCAGCGCGCGCAGCAGCACCACCGTCGAGGCGACCGACAGCGCGAGGCCGAAGATCGCGCTGCCCGCGAAGGACCAGCCGAGCCACAGCCCGAGCGCGATGCCCAGCCCGCTCGCCACCGCCATCTGCACGATCGCGCCCGGCACCGCGATGCGGCGCACCGAGAGCAGATCCTTGAGCGAAAAATGCAGCCCGACCCCGAACATCAGCAGGATGACGCCGATCTCGGCGAGCTGCATGGCAAGGCCGGTGTCGGCGACGAAGCCGGGCGTGAACGGCCCGACGATGACCCCGGCGAGCAGATAGCCCGCGATCGGCGAAATGCGCAGCCGCTGCGCGATCGCTCCCATCAGAAAGGCAAAGCCGAGGCCCGCGACAATCGTTCCGATCAGGGTGGTGTCATGCGGCATGGACCACGACTAAGGGGCCGGGGGGCGGGGGGTCAAGTAACACAAGTGTTTCGGTTGCGTTTTATGCGGGCGGCGGTGTTTTGCGGTTTGGCAAAGGCTGCGCACCCTAAACCGTTCCCTCTTCCTTCTCCGCCTGCTGCCGCGCCCACATATCGGCATAGAGCCCGCGCATGCGCAGCAATTGCTCGTGCGTCCCCGTCTCCGCGACGCGGCCCTTGTCGAGCACGATGATCCGGTCGGCGCCGGTCACCGTCGACAGGCGGTGCGCGATCACCAGCGTCGTCCGGCGCTCGGCGATGCGGTCCAGCGTCGCCTGGATCGCCGCCTCGGTGCGGCTGTCGAGCGCGCTCGTCGCCTCGTCCAGGATCAGGATCGGCGGGTTCTTGAGCAGGGTGCGCGCGATGGCGACGCGCTGCTTCTCGCCGCCCGAGAGCTTGAGCCCGCGCTCGCCGACCTCGGTGTCGTAACCCTGCGGCAACAGCGCGATGAAGCCGTCGATCGCCGCGCCCTCGGCTGCCGCCGCGATGTCCCCGGCGCGCGCGCCCTCGCGGCCATAGGCGATATTGTAGCCGATGCTGTCGTTGAACAGCACCGTGTCCTGCGGCACGATGCCGATCTCGGCGCGCAGGCTCGCCTGCGTGACCTGTGAAATATCCTGATCGTCGATGGCGATCCGCCCGCCCTGCGGGTCGTAGAAGCGGAACAGCAGCCGCGCGATCGTCGATTTGCCCGCCCCCGACGGCCCGACGATCGCCAGCGTCTCGCCCGCCCCCACGGCAAAGCTCACCCCGTTCAATATCGTCCGGTCGGGTTCGTAGCCGAAGGTCACATTCTCGAACGCCACCGCGCCGCCCGCGACGACCAGCGGCCAGGCGTCCGGCGCGTCGGCGATCTCCGGCGGCGTGTCGATCAGGCGGAACATCGCCTCCATGTCGATCAGCCCCTGCCGGATCACCCGATAGACCATGCCGAGCATGTCGAGCGGGCGGAACAGCTGCGCCAGCAGCGTGTTCACCAGCACCACGTCGCCGACCTGGAAAATCCCGCGCGACCAGCCCCACACCGTATAGGCCATCGCCCCCGCCATCGCGGCGTTGGTGATGAAGCTCTGCCCGACGTTGAGCAGCGCGAGGCTGTTCTCGCTCTTCACCGCGGCGCGCGCATATTGGTCGGCGACGTCGCGGTATCGCGCCGCCTCGCGTTCCTCGGCGCCGAAATATTTGACCGTCTCGTAATTGAGCAGGCTGTCGACGCTGCGCCCGACGGTCAGCGTGTCGAGGTCGTTCATCCGCATGCGCAGCGCGTTGCGCCAGTCGGTGATGCGCCGCGTGAAGATGATGTAGAGGATCACCATCAGCGCGGTCGCGCTCGCCAGCCCGAAACTGAACTTGGCCCAAAAGATGATCAGCACCGCGGCCAGCTCGATCACCGTCGGCGCGATGTTGAAGAGCAGGAAATAGAGCATCGTGTCGATGCTCTTGGTCCCGCGCTCGATCACCTTGGTCACCTCGCCGGTGCGCCGCGCGAGGTGGAAGCGCAAGGACAGCGCGTGCAGGTGGGTGAAGGTCGCGATCGCCAGCTCGCGGGTCGCATCCTGCCCGACACGCTCGAACACCACGTTGCGCAGATTGTCGAACAGCACCCCGGCAAAGCGCGCGCCGGCATAGGCGAGCACCAGCCCGATCGCGAGCGCGACGCCTTCTTCCATCCCCGGCACCATCCGGTCGATCGCGGCGCCATAGAGAAAGCCCATCGACAGCTGCACGCCCTTCGACGCGAGCACGATCAGCGCGGCGAGCAGTATCCGGATCTTGTGCCCGCGATTCCCGGCGGGCCACAGATAGGGCAGGAAACGCCGCAGCGTCGCCAAGACGGGCGGTTCGCGGGCCGCCTCGGCGGAAGTTTGCGTATCGGGCGGCATCGCCCCCGCATGTAAGGGCGCGGGGACGGAACGCCAAGCGGCGCCGGGATAAATCCGGTCTCACGCAAAGCCCCGTCCCGAGCGCCCGCATGGCAGGCGCTCAGGCCGCTTGGAAAAATTCAATGCTGGCAGCAACGACCGCGTTGGGGTGAGGAGCGGACGAAGCGGAAGCGGACGGATTCCCCCTCCCGCAGGCGGGAGGGGCAGCGAGACTTACGAACTTTGTTCGTTAGTCGCAGCGGGGTGGGCAATCGCAACGCTGCTGGCCCACCCCCAACCCCTCCCGCCTGCGGGAGGGGAGAAGAAAGGCCGCAACCAGCCGCAACCGGCCAGTTCCAAACAAGCGAATCAGTCTCCACCATCGGGACCAAGTTTCGACAGGCTCAGGGCCGCGCTTTTCCTGTATCGGAACGGCCCCTACCGCGAATCGCGATACCCCGCGCGCCGCAGCAGCCGGTCGATCAGCCGC
>CALMYE010000299.1 GCA_937873425.1 uncultured Sphingopyxis sp. | reverse complement strand
CGAGACGGCGACGAAGAGCGCCGTCCGGGAGGGAGAGTGTGTATGAAGGCTCAGCTTTTCGCGTCCGCTTCCGTGGTCGCCCTGTTCATGACGCCCGGCATCGCCGCGGCCCAGTCGACCGCCACCGGCCAGACCGCCGAGGAACGGCAGCGCGACGACAATGACATCATCGTCACCGCCACCCGCCGCACCGAGCGGCTGCAGGACGTGCCGCTCAGCGTCAGCGCCTTCGCGCAGGACGAGCTCGATGAGCTCGGCATCGTCGGCTATGAGGGCATCGCCCAGAACACGCCGGGCGTCGTCGTCAACCGGCCGACGCAGAATTTCAACAATTTCACCGCGCGCGGCATCAACACCAACGGCTACAGTGCCGGGCTGCAAAGCGCGGTCGCCATCTATGTCGACGAGCTGCCGATCTCGGCGAACGGCAATTCGACGATCCTCGACCCCAATCTCTACGACGTCGAGCGCGTCGAATTCCTGCGCGGGCCGCAGGGCACCTTG
Organism: uncultured Sphingopyxis sp.; assembly: GCA_937873425.1. GTDB lineage: Bacteria > Pseudomonadota > Alphaproteobacteria > Sphingomonadales > Sphingomonadaceae > Sphingopyxis. The sequence continues at coordinate 8,476 of CALMYE010000299.1, read as the reverse complement.
TTCGGATCGAACTCGCTCGCCGGCGCGATGCGCATCCTGACCAAGAGCCCGAACCTCAGCCAGTTCCAGGCGTCCGCCGGCATCGACATCGGCCTCACCGGGTCGGATTCGGTGCGCCAGCGCTACAATGCGATGATCAACGTGCCGATCATGAAGGACGAGTTGGGGCTGCGCGTTACCGGCTATTACCGCAACGAGGACGGCTGGGTCGACAATGTCGGCACCGGGATCAAGGATTCGAACAGCCTCGAGGCCTATGGCGGCCGCGCGATCCTGCTGATGCAGCCGAGCGACCGGATGAAGGTGCGCCTGCTCGTCTCCCACGAGAACAGCAAGCCCGCCGATTCGGGGCTGACCAACCCCGCGCGCGGCAAGTTCGTGCGGCTTTCGGACCGTCCCGACCTGTTCCAGGGCAAGCTCACCAACTATAATGTCACGGTCAATTACGAGTTCGACTTCGCCGAGTTGATCAGCTCGACGACGCTGTCGGACTATGACGCCTCCTTCTATGTCGATCTCGCCGGGACCTTCGGCCAGGCCTTTCCCTTCGCGCTCGACGCCTATGGCTATGACGATCTGTTCGTCCAGGAAACGCGGCTGGTGTCGCGCCACGACGGCCCGTTCGAATGGGTTGCGGGCTTCTTCTATTACGACAAGCGCCGCACCGTCGATTTCGCTTATCGCTCGACGCGCGAATTTCTCGCGGCGCGCAACCTCACCGGCCTGCCCGACGAATATTACCAGCGCTTCAACAGCTACACCGACCAGAGCGAGATCGCGGGCTTCGGCGAGGCGACCTTCCGCTTCAGCGACCGATTCTGGATCACCGGCGGGCTGCGCTACGGCAGCACCGAGGTGCAGAGCTTCACCCGCGGCGGCGGCTACAACAGCAATTATCTGACGCTCGCCTTCCTCGGCCTGTCCAATTTCCCGATCACGGTCACGCCGATCAACTATGCCGAAGGGCTAAAGGTCAAGGACGACCGGCTGTCGTGGAAGGGCAGCGTGTCGTGGAAGCCGACCGACAGCCTGACCACCTATGCGACCGTCTCGACGGGGTTCCGCACCCCGGTGGTCAATGCGCGTGCAGGCCTCGTCAGCACGATCAACCCCAACGACATCGTCATCCCCGACGGCGCCAAGTCGGACAGCGTGACCAACTACGAAGTCGGGCTGAAGGGCCGCTGGCTCGGCGGCGACCTCACCGCCAATTTCGCGGCCTATTATATCGACTGGCAGGACATCCAGGTCCAGGCCAACCGCGTGTCGGACTCGATCCAGTTCGCGACCAACATCGGCGGCGCGGAAAGCTATGGCCTCGAATTCGAGATCATGGCGCGGCCGGTCGCGGGGCTGAGCCTCGCGCTCAACGGCTCGTTCAACCGCGCCAAGGTCACCGAGCTGACGCCGATCGAGGCCGCCATCTCGGGCGCCGAGCTGGGGACGCGGCTCGCCTCACCGAAATTCCAGGGGTCGAGCACGCTGCGCTACGATTTCGGGATCGGCGGCGGAAAGACCGCCTTCGCGGCGGTCAATGTGTCGCACGCGGGGTCCTTCCCCAACCAGTTCCCCAATGTGCCGGGCAATCCCGCTGCGGTCAGCCCGACCTACGACTTCACCGAGGCCTGGACCAATGTGAACCTCTATGCCGGGGTGAAGCTCGGGTCGCTCGACCTCACCGCCTATGTCGAGAATCTCTTCGACGACAAATCGATCACCTATGTCCATCCCGAGGCCTTCCTCGACGGCCGCTACGCCCGCTTGCGGCCGCGCACGGTCGGCGTGCGCGCCAACTACCGCTTCTGACCGGGCATGGGCGAAAGGGCGATCCGATGACCGGCCGGCTGCGGCATCTGTGTCTGGCGGTGGCGCTGCTGGCGCCGGGGGCGGCGGCCGCCGCGCCGGTGGTCGACGCGCCGGCGGGCTCGGTGCGCGGCGTCGAGGAGCGCGGCGGGTTGCGCGTCTTCAAGGGCATCCCCTATGCCGTGCCGCCGGTCGGCGAGCGCCGCTGGCGCGCGCCGGAGCCGCTCCCCGCGTGGGAAGGGGTGCGCGAGGCGGCGAAGTTCGGCGCGGCCTGCGTCCAGCCCAAACCGCGCGGCCCCAGCATCTATGGCTGGGACCTGCCGGCGATGAGCGAGGATTGCCTGTCGCTCAACATCTGGACGCCGTCGGGCGCGGCAAAGGCGCCGGTGTTCGTGTGGATTCACGGCGGCGCGCTGACGACGGGATCGGGCGGCGATCCCATCTATGACGGCGGCGCGCTCGCGAAGCGCGGGCTGGTCGTCGTGTCGATCAACTACCGGCTCGGCGCGCTCGGCTATCTCGCGCATCCCGAACTCAGCGCGGAATCGCCGGACGGCCTGTCGGGCAATTACGGCCTGCTCGACCAGATCGCGGCGCTCGATTGGGTGAAGGCCAATATCGCGGCCTTCGGCGGCGACCCGGACAATGTGACGATCGCGGGGGAATCGGCGGGCGCGCTCAGCGTCATGGCGCTGATGGCGGCGCCCGACGCGCGCGGGCTGTTCCACAAGGCGATCGCGCAGAGCGCCTATATGGTCTCCGCCCAGGCACTGCGCGAGACGCAGCACGGCATCGTGCCGGCCGAGGAACAGGGGCGCGACCTCGCGGCGAAAATCGGCGCCACCGACCTTGCCGCGCTGCGCGCGATGGATGCGTCCACGATCGCCGAAAGGACCGCGACGACGGGCTTCTTCCCCTTTATCACCATCGACGGCAAAGTCTTGCCGCGCCAGCTGGTCGACACCTTCGACCGGAACGAACAGGCGCTGGTGCCGATCCTCGCCGGTTTCAACAGCGGCGAAATCCGCTCGCTGCGCTTCCTGCTTCCCAAGGCGCCCGGCGGCGCTGCGGCCTATGAAGCGGCGGCTCGCACCGCCTATGGCGACCTCGCGCCGCTGTTCCTCGCCCGCTATCCGGCGAAGAATATCGAGGAAAGCCTGCTCGCCGCGACGCGTGACGCGATGTACGGCTGGACCGCCGAGCGGCTGGTGTCGAACCAGGCGGCGGCGGGGCATGGCGCCTATTATTATTATTTCGACCATGGCTATCCGGCGACGGCGGAGTGGAATCTCCACGCCTTTCACGCCGCCGAGCTGCCCTATATCTTCGACACCGCCGAACGGACGCCGCCGCTGTGGCCGAAGATTCCGAACACGCTCGCCGAAAGGCGGATGATCGCCGCGATGGGCGATTATTGGGCGAGCTTCGCCGCGACCGGCAAGCCGCGCGCCAAGGACCAGCCCGACTGGCCCGACTATGGCGAGGATCGCGGTTTCCTGCATTTCGCCGACGGGCCGCGCGCCGGAAAGAATCTGTTTCCCGGCATGGCGGCGCTGCACGAGGCGGTGGTGTGCCGCCGCCGCGCGGCGGGCGACATTCCGTGGACCTGGAACGTCGGCATCGCGTCGCCGCCGCTGCCGCCCAAGGTCGAGGGGTGCCAATGATCGACGGCTCGATGCAAGACTATGGCCTGACGCTCGACAAATTCCTCTCCCACGCCGCCAAATGGCACCCCGATGCCGAGGTCGTGTCGGCGGGCGAGGACAGGGTGATCCGGCGCATCGCCTATGCGGACCTGTACGACCGCGCGCGCGGCGTGTCGGGCGCGCTGCGGCGTCTCGGCGTCGGCCGCGGCGACCGCGTCGCGACGCTCGCCTGGAACACGCAGGGGCATCTCGAGGCCTGGTACGGCATCATGGGCATGGGTGCTGTCTGCCACACGCTCAATCCCCGCCTGACTGCGGCGCAGATCGGGTCGATGCTCGGCCAGTCGGCGGCGGCGGTGTTGCTCGTCAGCGCCGACCTGCTGCCGCTGGCGCGCGATGCGGCGAAGAATCTGCCCGCGCTGCGCCATATCCTGTTGCTAGACACTGATGCAGGCGTGGACGGCGCCGACGCCTTCGATCCGCTGATCGCCGCGCCGCCGCGTGATGTGCCGTGGGGGGATTTTGCCGAGACGGTGCCGTCGGGCCTCTGCTTCACCTCGGGCAGCACCGGCGCGCCCAAGGGCGTCACTTACACCCATCGCGGCTGCTACCTGCACACGATGCGCCAGCTTCAGGCCGACGTGCTCGGCCCGACCGCGCGCGACGCGATCCTCGCGGTGGTGCCGATGTTCCACGCCAACGCCTGGGGCCTGCCCTTCGCCGCCCCGGCGGTCGGCGCGAAGCTGGTGCTGCCGGGGCGGCACAGCGACGGCGCGCATCTCGCGCGGCTGATCCGCGACGAGGGCGTCACCGCCGCCGCCGGGGTGCCGACCGTCTGGCTCGGCCTCGTCGAGCATCTGGAGGCCGAGGGCGGCGAGGTGCCGACGCTGGGCCGCATCCTCGTCGGCGGCTCGCCGATGCCGCCCGCGCTGATGGAGCGGATCGAGAAGCGGCTGGGCGCGGAGGTGCAAACGAGCTGGGGCATGACCGAGCTGTCGCCACTCGGCACCGCCGCGCTGCCCGGCGATCCGGGCCGCCAGCCGGGCCTGTCGGGGCGCCCGGCGGTCGGCATCGACCTGCTCATCACCGACGCCGAGGGCCGTGCGCTGCCGCAGCAGCGTGGCGCCGAGGGGCACCTGCGCGTGCGCGGCGGCACCGTCGTCGAACGCTATTTCGGGCAGGAGGCGCCCGCGACCGACGCCGACGGCTGGTTCGACACCGGCGACCTCGCGTCGATCGACTTACGCGGCAATCTGGCGATCACCGGCCGCGCCAAGGATCTGATCAAGTCGGGCGGCGAATGGATCAACCCCGCCGAGATCGAGGCCATCGTCGGCGCGCTGCCGCAGGTGTCGCTCGCCGCGGTGATCGGGCGCGCCGACCCCAAATGGGGCGAGCGGCCGATCCTGCTGGTCGAGACGTGCGACGGCGCGGTCAGCGACGCCGACCTGCTCGCGCCGCTCGCCGGGCGCGTCGCCTCCTGGTGGATTCCCGACGCGGTGGTGCGGCTCGACGCGATGCCGCTCGCGCCGACGGGCAAGATCGACAAAATGCAATTGCGGGCCGATTATGGACAGGTGTAGGCCGGTCGCGGTCGTGTCTGCATGAACAAGGGGCGGGAAGGGAAAAGAATTTGGCGTCCAGGGCAAAGACGGCGGCGAAACGGCCATCGAAGGCGGAGCAGCGCGCCGAGACGATGGAGCAGATTCTCGACACCGCCGAATATCTGTTTTCGCGGCACGGACTGCATGGCGTCACGCTGAAGGACGTCGCGAAGCGCGTGGGCGTCCATCACACGCTGCTCAACTATTATTTCGACGACAAGAAGACGCTGTTCGACGCGGTGTTCGCGCGCCGCGCGGTGGTGACCATCGAAAAGCGGATGCAGGCGCTCGACGATTACGACCGGGCGGCGGGGGACGAGCCCACCGTCGAGGGCGCGCTCCACGCCTTCCTCGACACCGACCTCGACCTCTATATCCAGGGCGGCGAGGGCTGGAAGAATTACGGCGCGTTCGGTGCGCAGGCGTCGAACACGCCCGAAGGCGCCGAATATATGGACAAATATTTCGATCCGGTCGTGCTTAGGCTGATCGGGATATTGAAGAAGGCGCTGCCCGACGCGGCCGAGGAGGATATCTTCTGGGGCTATCATTTCGTCACCGGCGCGCTGATGCTCACCCTCGCGCGCACCGGACGCATCGACAAATTGTCGCACGGCCTCTGCCGCTCGGACGATTATGAGGCGGTGAAGGCGCGCATGGCGCGCTTCATGGCCGCCGGTTTCCGCGACATCTGCAACCAGCGAAAGGCCGAAAGGGACGGCTGACCGGCCGGCGCCCGTGCGGCGCCGGCATCGGCTCCGGCACCGTCACCGGGCGATATGTTTCAGGGAAATCGGCACGGAATTTTCATTCACTCACAAGTGAGTTATGATATTGAACGAGGGAGGCAATATGACGGATCTGGCGGGACGGGTGGCGATCGTCACCGGCGCGGGCGGCGGACTCGGGCGCGCGCACGCGCATCTGCTCGCGCGCCACGGCGCCCGCGTCGTCGTCAACGACCGCGACGGCGAAGCGGCGGAGCGCGTCGCTGCCGAGATCGCGGCGGCGGGCGGGCAGGCGATGGCCGCCCCCGCCTCGGTGACCGACGAGGCCGAGGTCGCGGCGATGGTGCATATGGCGACGCTCGCCTGGGGCGGCGTCGACATTCTCGTCAACAATGCCGGCATCTTGCGCGACAGGAGCTTCGCGAAGATGGACCTCGCCGATTTCCGGCTGGTCGTCGACGTCCATCTGATGGGTGCCGTCATCTGTTCGAAGGCGGTGTGGGACGGGATGCGCGAGCGGCGCTACGGCCGCATCGTCATGACCACCTCCTCCTCGGGCCTCTACGGCAATTTCGGCCAGGCCAATTACGGCGCGGCCAAGATGGCGCTCGTCGGGCTGATGCAGACGCTGGCGATCGAGGGCGAGAAATATGGCATCCGCGTCAACTGCCTCGCGCCGACCGCGGCGACGGCGATGACCGGCGGCGTGCTCGCCGACGCCGCGCTCGCGCATCTCGCGCCCGAGGCGGTGAGCCCCGGCCTCGTCGCGCTGGTGGCACAGGATGCGCCGACGCGCGCGATCCTCTGCGCCGGCGCCGGCCATTTTGCGCGCGCGAACGTCACGCTGACCGAGGGGCTGTTCATCGGTACCGGCGACGATGCGGCGGCGCGGGTCGCGGCCGAATGGGACCGGCTGTCCGACCGGCGGGGCGAGATCGTCCCGGCCTATGGCTTCACGCAGGCCGAACGCGAACTGGCGAGCGCCGGCTACACCGAACCGGCGATGGCGGCCCTGCACGGATAACCCCCGGGAGCGTGGCGGACGGGCCGGACAAGAGCCCGCCGCCGCTGCCGGGACAATAAGGGAGAGGAAGATGGCGAGTGCAGCGAATGTCGTGCCGACCGAGGCCGAAAAGAGAAGGACCGAACGGCGCGTCATCATCGGCTCGTCGCTGGGAACCGTGTTCGAATGGTATGATTTCTATCTCTACGGCCTGCTCGCCAGCGCCCTGTCCTATCATTTCTTCTCGGGCGTCAACGAGACCACCGGCTTCATCCTCGCGCTGATGGCCTTTGCCGCGGGCTTCGCGGTGCGGCCGTTCGGGGCGCTGGTGTTCGGGCGCGTCGGCGACATCGTCGGGCGCAAGAACACCTTTCTCGTCACCATGGCGATCATGGGGCTTTCGACCTTCGCGGTCGGCTTCCTGCCCGGCTACGACACGATCGGCATTGCCGCGCCGGTTATCCTGATGATCCTGCGCCTGCTCCAGGGACTGGCGATCGGCGGCGAATATGGCGGCGCGGCCGTCTATGTCGCCGAACATTCCCCGCCCGGAAAACGCGGCTTCTACACCAGCTTCATCCAGACCACGGCGATGCTCGGCCTGATCCTCGCCTCGTCGCTCGTGGTCGGCCTGCGCACCGTCATGGACGCCGAAACCTTCCTCGCCTGGGGCTGGCGCATCCCCTTCATCTTCTCGATCGTGCTGCTCACCGTCACGCTGTGGATTCGCTTCCAGCTCGAGGAAAGCCCGGTGTTCCAGCGGATGAAGGCCGAGGGCGCGACGTCGAAGGCGCCGCTCAAGGAAGCCTTCGGCGAATGGAAGAATCTGAAGATCGTGCTGATCGCGCTGTTCGGCGCGGTCGCGGGGCAGGCGGTGATCGGCTTCGCCGCACATCTCTATCCGCTCTTCTTCCTCGAACGCATCGCGCGGGTGGACGGGGCGACCGCCAACTTCCTCGTCGCCACCGCCTTGCTGATGATCATCCCCAGCTTCGTCTTCTTCGGCTGGCTCAGCGACCGGATCGGACGCAAGCCGATCATGATGACCGCCTGCGTCGTCGCGCTCTTCGTCTATTTCCCGCTCTACAAGGCGCTCGTCGTCGCGGCGAACCCGGCGATGGCGGCGGCAGTCGAGCGCGCGCCGGTGACGGTCGTCGCGCACGGCGGCGAATGCTCGTTCCAGTTCGATCCGATCGGCAAGAACAGTTTCGACCGGACCGGCTGCGACATTGCCAAATCCTGGCTCGCGAAAAGCGGGGTCAACTATGCCAATGCCGAAGCGCCGGCGGGAACGGCGGCGGCGGTGCGGATCGGCGAGCGGGTCGTGCCGGTTCCCGACCCGGCGGGGCTGGGCGATGCGGAGCGGGCGGCGGCGGCCGCCACCTTCGCGGCGGCGGCGAAGGCCGAACTCGATGCGGCGGGCTATCCCGACAAGGCCGACCCGGCGCAGGTGAACAAATTGAAGGTGATCCTGATCCTCTGCGTCTTCGGCGTGCTCGCGACGATGGTCTACGGCCCGCTCGCGGCGCTGCTCGTCGAGCTGTTCCCGGCGCGCATCCGCTATACGTCGCTGTCCTTGCCCTATCATATCGGTAACGGCTGGGTCGGCGGTTTCATGCCGACGATCGCCTTTGCGATGGTCGCGGCGACGGGCAATATCTATCAGGGGCTGTGGTATGCCGTCGTCATCGC
>CALMYE010000298.1 GCA_937873425.1 uncultured Sphingopyxis sp. | reverse complement strand
GGGCCGAGCGGCGCTACACCAATATCGTCCATTGGAACGAACTCGACCGCGGCGGGCATTTCGCGGCCTGGGAGCAGCCCGGCCTGTTCGTCGATGAAGTGCGCGCCGCTCTGGGCGTGATGACGCTCTGACGAACCCTAGGACGCCGGGTTCGCGGCAGGCGCCGGTTCGGGCGCCGCGGCCAGCGGCGGGGTGACGGTCAGGATCAGCCCCGCGAGCGCCGCCGACATCAGGTTCGACAGGCTGCCGGCGAGCAGCGCCTTCAGCCCCAGCCGGGCGATCATCGGCCGCTGATTGGGGGCGAGGCCGCCGGTCACCGCCATCTGGATCGCGATCGAGCTGAAATTGGCGAAGCCGCACAAGGCAAAGGTCGCGATGGCGACCGCGGTCAGCGACAAATCGCCCTGCACCCGGCCGAGGTCGATGAAGGCGACGAATTCGTTGAGCACGACCTTGGTGCCGAACAGGCTGCCGGCGACCGCGCTTTCCTCCCACGGAACGCCCATCAGCCACATCACCGGGCGGAAGATCGCGCCGATCACCGCCTGGAACGACAGGTCGGGATAGCCGAACCAGCCGCCGATCCCGGCGAGCAGGCCGTTGGCGAGCGCGACCAGCGCGACGAAGGCGAGCACCATCGCGCCGACCGCGACCGCCAGCTTGACGCCGGTCTGCGCGCCCTGCGCCGCGGCCATGATGATGTTGGCGGGCTTTTCCTCGTCATGGCTCGCCTCGGGCATGACGACGGGTTCGATGCCGATGTCCTTGGGATCGTCGGGCATCATGATCTTCGCCATCAATATGCCGCCCGGCGCCGACATGAAGCTGGCGGCGAGCAGATAGGGCAGCAATTGCTCGCCGATCATGCTCGCATAGGCGCCGAGGATGGTGCCGGCGACGCCCGCCATGCCGACGGTCATGATGGTGAACAGCTGGGGCGGGGTGAGGCTCGCGAGATAGGGGCGGATGACCAGAGGGCTTTCGCTCTGGCCGACGAAGATGTTGGCCGCGGAGCCCAGGCTTTCGACCTTGGTGATCCCCGTGACCTTCTGGATCGCGCCGCCGACCCATTTGATCACCAGCTGCATGATGCCGAGATAATAGAGGATCGAGATCAGCGAGGCGAAGAAGATGATGACGGGCAGCGCCGCGATGGCGAAGCTGTTGGCGCCCATTTCGGGCGAAGCGAGCGGGCCGAAGATGAAATCGGTGCCCGCCTTGGCATAGCCGAGCAGGTTCGACACGCCGTTCGACATCGCCTGGATCGCCGACCGGCCCCAGGGCGTGCCGATCACCAGCAGCGCGAAACCGGCCTGCAGCAGGAAGGCGGGGATGACGACGCGCAGGCGAATCCAGCGGCGGTTCGACGAGAAGAGCACGGCGATCGCGAGCAATGCGACGATGCCGATCAGACCGATCAGGCGTTCCATATGATGCGTGCGTCCCCCGCAAGTTTATCGGGCCTGTGTAGCGGGCTTTGGCGATGGGGCAAGGGTGCGTTCCCGTTCGCGTCGCGCCCGGCCTTGTCGAGAGCGTCGGTCTCCCCTCCCGCTTGCGGGAGGGGCCGGGGGTGGGCAGCGGCGTTGAGATTGCCCACCCCGCTGCGGCTAGGCAGCAAGCTGCCAAGCATCGCTGCCCCTCCCGCCTGCGGGAGGGGAATGGGATTCGACGGCCGATCGCACCATCTTTCCAGCCGCCCAAAAAGCGACTATCGGGCGGCATGACCGAACCGACCTCCACCGCGCTGCCGCGCACGCTTTCGCCCTCGCTCTTCCTCTTCACCATCATCTACGGGGGCATGGTCGTGCTCGCCGGGGTGCTCGGGAACAAGCAGGTCGCATTGGGCGACTGGCTGGCGGTCGAGGCGGGCATCTTTCCCTTCCTGATGCTCGTCGCGCTGTCGAGCGGGGTCGCCGAACTGCACGGGCAGGGGACCGCGAACCGCCTCGTGCTGTGGGGGTTCGTGCCGCTGATCCTGTCGATCATGCTGACCGGGCTGGTGCTTGCGCTGCCCGCCTCGCCGAAGATGGAGGCGGAACGGCTCGACGCCTTTCACATGGTCCTCGGGCAGAGTCCGCGCCTGATGGCGGCAGGCATCGTCGCCTATGGCACGTCGCAGTTCCTGAACGTCACCATCTTTTCCAGGCTGCGCGGAAAGGACGGCGCCGGGTCGCTCTGGCTGGCGGTCCGCGGCGCGATCGCCAGTGCCTTGAGCCAGATCGTCGATACATTGCTCTTCATCACCATCGCCTTTTACGGCGTGTTCCCGATCGCGAACCTGATGGGCGGGCAGATGCTGGCGAAGGTCGTGCTGTCGATCGCGGTCATCCCCTTCGTCATCACCGGTCTCGTCGCGCTGGGCCGCAGTCTCGACGCGAAGGAAGGCGGGGCATGACGCCGCTCCCCGATCCCGCCAGCCGGCCCGAGCTGCTCGCCAAGGCCGAGACGCTCGTCGAGGCGCTGCCCTATCTGCAGCGCTATGCCGGCGAGACCTTCGTCATCAAATATGGCGGCCACGCGATGGGCGATCCCGAGGCGCAGCGCGACTTCGCCGAGGATGTCGTCCTCCTGAAAGCGGTCGGCATCAATCCGGTGGTCGTCCACGGCGGCGGGCCGCAGATCGGCGCGATGCTGAAGCAGCTCGGCATCGAATCGACCTTCGTCGGCGGCCTGCGCGTCACCGACGCCGCGACCGCCGAGGTCGCCGAGATGGTGCTCGCGGGCAAGATCAACAAGGAGATCGTCGCCTGGGTCGCCGGGCTCGGCGGGCGCGCGGTCGGCATTTCGGGCAAGGACGCCAATCTGGTGCTCGCCGAAAAGGTCGGCCGCAGCGAACCCGATCCCAATTCAGGGATCGAGCGCCATGTCGACCTGGGCTTCGTCGGCGAGCCGGTGGCGGTCGACCCGACGATCCTCAGGAATCTGGCGAACGACAATTTCATCCCAGTGGTGGCGCCGGTCGCGCTCGGCGCCGACGGCGCGACGTACAATATCAACGCCGACACGATGGCGGGGGCGATCGCCGGTGCGCTGGGGGCCAAGCGCTTCTTTCTGCTCACCGACGTCGCGGGCGTGCTCGACCGGGGCGGCCAGTTGCTCACCGACCTCGACCGCGGCGGGATCGCGGGGCTGAAGGGTGACGGGACGATCACCGGCGGCATGATCCCCAAGGTCGACACCTGCCTCGCCGCGGTCGACGCCGGGGTCGAGGCGGCGGTCATCCTCGACGGGCGGGTGCCGCACGCGATGCTGCTCGAAATTTTCACCGCCAGGGGTGCGGGCACGCTCATTCACCGCTAAGGAAGCGGCGACCCCCTTTTTCGTGGAGACCATCCTTGTTCGGCATGCTCATCGAGATTGCGTATATCCTGCTGACGGTGCTGCTGTGGTTCATCATCGCGCAGGCGGTGATGTCGTGGCTGATCGCCTTCAACGTCATCAACACGCACAACGACTTCGTGCGCCAGCTGTGGATGACGCTCGACCGGATCACCGAGCCGCTCTATCGCCCCTTTCGCCGCGTCATGCCCGATTTCGGCGGCATCGACCTGACCCCGATGCTGGTGATCATCATCATCGTCATCCTGCGCGGCCCGGTGCTCGGCTATCTGGCGGCGCTCGCGCTGCGCTCCGGAATGGCATGACCGATACCGACCAGATGGCGCATGTGATCGACGGCAAGGGCTTCGCCGCCGGCTTGCGCGCGCGGATCGCCGATGCGGTGCCGGCGTTCGCGGCCGCGACCGGGCGCGTTCCCGGCCTCGCGGTGGTGCTGGTCGGCGACGACCCGGCGAGCGCGGTCTATGTCGGATCGAAGGGCAAGGCGACGGTCGCCGCCGGCATGGCGAGCTTCGAGCATCGCCTGCCCGCGACCGCGACGCAGGACGAGGTGGAGGCGCTGCTCGCGGCGCTCAACGCCGACGAGGCGGTCGACGGCATCCTCCTGCAGCTGCCGCTGCCCCGCCATCTCGACGAACAGCGCGCGGTCGCGACGATCGATCCCGACAAGGATGTCGACGGGCTGACCCCGGTCAGCGCCGGGCGGCTCGCGCTCGGCATCCCCGGTATGGTGCCCTGCACCCCCTATGGCTGCCTGCTCCTCTTGCAGGACCGGCTCGGCGATCTCAGCGGCAAGGATGCGGTGGTCGTCGGCCGCTCGATCCTCGTTGGCAAGCCGATGGCGCAATTGCTGCTCGGCGCCAATTGCACGGTGACGATGGCGCATAGCCGCACCAAGGATCTGCCCGATCTCGTTCGCCGCGCCGATATCGTCGTCGCGGCGGTCGGCCGGGCGGAGATGGTCAAGGGCGACTGGATCAAGCCCGGCGCGGTCGTCATCGACGTCGGCATCAATCGCCTGCCGCCCGCCGAAGGCGCCGCGAAGGGCCGGCTGGTCGGCGACGTCGATTATGCCGGGGTGCTTTTGCTCGCCTCGGCGATCACGCCCGTTCCCGGCGGCGTCGGGCCGATGACCATCGCCTGCCTGCTGCGCAACACGCTGGTCGCCGCGCACCGCCGCGCCGGCCTCGCCGATCCGGAGGGTTTCTGATGCGCCGCCCGATCCTTGCCGCCTTGGCGCTGTCGCTGCTCGCGGGCTGCGCCGCCCAGCCCGACCATCTCCGCAACCAGCCGCTCGGCCCCAACCCCAGCGGCTTCGTCGCCGCCGAACTCGCCTTCGCCCGGCTCGCGCAGGACAAGGGGCAATGGACCGCCGCCCGCGAAACCGCCGCCCCCGATGCGGTGATGTTCGTGCCGCAGCGGGTGCGCGCGCGCGACTGGCTGCGCTCGCAGAAGGACCCGGCCGAGGCGGTGCGCTGGCAGCCGCACGCCGTCTACGTCAGCTGCGACGGCAATTCCGCCGCGACGACCGGCGCGTGGCAGAAGGGTCCGGCGCACGGCTATTTCACCACCGTCTGGCAGCGCGATCCGCGGAGCGGCAAGACGCTGTGGCTGCTCGACCATGCCGACGAGCTGGCGTCGCCGCGCGAGGCACCCGAGTTCATCGAATCGCGGCAGGCGGTCTGCGGCTCGCGGCCCGGCGTCGCGATCGACGCGGGCGCCGAGGGTGAGGACCGGGCGGTCGGCCTGTCCCCCGACCAGACGCTGAGCTGGACCTCGGTCGTGCGCGCCGACCTGTCGCGCCAGATTACCGTCCGCCTGTGGGACGGGACCGGCATGGCGACCGTCATCGACGACCGCGTGACAAACCCGAAACGGCCATGATCGACCTGTTCATCTCGGCCTTCGTCACGCTGTTCGTGGTCATCGACCCGCCGGGCTGTGCGCCGATCTATGCCAGCCTGACGAGCGGGGCGAGCGCGGCGCAGCGCCGGGCGATGGCGCTCCGCGCAACCTTCATCGCCGCGTGCATCCTGATCTTCTTCGCGATGTTCGGCGAGGCGCTGCTTGCCTTCCTGCACATCGACCTCGACAGTTTCCGGATCGCCGGCGGGATCATGCTGTTCATGATCGCGATCGACATGGTGTTCGAGAAGCGCACCGAGCGGCGCGAGCAGCGGGCGGAGAAGATCAAGGCGACCGAGGTCGAGGATGTCTCGGTCTTTCCGATGGCGATGCCGATGCTCGCGGGGCCGGGCTCGATCGCCTCGGTGATGCTGCTGGTGTCGCAGAACAACGGGCTCGACCGGGCGTTCGTCATCTTCGGCGCGCTGCTGCTGGTGCTGCTGATCACGCTGGCGGCGCTGCTCGCGGCCGGGCCGTTCATGCGGCTGATCGGCAACAAGGGCGAGGCGGTGATCACCCGCCTGCTCGGCGTGCTGCTGGCGGCGCTCGCGGCGCAATTCGTGATCGACGGGCTGAAGGCGAGCTTTCCCAGCCTCGCATAGGAAAAGGGCGCCGCCCTTCGGCGACGCCCTTTCCCCATCCACGGAAAGCGGATTCTAGCGGGCGGCGTTGACGTCGCTCTGCGTCACCGGGGCGATGCGGATTTCGACGCGGCGGTTGCACTGGCGGTCGGCTTCGCTGCTCTCGGGCACGCATTTCAGCTGCGATTCGCCGAAGCCCAGCGTCGCCATGCGCGCGCGCTGGATGCCGCGGCCGGCGAGATAGTCGGCGACCGATGCGGCGCGGCGTTCGGACAGGCCCTGGTTGTAGCTGTCGCTGCCGGTCGAATCGGTGTGGCCGTATACGTCGATATAGGTGCTCGGATATTCGGCGAGCGTCGCCGCGACATTGTCGAGCGCGCTGCGGAACTGCGCCTTCACCAGCGCGCTGTTGTGGTCGAAGGTGACGTCGCCGGGCATGTTGAGCACCAGCTGGTCGCCCTGGCGCTCGACGTCGATGCCGGTGCCGGCGGTGCGCTCGCGCAGCTTCTTTTCCTGCTGGTCCATATAATTGCCGATCCCGGCGCCGGCGACGGCGCCGATGCCCGCGCCGAGGATCTTTTCGGTGCGGTCGTTGCGGCCGCCGATCAGGTCGCCGAGCAGATAGCCGCCGACGGCGCCGCCGATGCCGCCGATCGCGGCCTTGGAGATGCGGCGCTCGCCGGTTTCGGGGTCGGTGACGCAGCCGGTGAGGGCTACGGCCGCCATGCCCGCGAGGGCGGTGAGCCTGATGGTCCTGCTGTTCATGGGTTTGCTCCCTTATCGTTACGGCCGGCTGGTCCCGGGCCGCCTCTGTTTCCTAGCCGATAACCACCGGCCGCGCATGTGGTTCCATCGGCCGCCTGAACGGCTGCTGAGCGGCAGGACGCCATGCCCCCGCAGCGCCATTGTGCCGGGCCGCGACTTTGTCCTATAGCGAATCGCATGACCGACACCGACAGGGGCCGGGCGCGACGGCGCCGAACGACCGCCCGATGACCCCTTTTCCCTGGTCGGACGTGGCGATCATCGCCATCCTGGTCCTCCTCAACGGCGTCTTCGCCATGTCCGAACTCGCGATCGTATCGTCGCGGCCGCCGCGCCTGCAGGCCGCCGAGCGGCGCGGCAGCCGCGGCGCGAAGGTCGCGCGCCAGCTCGCCGCCGACCCCGGCCGCTTCCTGTCGACGGTGCAGGTCGGCATCACGCTGATCGGCATCCTCGCGGGCGCCTATTCGGGCGCTAGCCTGGGCCGGCCGGTCGGCGAGCGGCTGCAGGCGCTGCTCGGCCTCGACACCGAAACCGCGCTCGCGGCGGGTTTCGCCGTCGTCATCGCGCTGACCACCTATGCCTCGCTGATCGTCGGCGAGCTGGTGCCCAAGCAATTCGCGCTGCGCGCGCCCGAACGCATCGCGATGATCGTCGCGCCGATGATGTACTGGCTGTCGCGCATCGCGGCGCCGCTGGTCTGGCTGCTCGACACCAGCTCGGCGCTGGTGTTCCGCCTGCTCGGCCTCAAACGCGAATCGGAGGAGCGGGTGACCGCGGAGGAATTGCACCTGATCGTCGCCGAGGCGTCGAAATCGGGGGTGATCGAGGAAAGCGAGCGCGCGATCATCTCGGGCGTCGTCCGCCTCGCCGACCGGCCGGTGCGCGAGGTGATGACGCCGCGCAAGGACGTCGACTGGATCGACGTGTCGCTCGGCGCCGACGCGGTGCGCGAAAGGCTGCTCGAAACGCCGCACAGCCGCCTGCCGGTCGCACGCGGCTCGGTCGACGACATCGCCGGGGTGGTGCAGGCGCGCGACATCGCCGCCGCGCTGTTTCGCGGCGACGTGATCGACCTCGAGACGCTGGCGCGGCGCGCGGTCGTCGTCCACGACCAGATCGACGCGATGGACGCGCTCGAAAGCCTGCGCGCCGCCGAGGTGCCGATGCTGCTCGTCCACGACGAATATGGGCATTTCGAGGGGCTGGTGACCCCCGCCGACCTGCTCTCCGCCATCGCCGGCGAATTCGCGTCGGACCAGGATATCGGCAGTGAGCCCTTCGTCACCGAGCGCGACGACGGCAGCCTGCTGATCGCGGGGTCGATGCCCGCCGACCAGATGGCCGACCGGCTGGGGATCGAGCTGGGCGACGACCGCGACTATGCGACCGCGGCGGGTCATGCGCTGGCGATATTGAAGCATCTGCCCGAGGAGGGGGAGAGCTTCATCGACAGGGGCTGGAAATTCGAGATCGTCGACATGGACGGGCGCAAGATCGACAAGCTGCTGGTGAGCGCGCTTCGCAAGCCGAAGGATGAAGAGGCGGAGTGACGTCCGGCCGGTGTCGCGCTTAAAGCGACAAAGGATACGGACGTGCGCCGTCATTCTGTCTCCATTGTCGCTTTAGCAAGGTGCGGCGGCACGGTTTCGTCGCGCAGCGCGGCGTGGACGACCGTCATGTCGGGGCCGCCGCTGACGTCGATCGCGCCGCCTTTGAGGACGCGAACGGTCGTCACGCCATTGATCGCGCGGTCCATCGCGATGCTGTATTGATGGGTGCGGCCCATCGAGATCGCCCGATCCCACGCGGCGGCGAAGCCCGATGCGCCCGGTCGTTCGCGCAGACGATAGGCCGAGGCGCGGCCCATGCCGACGGCGCGCGCGGCCTTGCCGACCGAGCCCATCGCTTCGAGAGCGCGGATGAAGCGTTCCTGCGTTTCCGGCGTCCAGCCGTCGGCGCGATGCCGCTGCTGCGGCACGGGCGTGAAGGCGAGGCAGCTGCCGGCGAGCAGCAGCGCGGGCGGGTTTCGGGATGCGATCCGTTCCATCCGCCAGTTTGGAGCATGGCGGAATATATTAGGAAAGCGTTTTTTCGGGGGAGTGCCGGCTTTGGTGTGGGGAGCGGGCCTCGACGATCCTCCCCGGCACGGGGAGGGGACCACCCGAAGGGTGGTGGAGGGGCACGGGAGGCCAAGTGCTTCGCTGATGCGTCGCGTAAACCGAGGGTGCCCCTCCACCATGCTTCGCATGGTCCCCCTCCCCCAAGGGGGAGGATCATCGCGTCCGCAGCCGGTCGAAAGCAGCCCTCAAAGCTCGCCGCCGAGCGCGCCGTATTTCGCCTCGAACCCGGCCTTGTCGCCGCGCGCGAGATAGGCGGCCTGGTCGACCAGATTGT
>CALMYE010000297.1 GCA_937873425.1 uncultured Sphingopyxis sp. | reverse complement strand
GCGGGCTGTCCTCTCGGCGAAAGCCGCCTATATGGCAAGCCTTCAACGACGGACGGAACGAACCCGGACATGAATCGCGGCAAGGACGTTTTTGTGACAGGGGCCTGGCGCGCGCTGGTGATGCTGCTCGGCCTGACCCTGTTCGCGCTCGTCCCGGCGCGGGCGCAATCGACGAACATCACCCCCGAACTGGTCGCCGAATCGGCCGCGCCGCGCCCCGGCACGACGACCGCGCTGGCGCTTTCCATGACGCCGGCGCCGGGCTGGCACGGCTATTGGGTCAACGGCGGCGACGCGGGCTATGGCTTCGAGATCGAGTGGAACCTGCCCGACGGCGTCGCGATCTCCGACTTCCGCTATCCGGTGCCGGAGGCGCTGACGCTGTTCGGCATGATGAACCACAGCTATGAGCATCCCTATGCGCTGGTCGCCGACCTCCGCGTCGATCCGTCGGTCGCGCCGGGCAGCGACCTGACGCTGTCGGGGGTCGCGCGCTGGCTGGCCTGCACCGACAAGGTGTGCGTGCCCGAGACCGCGGTGGTCGCGGTCAAGTTGACCGCGGGGAACGGCGGCATCACGGCAGCATCGCGGCAACGCTTCGACGCATGGCGCGCGGCGCTGCCGCAACCGCTCGACCGGACGGGTCTGTGGGAAAGGCGCGGCGGGACGCTGCGCTTCGCCATTCCGCTGCCCGAAGGCACGGCGATCGACGCGCCGCACCTGTTCGTCGAAACGCAAAAGCTCGCCGACTATGCCGCGCCGCAGCGCTTCAGCCGAAACGGCGACTGGATCGTCGTCGAGACGCGCGCCAAGGGCGATGCGGCGGGCGACGTCGCGGCGCTGCTGAAGCTCGGCGAAGGGCGCGGCCTGTCGGTGCGCTTCGCGCCCGGCGCGGTGCCGGCGGCGGGCGAGGCGATCAGGGGAAGCGCCGGCGGCGTCGATGCGGCGCTGTTCTGGGCCGCGCTCGGCGGCGCAATCCTCGGCGGGCTGATCCTCAACCTGATGCCCTGCGTCTTTCCGATATTGAGCCTGAAGGCGCTGAGCCTCGCGCGGTCGGGCGGCAATGCCCGCGCGGCGCGGGTCGAGGCGCTGGCCTATACCGCCGGAGCGGTGGTCACCGCGCTGCTGCTCGGCGGCATATTGCTGGCGCTGCGCGCGGCAGGCGAGCAGGTCGGGTGGGCGTTCCAGCTGCAGCATCCGCTGAGCGTCTTCATCCTGCTGCTGCTCGCGGTCGCGATCACGCTCAACCTGCTCGGCGCCTATGCGCTGCCGTCCTTCGGCGGCGGCGGCAAGCTCGCGGGGCAAGGCGGCGCGGCAGGCGGTTTCTGGACCGGCGCGCTCGCGGCCTTTGTCGCAACGCCGTGCAGCGGGCCGCTGCTGGGCGCGGCGCTCGGCGCGACGCTGACGCTGCCCGCCTGGGCGGCGCTGCCGATCTTCGGCGGGCTGGGGTTCGGCCTCGCCCTGCCCTTCCTCGCGATCGGCCTCGTGCCCGCCCTGCGCAACCGCTTGCCCAGGCCGGGCCCGTGGATGGCGACCTTCCGCAAATGGATGGCGCTGCCGATGGGGCTGACGGCGCTGGCGCTGGCGTGGCTGCTGGTGCGGCAGGTCGATGGATTGCGGTGGGGAACCCTCATCAGCCTGTTCGCGGCGAGCATCGGCTTCATCTTTCTCTACCGTCATTGGATGAAGGGGCCCGACCGCGGTCAGGTCGGCAAGCTACTGCTGCTTTTCCCGCTGATCTTCATTGGAGGTTTCGCCTATGATGTCGCGACGAACACGCCTTCGGCGACGGTCGGCGAAGCGCGCGGCGACGCCTTCTCCGCTGAGGCCCTCGCCAAGGCACGGGCCAGCGGCAAACCGGTGTTCGTCAATTTCACCGCCGACTGGTGCATCTCGTGCAAGGCGAACGAGGCCGGGGCGATCAAGCGCGCGGCGGTGCAGCGGGCGTTCGACAAGGCGGGCGTCGTCACGCTGGTCGGCGACTGGACGAACGGCGATCCCGTCATCACGCGCACGCTCGCCGAACATGGGCGCAACAGCGTGCCGCTCTACCTCTGGTATGCGCCGGGGGCGGAGCGGCCCGAAATCCTGCCGCAGATTTTGACGCCGGGGATGCTGGTGGAGAAGGCGGGCGCAAAATGACCGAACAGCTCGTCATTGCGAGCGAAGCGAAGCAATCCAGAGCGGTTTACGCGACTCTGGATTGCTTCGCTTCGCTCGCAATGACGGAGGCAAGGTGATGGCGAAGCAGCGCGCCGACCAGTTGCTCGTCGATCGCGGCCTCGCCGAGAGCCGGACCCGCGCGCAGGCGCTGATCCTTGCCGGGCTCGCCTTCGCCGGCGACCGCAAGATCGACAAGGCGGGACAGCAGATCGCCGAGGATGCCGACATCAGCGTCAAGGGCCGCGACCATCCGTGGGTGTCGCGCGGCGGGATCAAACTCGACCATGCGCTCGCGCATCTGGGCTGGGACGTGGCGGGCGCGGTGGCGATCGACGTGGGGTCGTCCACCGGCGGCTTCACCGACGTGCTGCTGAGCCGCGGCGTGCGCTGCGTCTATGCGGTCGATTCGGGGACGAACCAGCTCGCGTGGAAGCTGCGGCAGGACGACCGTGTCATCGTCCACGAACAGACGAGTGCGCGCATCCTTACGGCGGAGCATATTCCCGAACCCGTCGACCTGATCGTCTGCGACGCGAGCTTCATCGCCCTGTCGAAGGTGCTCCCGGTGCCGATGGGCTTCGCGAAGCCCGGCGCACGGCTCGTCGCGCTGATCAAGCCCCAGTTCGAGGCGGCGCGGCACGAGGTCGGCAAGAAAGGCGTCGTGCGCGACGCCGCCGTCCATGCGCGCGTCTGCGCCGAGGTGCGCGACTGGCTGGA
>CALMYE010000296.1 GCA_937873425.1 uncultured Sphingopyxis sp. | reverse complement strand
GCGACTAACGCGCTTCGCGCGCAAGTCTCGCTGCCCCTCCTCTGAAGAGGAGGGGGCTGAGAATGCCGCCGGTCCCTGCCATCTTGTTCGCGCGCGCCCGGCCCTGTAGGGCGCGAAGGCGATGGCGGGGCGCTATATCAAGGGACGGCGGTTGATCAAGTTTCTGATTGTGATCGTCCTGCTCCTCCTGCTGTTCGGCGGGGCCGCGCGGATCGTCGTCGCGGGCGGGGCGAAGTCGCTCGACATGGGCGACCGGCTGCTCGGCGGCGGCGGTGGGCGGTTGCTCGCGGCGGGCGAGCCCTATGGCAAGGGCGCGCGGCAGGCGCTCGACATATGGGTGCCGGTGAACGCGACCGAGGCCGACAGGCTGCCGGTCGTGGTCTTCTTCTACGGCGGCGGCTGGAACAGCGGCGCGCGCGGCGACTATGGCTTCGCCGGGCGCGCGCTGGCGGCGCAGGGCTTCGTCGTCGTCATTCCCGACTATCGCCTGCATCCCGAGGCGCACTGGCCCGATTTCCTCGAGGACGGCGCGGCGGCGGTCGCTTGGACGCGTCGCCATATCGCGGGCTTTGCGGGCGATTCCGACCGCATCGCGCTGATGGGCCATTCGGCGGGCGCCTATATCGCGGCGATGCTGGCGCTCGATCCGACCTGGCTGCGCGGCGCGGGCAGCGACCCGGCGATCCTGCGCGGCGTTGCGGGGCTTGCCGGGCCCTATGATTTCCTGCCGATGGGAAAGGGCGGCAGCGCCGACAAGGCGATGGGCAATATCCGCCCCGCGGAGCGGACGCAGCCGATTGCTCATGCGCGCGGCGACGCACCGCCGCTGTGGCTCGCAAGCGGCGAGGAAGATGAGAAGGTGCGCCCGCGCAACAGCCGCAATCTGGCGGCGGCGATCGAGCGGGCGGGCGGCGAGGCGATGCTTCGCCTCTATCCGGGCATGGGCCATACCGGCATCGTCATGGCGCTGGCGCAGCCCTTTCGCGGCAAGGGGCCGGTGCTGGAGGAGGCGGCCGACTTCCTGCGCGGCGTGACCGCGCGGCGCATCGCCCCGGCCGAAGGGGATGCGCAATGACCGCGCCGATCCCGGCGATCGTCATGGCCGGCAGCCGCCCCGGACCCGATCCGTTGCTCGACGGCACCGGCGTCGCGACGAAGGCGCTGCTGCCGATCGCCGGCCTGCCGATGCTCGTCCATGTCGTGCGTGCGCTGCGCGCCTCGCCGCTGGTCGGGCCGATAACCTTGCTCGCGCAGAACAGCGCCGATCTCGCCGCCGAACCGCTGCTCGCCGATGTGGCGGACCTGCATTTTTCGGATTCGGGGCAGGGGATCAGCAGTTCGCTCGCCGCCGCGCTGCCGCCGGGCGACGCCCCCGTGCTGGTGACGACCGCCGACAATGTGCTGCTGACTCCTGCGATGATCGCGGAGTTTCTGGCGGGCGCGGAGGAGAGCGACGTGGCGGTGGCGATGGTCGAACGGCAAATTCTGCACGTGCGCTATCCCGAATCGCGGCGCACCTGGCTCAAGTTCCGCGGCGGCTGGTGGTCGGGGGCGAACCTGTTCCGCCTGCGTGGGCGGCGGGTGCTGCCTTTGCTCGACTTCTGGGGCCGCATCGAGCGCGACCGCAAGAAGGGGCTCAGGATCGTCGCGGCGTTCGGGCCGTGGCTGCTGGTCGGCGCGCTGCTGCGATTGTTCACGATCCAGCAGGGCGTGGCGCGCGCGGGCCTGCGCTTCGGGTTGAAGGCGAAAGTGGTGCCGATGTCGGACGGCGAAGCGTGTATCGACGCCGACAAGCCTGCGGATATCGAGTTGATCGAGAAGATTATGACGGCGCGCGCAGGATAAGGCCTGTGCACCCCCGCGAAGGCGGGGGTCCATCATCCGATCGGTGCAAGTTCGCCCCGGCCGGTGATGGGTCCCCGCCTGCGCGGGGACACGCGGCTTTTGATCTATTGGCTGGCGCTTGAAGCCAGCGCCCTATCCACCGCCACCGTCGCCAGCGCCAGTTCCTCTGCATAGGGCATGGTCGCGTCGATATCGACGATCGGGGCGCTGCTGAATGCGAGCAAGGGCACCGTCTCCACCTTGCGCGTTATCAGCGCGCGGTCGTGGTCGGGCTTGCGCGCCATCACCGTATCGACGTCGATGTGCAGGCGGATCACCAGCGTCGGGATGAAGGCCGCCATTTCGGCATAGAGCGCGCGCTCCTCGGCCTGCATTGCGGCGAGACGCGGGCTGGTGGCGCGGCCTGCGAGGATCGGGCCGTCGTGCAGACCCGGCACCTCGATCTGCGGATAGCGGTCGGTGACGATGGTGACGCCCGCGCGGCGGCGCGCCAGCAATTGCCCGAATTTCGCGCGCCGTTTCCGCGACTTGTTTAGCGCATAGCGCGCGGCGAGCCAGCCGGGAATCGGCTCGCTGGGCTCGCGCAGCCTGTCCGCGATGCCGTCGAGGAAGCGGTGCAGCGGCGGGCCGATGATCGGCCATCGCCCGATGCGCCGCCCCTGTTCGCCCGAACCGAGGCCGAGATAGCCGCTCTCGGCGGTTCGCGTCTTCCGGATATGCGCGAGCAGGTCGGCCGACAGGGTCGATTTGCCCGACCCGTCGCTGCCGACCACTGCGATCAGGGGAGCAAGCTGCTCCCCCATGACCTCAGCTCAGTTCCTTGAAGAAGCCGACCATCTTGAGCCCGCCGATGACGAAGCGGACGACGACCAGCGCGGCGAAGGCATAGACCCAGTTCCACTGCTGAGCGGTCAGCGCGCCGAAATCGAAGTCGAGCCGCGCGAACCAGGTCAGGAACACGGTCGTCGCGAGCAGGAACAGCTTGTTCTGCTCGCGCCAGATCATCCGTTTCCACCAGAAGGGATATTTGGGCTTCACCCAGCCGGTCAGGCGCGGGAGCAGCGCGGGGACGTCCTTTGCCCATTCGGTGTGCGCGGCGCCGAACTTCTCGCGCAGGAATTCTTCCTCATAGATGGAGATGCGCTCGTAGATCAGGATGCCCAGCAGAAACACGATCGCGCCGAACACCCAGCTTCCCGACAGCATCGCGATGCCGGTGAAGTTGAGGATGCGGCCGACATAGAGCGGGTTGCGCACCAGGCTGTATGGGCCAGTGGTGTTGAGTTCGCTCGCCTCGGCGGCGACCTTGGCGCGGCCCGAGGTGCCGAGCGCAGCCCAGCCGCTGGTGAAGACGCGCACGATCGCTCCCGCGCTCGCGACGCCGAGCGAGATCCAGAACCAGGCGCAGTCGCCGAATGCGGACTGAAACGGACCCCAATCCTTGCTGCACCAGGCGATCAGCACCGAGATCGCAATGGTGATGTAGATATAGGTGCCGCGGATGAAGAAGAGGCGCTTGCCGCTGCGGGCGAGTTCTTGCTGATACATGGGTTCCGCCAAATGGGCCGCGCACGGGCGGCGTCGGGATAGGGTGGCGTCCGCTCTAGCGAATTTTGCGGCCAAAATAAGACGGATTTTCCTTCTCCCATTGGGAGAAGGATACGCAGCCTTGCCGCGAAGCGGCTAGGCGGAGTTGGATGAGGGGTCCTGCGCCATCGATAGGGCGCAACCCCTCACCACTGCGACTTAGGCAGCAAGCTGCCAGGTCTCGTTGCCTCTCCCGACGGGAGAGGGGGATCAGGAAATCAGCCGCAGCTGGCGCCCTGTCTTGCCCAGCGACGCCCGGTCCGCCTCCGGCAGCGCGAAGCGCAGCGACAGCCAGATCGCGCCGGTCGCCAGCAGGACGATCAGCGGCAGCGCGACGGCGTCGGGCAATTGCCCCGCGAGCAGCGCCGCGCCGCCTGCCGCGAGCGTGATCGCCAGCCCCTTGATCGCGACTGCCGGGAACTGCCGGTCGAAGGGGTGGAGCCTTTCGTTGAGCGCCAGCTGCACCATCGGGATGCCGCCCATCACGACTAGGCCGATCGACATGGCGAGCGTCACGCCGGTCAGCGCGTCGATCTGGCCGACGATCAGCCAGCCCGCCGCGACCGCGACGATGACGCCGACGATGCTGGCGGTGAGCTGGTGGCGGAAGGCGGCGACGACCTGCAGCACCGGGAGCGAGATGCCGAGCACGGCCTCGGCGGCGCGCGCGAAGAGCAGGATGACGAGCGAGCCCTGCGCGACCTTCGCTTCGCCGCCGAACAGGCTGAGCAAAGGCGCGCTGCCCGCCGCGAGCACCGCGGCGAGCGGCAGCGCGATGGCGGCGATCAGCCGCGTCGCATAGGCATAGATGTCGGCGACCTGCGCGCGGTCGGCGCGCTCGGCGCTCGCCGCCAGCGGCGCCATCACATAGACGAAGGCGACGCGCACCAGCTGGACGACGCTCGACAGCTTGCGCGCGATGGTGAACAGCCCCGCCGCCGCCGCGCCCGCCGCGCCGGGCAGCAGCAGGTTGAGGATCAGCGCCGGCGCGTCGCCGAATAGCCGCGCGATGACGTTCGACGGCAGGATCGACAGCCCGGCCCGGAAAGTGTCGCGCGCGGTTTCGCTTCCCCGCCCGCCGTGCAGCAGCTCGCCGAAGACATAATGGCGCCGCAACAGCCGGACGCAGAGGATCGCGGTGATGGCGAGCGAACAGAGATGCGCGACGAACAGACCTTTGAGGCCGAGTCCGCCCGCGAAGAACAGCCCTGCGAACACCAGCCGCATGATCTGTTCCCACACGATGCGCAGGCGGATTTCGGCGCCGAACACCATGCGCGCGCGCATCGCGCTGGTCGCGATCTCGACGAAGGCCCACAGCGGCAGCGCCCAGACGAAAAGCTGGATCGCGGGGACGACGAGCGGCCGGTCGCGCTCCGCGACATTGAGCATGGGGGCGAGGTCGGCGGCGAAGAAGGCGATGACGCCCGCGACGATCAGGCACGGCCCGACGCCCCACAGCATCGCGGTGCGCAGCGCGGCGGCGGCTTCGGCGTCGCTCGCCGACTGCGGCACGGTGCGCTGCATCGCGCTGGTCATGCCGAGGTCGAAAATGTTTTCGAGCAGGTTGATGGTCGCCCACAGCACCGCATAGAGGCCGTAACCGGCCAGCCCGAACATCAGCACATAGAGCGGCTGCGCGACGATCTCGACCACCGCGCCGAGCCTTGCCAGCACGGTCGTGCCGAGCCCGCGCGCGACATGGCGGCTGGTGACGGCGGGTTGGGCGGCGGTGTCGGACATGGGGTGCGCACCTAGCGATATATCGCGCTCTTTACACCCCTCCTCTTCAGAGGAGGGGCAGCGAGAGTTGCGAACTTGTTCGCTACTCGCAGCGGGGTGGTGGTCTCGGCCACACGCCAAGCCGCTTTCACCACCCCAAACCCCTCCTCTAAAGAGGAGGGGCTTAATCGGCCTCACACCCCCTTGCCCCCGCCGCGCAACGGGTCTAGGCCGACCGCGACTGCACTAGGGGAGCCAGAGACATGGCCGAATTTCGCCTGCCCAAGAACAGCCGCATCCAGAAGGGCGGCGCGACGCACAAGGCCGAAGGGGCGAGCCGGGTCCGGAAATTCAAGGTCTATCGCTACGATCCCGACAAGGGCGAGAATCCCCATTTCGACAGTTTCGAGATCGACCTCGACACCTGCGGGCCGATGGTGCTCGACGCGCTGATCAAGATGAAGAGCGAGCAGGATTCGACGCTGACCTTCCGCCGCTCGTGCCGCGAGGGCATCTGCGGCAGCTGCTCGATGAACATGAACGGCAAGAACGGCCTCGCCTGCACCACCGCGATCGAGGATCTGAAGGGCGACGTCACCATCACCCCGCTGCCGCACATGGAGGTGATCAAGGACCTCGTCCCCGACTTCACCCATTTCTATGCGCAATATGCCTCGATCGAACCCTGGCTGAAGACCAAGACGACGACGCCGAGCGGCAAGGAGCGGCTGCAGTCGCCCGCCGAGCGCGAGAAGCTCGACGGCCTCTACGAGTGCATCCTGTGCGCCTGCTGCTCGACGAGCTGCCCCAGCTATTGGTGGAACAGCGACAAGTTTCTCGGCCCCGCGATCCTGCTCCAGGCCTATCGCTGGCTCGCCGACAGCCGCGACGAATATACCGGCGAGCGGCTCGACGAGCTGGAGGACCCCTTCCGCCTCTATCGCTGCCACACGATCATGAACTGCTCGAACGCCTGCCCCAAGGGGCTGAGCCCGGCGCGCGCGATCGCCGAGATCAAGAAGATGGAAGCCGAGCGGCAGGTGTGAACGACGGGAT
>CALMYE010000295.1 GCA_937873425.1 uncultured Sphingopyxis sp. | reverse complement strand
GTGTCGATCGAAACCGCGACGCCGCCCTTCGCAAGCCTCGCGACGACACCCTCGATCCGCGCGATCTCGTCGCCTTCCCAGACCAGCGGTGCCCCGGGCCGCGTCGATTCGCCGCCGACATCGACGATCGCCGCGCCCGCCGAAGCGAGCGCGAATCCCGCATCGATCGCCGCCGACGCATCGACATGCTTGCCGCCGTCGGAGAAGCTGTCGGGCGTGACGTTGAGGATGCCCATCACCTGCGGCTCGTTCAGCCGCACCGTCCGTTCGCCCAGTTGCAGCGCGCCGCGCGGGCGGACGACGCCCGCCCGCTGCGCCGCAACCGCCGCGACCAGCGCATCGGGCATCGCCGCGATCCAGTCGGGCAGTTCGGGCACTGGAACGATGGCCGACTTCACGCCGCCGTCGCGCAGGCTGATGTGCCATGCCGCGAACCAGACCATCGTGTCGGCGATCCGCAGGCAATCGTCGTCGAGTTCGTGCGGCCGGTCGACGAAGCAGGCGGGGCGGCAATAGATTTGCGCTGTCGAGGATGCCGCGCCGAGGTCGGCCTTGGTCAGCGGAGCAAACATACCCCTCCCCCTAACCGTTCGTGCTGAGCTTGTCGAAGCACCGTTCTTCCTTTGAAGCATAGAAGAAAAGGACAGCCCTTCGACAAGCTCAGGGCAAACGGATTTTGGGAGGCCGGCTCATGCCTCGTTTGCCAGCAGCCAGTCCTGGCGCACCGCGTCGATCACGCGCAATCCCCTGCCGTCGTCGACATGCCAGAAGGTCCAGCCGTTGCAGCTCGGCGCGCCCTGCACGCCCGCGCCGACCTTGTGGATCGACCCCGGCGCCTGCCCGTCGCAATCGAGGCTGCCGTCCACCCGCACCACCGCCTTCCAGCGGCGCTTGGCATCGGTCAGCACCGACCCCGGCGCCACCATCCCGCATTCGACGAGCGTGCCGAAGGCGACGCGCGTCGCGGCCTTGGGCGCCATCATCGTCCGCACCGCGCTCTCGTCGAGCGGCAGCGCCATTTCGATGCGCTCCTTCGCCGCGGCGATATAGTCGTCCTCGCGCTCGATGCCGATGAAGTGACGGCCGAGCCGCTTCGCGACCGCCCCCGTGGTGCCGGTGCCGAAAAAGGGATCGAGGATCACGTCGCCGGGGTTCGAACAGGCGAGCAGGATGCGATAGAGCAAGGCCTCGGGCTTTTGCGTCGGGTGGACCTTCGTCCCGCCCCTCTTCAGCCGCTCCGGCCCGCCGCAGATCGGGATCAGCCAGTCCGAGCGCATCTGCAATTCGTCGTTCAGCGTCTTCATCGCGCGATAGTTGAACGTATATTTCGCCTTCTCGCCCATCGACGCCCAGATCAGCGTTTCGTGCGCGTTGGTGAAGCGCGTGCCCTTGAAATTGGGCATCGGGTTCGCCTTGCGCCAGACGATGTCGTTGAGAATCCAGTAGCCCTGATCCTGCAGCGCCGCGCCGACGCGGAAGATGTTGTGATAGCTGCCGATCACCCAGATGCTGCCGCCGGGCTTCAATATGCGCCGCGCCTCGGCGAGCCAGGCATGGGTGAAGCGGTCGTAGGCGCCAAGGCTGTCGAACTTGTCCCATTCGTCGTCGACCGCGTCGACCTGACTGCCGTCGGGCCGGTGGAGGTCGCCGCCGAGCTGGAGATTGTAGGGCGGATCGGCGAAGATCATGTCGACCGACGCGGCGGGCAGCGAGCGCATCATCGCCACGCAATCGCCCTGCAATATGCCGTCGAGCGGCAGGTCCGCGTGCGTCGGTTTTGGGGCCGCTTGTGCCGCGCGCCGCTTCGCCGCGGGCGCCTTGACCCGTTCCATCACACCCATGTTTCGCCCCTGTCCCGCATGCAAAGAAGGCCTTGATGAGTCCGGCAGAGTCCGCCGTCAAGCCCGGGATTCTAGGGATTCCGCCTCTCGAAATAGTTAACGCGACGGGAACGAAAGGAGTCCCCCACGACATATGGAGTCTCGCGCGACCCGGAGACTCAACCACTGGTGGTGTGGCGGGGAGGACTCACATGCGAAAAAAATCCCTCTCCCCTTGGGGGAGAGGGTTGCGAAGACTTGCCAGCTTGCTGGCTAGTCGAAGCTGGGTGAGGGTCTGCAAGCGTCATGCGCCCTCATCCAACTTCGCCTAGCGCCTTCGGCGCAAGGCTGCGTATCCTTCTCCCCCAAGGGGAGAAGGAATTTAGAGCCCCGGATCGACCCCCGTCAGTTCGACCGACCGTTCCCACAGCTCGCGCGCCAGCTTCGGGTCGCGCGCCTGCCGCGTCGAGCGCGCCGGACCGGACCGCCCCGACACCTCGCCCAGCCCCTGTGGCCCCAGATAGTCGCCGCCCTGCACATGCGCGCCGGTCGCCGCCTGCAAGGTCGGCCACGCCCCCTGCCCCGCGCTGTTGAAGAAGGGCGCGGCGAGCGGCGTCAGCGCGCGCAGCGGCAGCGGCAGGTGGCGCGTCAGCTCGGTCAGCGCGACGCCGGGATGGCACCCGATCGCCTGCGTCGCCCGCCCCGCCGCGCCCAGCCGCCGGTCGAGTTCATACATGAACAGCAGGTTGGAAAGCTTGCTCATCTGGTAGCGGCCCCATTTGTGATAGCTGCGGCTGGCATCGAGGTCGCTGAAATCGATCGCGCCGTCCTTGTGCGCGAGGCTGGCGGTCACGACGATGCGATCCTCGACATGGGGATGGACCAGCCCGGTGAAGGCGAAGGTGCCGAGGTGGTTGACCCCGAATTGCAGCTCATAACCCTGTTTCGTCAGCGTCTTCGGCGGAATCATCACCCCGGCATTGTTGACCAGCACGTCGATCCGCGGCCCCGCCAGCACCGCCGCCGCCGCATCGCGCACCCGGTCGAGATCGGCCAAGTCGAGCGGCTGAAAGGACAGATCGGCCTTCGGCACGTCGACGCGGATACGGTTCATCGCCGCCTCCGCCCGGTCGGCATCGCGGCAGGCGAGGATCACCGATCCGCCGCGCGCCGCCAATATCTTCGCCGCCTCGAATCCGATGCCGGCATTGGCGCCGGTGATCAGGAACCGCCGGCCGGTCTGTTCGGCGACGTCATCGGCCGTGAATCCGCTGCCCATCGCCTTCTCCCTAGATCAGCGCCAGTTGCGCAACCGGCGCGAAGCTCGTCCGGTGGAGCGGCGTCGGGCCATGCGCGCGCAGCGCGGCGAGATGCTGCGCCGTGCCATAGCCCATGTTGCGCTCCCAGCCAAAGCCGGGAAAGTCGCGCGCCGCCGCGACCATCATCCGGTCGCGATGCTCCTTGGCGAGGATGCTGGCGGCCGAGATGCAGGGGTGCAGCGCATCGCCGCCGACCACCGCGCGGGCGCGATATTTCCAGCGCGGCAGCCGGTTGCCGTCGACCAGCACTTCGGCGGGCTCGAACCCCAGCGCCTCGACCGCGCGCGTCATCGCGAGAAGGCTCGCCTGCAATATGTTGATGCTGTCGATCTCGGCAACGCTCGCCTCGCCGACCGCCCAGCGGCAGCGCGCCTTGATCTCGATCTCGAGCGCGCCGCGGCGTTTGGCGGAGAGCTTCTTGCTGTCGTCGAGCCCGTCGATCCCGCCCTCGCACAGCAGCACGGCCGCCGCGACGACGGGCCCGGCGAGCGGGCCGCGCCCTGCTTCGTCGACGCCGACGATCATCATGTTTCTCCCCTCCCCTTCAGGGGAGGGGCCGGGGGTGGGGCTATCGGGGTTGCGCAAGGCCGATGGCCCCACCCCAACCCCTCCCCTGAAGGGGAGGGGCTTTCTAGACCCGCCACGGTGGAAACCTCCGATACTCGCCCGCCTGATACAGGCACAGCCGGTTCCCCGCCGGATCGGTCAGCCGCGCCTCGCGCCAGCCCCATGTCTCGTCCTTCGGCATCTGCTCGAACGCCACGCCGCGCCGCGCGAGATAGGCCACCCACGCATCTAGCGCGCCGCTCTCCAGATAGGTCGTCGTCCCGTCTTCTCCCCTCCCGCTTGCGGGAGGGGTCGGGGGAGGGCCTGTTTCGGAAGACGCGGCGCCTGGCGACACGCCCTCCCCTAACCCCTCCCGCAAGCGGGAGGGGGACAGATGGATCGACAATGTCACCCCGTTTGCCGCCTCGAACCGCGCATAACCATTGGTCGGGCTGTCCACGATCTGCACCAGCCCCATCTGCTTGTAGAAGGCGACCGACGCCGCATAGTCGCGCACGGGCAGCGTAATCTGGTTGAGCGCCGGTCCGGTGAACAGCCCGTCGTTCCGCACCGTCTGCTGCCCCATCGGCCCATGCCCTTCGCCCAGCCCCGGCGCGCCCATCAGCGCCAGCCGCACGAAGTCGCGCGCGCGCGCCACCGCAGGCTCCAGCGGCATGCCCTGCGCGAGACCCGTCGCGATACCGCTCGCCAGCGTGCATCCCGTGCCGTGCGTGTTGCGGCTCTCGATGCGCGGCGCCTCCCAGCGCGCGACCTCGCCCGCGTCCGGCTCGATCAGCCGGTCGGTCACCGTCGCGCCCTCGCCATGCCCGCCCTTGACCAGCAACGCGCAGCCGTGCGCGAGCACCGCCGCCTCGCCGCCGAGCGCCGCCAGTTCGGGCAGGTTCGGCGTCACCACCGTCGCGCGGTCGAGCAGCGCCTCGAACGCCCGGATCGTGTCCGCATCGGCAAGCACCGATCCGCTGGTGGCGACCATCACCGGGTCGAACACCACCGCCGCGCCCGCCAAGTCGGGCCGCGCGAGCCGCTCGGCAGCCGCCGCCGCCGTCTCCGCGCTGCCGATCATGCCGATCTTCACCGCATCGACGCCGATATCGGCGACGACGCTGTCGATCTGCATCAGCACCATCTCGGTCGGGACCGCGTGGACGCCCTGCACGCCCATCGTATTCTGCGCGGTGATCGCCGTGATCGCGGTCATCGCATGGCCGCCAAGCATCGTCACCGTCTTAATGTCGGCCTGGATTCCCGCGCCGCCGCCGCTGTCCGATCCGGCGATGATCAGGACGCGCGCAGTCACGCGGCCACCCCATATTCATCGTCACCCCGGACTTGATCCGGGGTCCAGCTTTTCACCGTTGCTGAGCGGGACCCCGGATCAAGTCCGGGGTGACGAAAGTTATGGTTCATCGGGCGCCCGGATGCCGCCGTTCGGTCGAGGCCGGGAATTTGTGCAGCGCCGCGCCTTCGCGCAGCGGCCGGTCGAGCAGGTCGCCGCCGCAATTCGGGCAGCGCTCGTCGAGCTTGTCGGCGCAATTCGCGCAGAAGGTGCATTCGAACGAACAGATAAAGGCGCCGTGGATATCGGCGGGCAGATCGCGGCCGCACCGTTCGCAATCGGGTCGCATTTCGAGCATGATAAATTCCTTGAAAGCTGTTTGAATATCAATCCGCCGCCACGCGCACCGCGTCGCAGATCATGTCGACGACCTGTTCCACCTGCCCTGCATCGTCGCCCTCGGCCATGACGCGGATGACGGGTTCGGTGCCCGACGCGCGGATCACCAGCCGGCCGCGCCCGTCCAGCGCCGCCTCGCCCTCGGCGATCGCCGCCGCCACCCGCGCATCGTCGAGCGGCTTGCCGCCCGCAAAGCGGACATTTTTGAGCAGTTGCGGCACCGGGTCGAACTGGTGCAGCAATTCGCTCGCGGGCTTTTCCGCCGCGACCAGCTCGGCGAGCAATTGCAGCGCCGCCAGCGTGCCGTCGCCGGTGGTCGCATAGTCGGACAGGATCATGTGTCCCGACTGCTCGCCGCCGACGTTGAACCCACTGCTCTTCATCCTCTCGAGCACATAGCGGTCGCCGACCTTCGTCCGTTCCAGCGTCAGCCCCTGCCCTTCGAGGAATCGTTCGAGCCCCAGGTTCGACATCACCGTCGCGACGACGCCGCCGCCCTTCAGCCGCCCCTGCCGCGCCCAGCTCGCACCGATCGTCGCCATGATCTGGTCGCCGTCGATGATCGCGCCATGCTCGTCGACGACGATCAGCCGGTCGGCGTCACCGTCGAGCGCGATGCCGATGTCAGCGCCGCTCGCGACCACCGTTTCCTGGAGCAGCGCGGGCGCGGTCGATCCGCATTTGTCGTTGATGTTGATGCCGTTGGGCGTCACGCCCAGCGCGACAACGTCGGCACCCAGTTCCCAGAACACCGTCGGCGCGCTGTTATAGGCGGCGCCATTGGCGCAATCGAGCACGATCTTCAGCCCGTCGAGCCGCACCGATTCGGGCAGGC
>CALMYE010000294.1 GCA_937873425.1 uncultured Sphingopyxis sp. | reverse complement strand
GCGGCAAGCTGCCGCTGATCCTGACGCGCGGCATCGGGCGGAGTTTCGTGACCGAGGAATATGGGCTGGATGCGGTCGCGGCGTTTCTGGACGGCCCGACGGCTTGACCCAAAGCGCCGTGCTCCCGCGAAGGCGGGAGCCCATCTCCGGTCGGCGCCATCTTGAACCGGCAGGAGATGGGTCCCCGCCTTCGCGGGGACACGCCAAGGTTTCAATCGGCCGCGCCTTCCCCGAACGCCGCGATGGCCGCGTCGAAGGGGAGCAGGATCGCGCCGTGCCGCGCGGGATAGGCTTGCGCAGGCGCGAGCAGGTCGAAGCCGGGCCAGTC
This sequence comes from uncultured Sphingopyxis sp., assembly GCA_937873425.1. Lineage (GTDB taxonomy): Bacteria > Pseudomonadota > Alphaproteobacteria > Sphingomonadales > Sphingomonadaceae > Sphingopyxis. The sequence goes on along the minus strand of CALMYE010000294.1, from coordinate 859 downwards.
GGGCGCATCGCCCTCGCCCGCGAACCAGCCCGCGATGGCATCGCGCGCGGCACGGATTTCGTCGCGGCTGCGCCCCGGCGCGTGGCGCGCGAGCAGCGCCGCCGACGCCTGGCCGAGCGCGCAGGCCTCGACATGCAGGCCGACCCCGCGCACGCGTCCGTCGGCTTCGGTGTCGAGATCGAGCAGGATGCGGCTGCCGCACAGCGGCGCACGCTGGCTCGCGCGGCGCGGCGCTTCGGGGCGCAAGGGGAAATCCGCCGTCGCGACCGCCAGCGCCAATATGTCGCGATTGTAGAGCGGCGCGCTCATCGCTTGCCGGCGGCCGCCGCGTCCTGTTTCACCGCTTCGGCCTCCGCCGCGCGCGCTTCGGCGCGGCGGTCGGCGACCACCTTGCTCATCGCGGCGCTGGTCGCGCTGAGCGCCGGATAGGTGCGGCTGTCGGTCAGCCACGCCGGGCGCTGCGCATAGCCGTAGCCGATGTCGTAGAGCAGCGAGATCAGCATGAAGGCGAGCGTCGCGACGATCAGCCCCTTCACCGCGCCGAAGCCCGCGCCGAGCCCGCGGTCGAAACCGCCGACGATCGACGCGCGGCTGCGCTGTCCCATCGCGCGCGATCCCCATTTGGCGAGGCCGAAGACGCCGCCGAACAGGATGACGAAGGCGAGCGCCGCGCCGCCGCTTTCGGTGCCGACCCAGCCCGAAACCAGACCGGTCACCGCCGGGTGCAGGAAGCGCACGGCGGCGATGGCGAGAATCCAGGCGAGGAGCGTCGTCACCTCCTGCACCAGCCCGCGCGTAAAGCCGAGCACCGCAAAGCCGCCGACGAGGGCGAGCACGATGATATCCAGAGCCGTCAGAC
>CALMYE010000293.1 GCA_937873425.1 uncultured Sphingopyxis sp. | reverse complement strand
GACCGCCGCCTGCTGTCGCTCGACATGGGCGCGCTGATCGCGGGCGCCAAATATCGCGGCGAGTTCGAGGAGCGCCTCAAGGGCGTGCTCGACGACGTCAAGGCCGCCGAGGGCGAGATCATCCTGTTCATCGACGAGATGCACACGCTGGTCGGCGCGGGCAAGTCGGAGGGGGCGATGGACGCCTCCAACCTGCTCAAGCCCGCGCTGTCGCGCGGCGAACTCCACTGCATCGGCGCGACGACGCTCGACGAATATCGCAAATATGTCGAGAAGGACCCGGCGCTCCAGCGCCGGTTCCAGCCGGTGTTCGTCGGGGAGCCGACGGTCGAGGATTCGATCTCGATCCTGCGCGGGCTCAAGGAGAAATACGAGCTGCACCACGGGGTGCGGATCACCGACGGCGCGATCGTCGCCGCGGCGACGCTGTCGAACCGCTACATCTCCGACCGCTTCCTGCCCGACAAGGCGATCGACCTGATGGACGAGGCGGCGAGCCGCATCCGCATGGAGGTCGAATCGAAGCCCGAGGAGATCGAGAGCCTCGACCGCCGGATCATCCAGATGAAGATCGAGGAGGCCGCGCTCGGCAAGGAAAGCGACGCCGCGTCGAAGGACCGGCTCGCCACCCTGCAGGCCGAGCTCGCCAACCTCGAGCAGCAGTCGGCCGAACTCACCCAGAAGTGGCAGGCGGAAAAGGACAAGATCCACGCCGAGGCGAAGATTAAGGAAGAGCTCGACGCCGCGCGTTCGGCGCTCGACCAGGCACAGCGCGCGGGCGACCTCGCCCGCGCGGGCGAACTCAGCTACGGCACCATCCCCGGCCTCGAAAAGCAGCTGGAGGAGGCGCAGGCCGCCACCGGCAACGCGATGCTGCGCGAGGAAGTCACCGCCGACGACATCGCCTCGGTCGTCAGCCGCTGGACCGGCATCCCGGTCGACCGGATGCTGGAGGGCGAGCGCGAGAAATTGCTCGCGATGGAAGAGCATCTCGCCAAGCGCGTCATCGGACAGGACGAGGCGGTGCGCGCCGTCTCGACCGCGGTGCGCCGCGCGCGCGCGGGCTTGCAGGACCCGAACCGGCCGCTCGGCAGCTTCCTCTTCCTCGGCCCCACCGGCGTCGGCAAGACCGAACTCACCAAGGCGCTCGCGCGCTTCCTGTTCGACGACGACCAGGCGATGGTCCGCATCGACATGTCGGAGTATATGGAAAAGCACAGCGTCGCGCGACTGATCGGCGCGCCGCCGGGCTATGTCGGCTATGAGGAAGGCGGGGTGCTCACCGAGGCGGTGCGGCGCCGCCCCTATCAGGTCGTCCTTTTCGACGAGGTCGAAAAGGCGCATGGCGACGTGTTCAATATCCTGCTCCAGGTGCTCGACGACGGCCGCCTGACCGACGGGCAGGGGCGCACGGTCGATTTCACCAACACGCTGATCATCCTGACCTCGAACCTCGGCAGCCAGGCGATCGCCGCGCTTCCCGACGACGCGCCGGTCGAACAGGCGGAGCCCGCGGTGATGGAAATCGTGCGCGCCCATTTCCGGCCCGAATTCCTCAACCGCCTCGACGAGATCGTGCTGTTCAACCGCTTGGCGCAGCAGCATATGGCGGGCATCGTCGACATCCAGGTCGCGCGCGTGCAGAAACTGCTCGACGACCGCAAGGTGACGCTCGACCTGACCGACGCTGCGCGCGCGTGGCTCGGCCGGGTCGGCTACGATCCGGTCTATGGCGCCCGTCCGCTGAAGCGCGCGGTGCAGAAATATCTGCAGGACCCGCTCGCCGACCTGATCCTGAAAGGCGAGGTCCATGATGGTTCGACGATCCACGTCGACGAGGGCGACGGGGCGTTGAAACTGACGGCGGCGTGACAGTCACGACCGGCGGCGGGTTTCAGCCCGCCGGCGGCGCGACGTCGAAAGCGACGGTCATCCGCTCGCCGCCTGCGAAGGGCAGCGTCCCGTGCCACATGATCGACGGGAAGAGCGCGAGCCGGCCGGGGCGCGGCTCCACCGTCCGCAGCGGTGGCAGGTCGATCCCGAGCTCGGGCGGCGGCTGGCCGAGCGACAGCCAGCCGGCCGGCGCCGCGCCCATCTCCGCCGCGTCGGGCACTGCGACATAGAAGGCCGAGCTGATCCACCCCTGCTGGTGGATATGCTGGGTGTGGAAGCCCGCGCCCGCGAGGCGCACCGACCAGGAACCCGCGAAGCGCACCGCCGCTTTCCGGCCTCCGTGGCGCAGCACCGGATGCGTGGGATCGCCGGGCGCGAAGCGCGCGACATGCGCCTCGACCGCTTCGACGATCCGCGCACGGAGCGCCCTTATCTCGGGATCGACGCGCGCGAACAGCGGCCCGTCGGTCTGCGTCCCGCCGCGCACAGACTGACCGATCGGATAGGAGAGCGTATTGTGCAGCGACCGCAGCCGCTCGCGAAGCGGCGCGATCTCGTCCGGGTCCATGATGTCGTATACGCCGACCAGCCGTTCGTCGCCCTCGAGCCATCGCCAGCGCTCGTCGCCGAGCAGCCGCCACGCGATCGCCAGATAGGGCCAGGCATGCGCCGCTTCGGGGCCGCGGGTCAGCGGTTCGGCGCGCCGCGCGGCGGCCTCGATTCGCCCGGTGCGCAGCAGGTGGCGGACATGCCGCACGGCAAAGGCGGGATCGGGGATCGCCGCCAGCCGGTCGAACAGCCGGTCGGCGCGATCATGGTCGCCCAGTTCCGACGCGCAAATGGCCTCGTTCGCATCGAAAGCAAGATGCGGACCCGCGGCGGCGCGCGCGCGCGCGAGCATGTCGTCGATGGCCCGGTAAAGGTCGGCGTGCATCAGCCGCGCGGCGAGCGCCGCCCACAGGGCGATATTGGCCGGGTCCGCGGCGAGCGCACGCTCATAGCCCTGCGTGAAAATCTCACGCTCGCCCAGCATCCAGCGCATATTGGCAAGCGCTTCCTGCCCCTGCAGCCAGTTCGGGCTGGTTTCCAGCAGCGCGTCGAGCTCCGCGATCGCCGACCGTCCCTCGCCCTCGGCCATTTGCGCGGCGGCGCGGCTGATCAGCAGATCGCCGTCGAGCGGCGCGAGCGCGCGGGCGCGCTCGAACAGCGGCAGCGACGGCAGGCCGCCCTCCATCGTCACCCGCGCATGGGCATGCGCGATTCTGGCGTCGCCTGGCGCTAGCTCGGCGGCCTTGCCCAGCGCCGCCGCCGCCGCGTCGGATTCCTGCATTGCACGATGGAGCAGACCCAGCACCTGCCACAGCCGCGCATCGCGCGGGTGACCGGCGAGCGCGGTCTTGATCGCGGCAGCTCCTTCTTCGGGCCGTCCGGCGTCGCGCGCCGACAGCGCCCGATCGACGATCACGTCGAGTGCGCTGGTTTGCCCGCCCTGATCGGTCGATGCCATGATGCCCGTCTATCGCCTGTCGCGGCCGGTTGGAAGCATCGGCCGCGCCCATGAAAA
>CALMYE010000292.1 GCA_937873425.1 uncultured Sphingopyxis sp. | reverse complement strand
GGGATGATCTCGCGCATCCGCGCGCAGAAATGCTTGAGGCACACCTCCTTGTCGCTGAGCGGCCCCATCGAGAAACTCTGCGACGCCATCCCCTGCTGGACGCGCGTGATGAGCGCGGTGTCCTCGGCATTGACCTGCCGGTTGATGCGCCAGTTGAGGTAGCGCGCGGCCTTCATCTCGCGGCGCTCATCGGGCAGCACATAGCTGATCTCGCGAATCAGGCAGCTTGTCGGTCCGGTCGGCAGCCACTGCATGAAATCGACCTGGTCGGGATAGATGTCGAAGGCGACATTGGGCCACAGCTTGAAATAGAGCCAGTGGCGCTGGCGGTCCGCGGGGAGGTGCGGCACCGGCGGCAGCAGCCGCTGATACATGCGTTCGGACCAGTTCGCCGACGGCCGGTCGATCAGGTCGCCCCACATGCGATCGACATTCGCCTGCGCCTCGACGCCATAGCTCTTGCCGAACAGCCGCGTCAGGCCGGGATGCGCGACGGGAATGTGGAGGCCGTCCGAATAATTGTCGCCGACATTCTTCCAGTTCACGTCGCGCGGGCGCAGCGTGACGCGCCCGAGCGCGCCGAGTTCCTCGAAGCGATAGGGTTCGATTTGCCCCTCATAGGGCGCCATCATCGCTGCGACCGACGGCCCGCCATCGTCCGCGAGCCGGACGAACCAGAAGCCGCGCCAATTCTCGGACTCGACCGCAACGAGCCCGGCCTTGCTCTTGTCGAGCGTCGGGTAGCTCGCGCTGTCCGGGACACCGGTGAGGCGGCCATCGAGCTCGTAGGTCCACGCATGATAGGGACAGACGAGTTTCTTCGCGCAGCCCGTAGCACCATCGACGAGCCGCGAACCACGATGGCGGCAGACGTTGGTGAAGGCGCGCACGGCGCGGTCGGCGCCGCGCACCAGGATCACGCTCTCGCCGATATAGTCGATGCTGTGCCAGTCGCCCGCGTTCGGAATGTCGCTGTCGTGGCACACGACCTGCCAGCTCGGGCGGAAGATGCGGTCGATTTCGGCAGCGTGGAATCCGGGGTCGCTGTAGGTCCAGGCAGGCAGCGACCAGCCGTCGAGCGGGTCGATGTTGCCGAAAGTGTCGCGCAGCGTTGCCATGGATCGATCCTTGTTATACATACGTATAACAATATGAGAGCCGCTCGCCAAGCCTTTACGCGTGAAAGCGCCGATGCCCGCCGCGCCGACCTGATCGAGGCGGCCGCGGCGTGCCTGGCCGAACTTGGCCTCGCGGGCACGAATGTTCGGGCGATCTGCGCGAAGGCGGGGGTATCGCCGGGGCTTTTGCGCCATTATTTCGCGGGCATCGACGATCTGGTCGCCGCGACCTATCAGGCGACGAGCGACCGGATGGATGCGATTTTCGCCGAGGCGGTCGCGGGCGCCGGCCCCGATCCACGCGCGCGGCTCACCGCCTATCTGACCGCGAGCTTTCGTCCGCCCGTCACCGATCCCGAATTGCTCGGCGCCTGGACCGCCTTCTGGGCGCTGGCGCGGAGCGACGCGCGGATGGCGGCGATCCACGCGCAAAGCTACGCCGGCTATCGCGCGCGGCTCGGCGAACTGCTGGTCGCGTGCGGCGCAAAGGACGCCGGGCGGCTGGCGATCATGCTGACCGCGATGGTCGATGGGCTGTGGCTCGAACTGTCGCTCGACGCCGCCAGCTTCGGCGCGGACGCCGCGGCGGCGATGGTCGAGCGCGCGGTGGGCGCTTTGCTGGCTGCCTAAAGCGGCTTGTGCTGCGTCGTATCGCCGGGGGTCAGGAACAGCAGCTCGCCGGGTTCGTTGATGACCATGCGATGCCAGACACCTTGCGGGACGATCGCGCTCTTTCCGGGGGTCAGCGCGATGACGCGCTCGACGCCCTGTTCATCGAGGACGATGTCGAACTGCCCCGACAGCAAGGTCAGCACCTCGTCGCCGTCGGGGTGCATTTCCCACCCCGTGCTTTCCCGCATCGCGATGCCGCCGATATAGATGCCGCGATAGAGGCCGAAGCTGTGAAACAGCGGCTGCGACGGCATGCCGCGCCGGCCCGTCGCCCAGCGGACGAAGCGCGTCGAGGCCGTCACGATCCGGACCGCAAAGCGGCGCAGCAGTGTCTGCATATCCATCTTCCCGCCGCCTCCTATCAAATGCGAAGGATTCGCAAAAGAGGAGGCGGCGATGGTCGCGCGGGGGGGGGGGGGGGGGCGGCCGCCCTGACGCTGGCCCCCCAGACAGAAGGGGCTTTCCCCGGAAAAGTGCTTTGGAGGCCTTCAGTTCTTGAATGAGGACTGGATGGGGTT
>CALMYE010000291.1 GCA_937873425.1 uncultured Sphingopyxis sp. | reverse complement strand
TTGCCGACACCGCGCGCCGCGAGCATGCCCGCGGTGCGCGCGACGCTGTCCAGCAATTCGTCGAAGTCGATCCGCCGCCGCGTGCCGGTCACCGGGCTTTCGTAGATGACGGCGGTGTCGCGTCCCCGCCCCGCGGCGACATGGCGGTCGACCGCATTGTGGCAGCTGTTGAGCCGCGCGCCCGCGAACCAGCCCCGGCCCGGCACCCAGCCCCGCATCGGGGGCGTGTCCCAGTCGATCGCCCGCGCCGCCGCGAGCCAGAAGGCGTCGGGGTCCGCGAGGCTTGCGGCATAGCTGCGCTCGTAGGATTCGCTCATTCGCTCAGGCTGCGTCCATCAGATCCTCGAGCAGCTTATGGTCGAGGATCGACGCGACGTCACCCTTGTCGTCCAGAAAAGCCACCGGCCCGTAATTGGTGAACAGCAGCTCGGTATATTCGGGGAAGGCGGTATGGTCGTGGATCACGTCGAGCGGTTCATAGCCATAGGTGCCGGCGACGGCCTCGCCGACCCGGTAGGTCATCCGGCCTTTCACGACGAAATATTCGCCGGCGCCCAGATGGCGGTGCGGGCCGAAGAAGCTTCCCGGCTGGGCGCGGAACAGCACGGTCCAGCGGCCCGTCTCGGCGCTCGAATAGAGGAGGGTGAAGTCGATCCCCTCGGCGAGCGTCGCCCATTTCATCTCGGCGGGCGTGGTCAGGCGTTCATCGAGCATCGCTGTCGCTTTCGGCTGGTCAGAAACGGATGGAGAATTCGGCGCCCCAGGTTGCGCGCTCGCCATAATAGCGGGGCACGAAACCGAAGCCGCTGGTGTCGGTGGCATCGACGATATAGGCCTTGCCGGTGACGTTCCGCGCCCAGGCGGCAAGCTCCCACCCCCGGCCGGGATCGGCGAAGGCGACGCGCAGGTTGAGCAGGCCATAGCCTTCGCCCGAGCTGATCAGTTCGTCCTGCGCATTGTTGTAATATTTCTTGCCGGTGTAATTATACTCGATGCGCCAGCGCGTCTCGAAATCGCCGACCGGAAGGGTCGCCTGCGCGAAGGTCGAGAGGGTGAATTTCGGCGCGCCCGGCATGCGGTTGCCGGAAAAGTCGCGCGGATCGCCGGTCACCGGGTCGATCGCTCCCGACAGGTAATTCTTGTATTTCGCGTCAAGGATGCCGAGGTTGAGCCCGAGGTCGAGCCAGTCGGCGGGAACCGCCGTCGCCTCGACCTCGATCCCCTTGATCGTCGCGTCGGCGGCATTGTCGAGCCCCAGCGTCGGCACCGCGCTGCCCGCCTGGCGGTTCACCGACAGCACCTGCAGGTCGGTATAGTCGTAATAGAAGGCCGACAGGTTGAGCCGCAGGCGGCGGTCGAGCAGCGTGCTCTTCAGCCCGATCTCGTAGGAGGTCAGATATTCGGGATCGACCCTGGTGCGTTCCTCGATGCTGGTGATGAGGCCGATGTTGAACCCGCCCGCCTTGAAGCCGCGGTCGATGCTGGCATAGGCCATGATGTCGTCGGTCAGGTCGACGTCGGCCGACACGCGCCACGAAAAGGATTTGAACGTGTCGCCGAGCCGGGCGAAGGGGACGAGATTGACCGGTGCGCCGTCGGGAATGTCGGCGTCGAAGAAGCCGGGGATCAGGTCTGCGCGGTGGGCGACGCGCACCTTGTCGATCGTGTAGCGGCCGCCGAGCGTCAGGCGCAGCGTCGGCAGCACCGAATATGTCGCCTGGCCGAAGATCGCATAGGCCTTGTTCTTGCGCGACGCCCGCGTGATCAGCGGCAGCGCGCCGTCGGCGAAGCTCAGTTCGCCGAGCAGGTCGGCATTGCTGTCGGCGTCGACATCCTCCTGAAAATAATAGAGGCCGGCGATCGCGTTGAGCGGACCGCTGTCATAGGCGAGCTGGAATTCCTGCGTCAGCTGTTCGGCCTCGGTCAGGAAATTGATGTGGTTGATGCGAAAGGGGCCGCCGTCGACATCGACGCGGTTGTCGACGTCGCTCTTGTCGTAGCCGCTCAGCGATTTGAAGGTGAAGTTGCCGAAACTCTGCGCGATGCTCAGATTGGCGAAGACATTGTCGCTGTGATTGCGCGATTCGCCGTTGAAATTGAGCAGCCTGGCATCGTTCGGAAAGGGATCGGAATAACCGAACAGGTCGGCGCCATTGATCGTCCCGACCGGCTTGTTCTCCAGATAGTCGCTGCGGTCGCGCCCGCCGCCGACCGACAGGCGGATGTCGGTATCGCCCGACGGCCGCCAGCGCAGGATCGCGCGCGCCGCCGCCTCGTCGACGTCGATCGCCCGGTCGCCGGTGAACAGGTTGAGCTTCTCGCCGTCGCGGCGGCGCACGATGCCGGCGACGCGCAGCGACAGCCCCTCGGCGAGCGGCAGGCTCGCCGCAGCCTCGGCCTCGAACAGGTCGAAGCGGCCATAGCCGAAGCGCGCATTGCCCTCGAAGCTGTCGCCGGGCAGTTTCGAGAAGAACTGGATCGCGCCGCCGGTGGTGTTCTTGCCGAACAGCGTCCCCTGCGGCCCGCGCACCACCTCAATGCGTTCGAGGTCGAATAGCGAGAAGATCTGGCTGCCGGTCGAGGCGACGACGACATCGTCGCGATAGATGCTGATCGGCCCGATCGACGAGGCGTTGAAATCATTGTTGCCGACGCCGCGGATGAAGATGTTGGGGACCCCGCCGAAGGTCTTGATCTCCAGGTTCGGCACCTGATCGCCGATCGACAGGCTGTTGGTGAAGCCCGCCTCCCGGATCGCCGTATCGTCGAAGGCGGTGACCGAGATCGGCACGTCCTGCAGATTCTGCGCGCGCTTCTGCGCGGTGACGACGATGTCGCCGACCCCGCCCTGCGCCGCCTCTTCCCCGGCTTGCTGCCCCAGGGCGGGCGCGGCGGCCGCAAGGGCCGGAACGGCGGCGGCGGCGCAAAGCGCGATGCGAAACTGGCTCGGCATGGTGACTCCCCTCCATGGTCGCGGACGCCCTGCTTCGGGGCGCCCGCTTGTGCCTTGCTTCTAGGCCGGCGGCGGCGGGGACCGCATGTGTCTGAGCGGCGCAAAATTTGGCTGATCGGGAACCGCGCGCGCCGGTCGCGATGCGCGGAAAGCCGGGATTCCGGGCCGCCACTTGTTTCGTCGCGCAACCATATTTGTGCCAGCGCGAACCAGCCCGCGCCGTCAATTGCATCGCCGCCGCAAAAGGCATAGCTTGCCGCGTTGGAGAGAGGCCAGGCCAATGCTGCTGACCGAAGAGAAATGGACATCGGCGCATTTGCCGCCGCCGCGCCAGTTGCCGGGCTTTCAGGAGGTTTTCGACCGCACCCATTTTCACTGGGGCCTGAGCGGGGGGAGCGGCGAGCGCTACGACGCACGGATACGCCGCCGCGCGATCGACGATTTCGTCTTCACCGACATCGTGTGCGACCCGGTCACCGGCTATCGCACGGCGGACGATGTGAAGCGCGGGACCGAGGATTATTTCTGCCTCCTCTATTTCGAGGAGGGCCATTGCCTGTTGCGGCAGGGGCGCAATGAATCGGTGGTGCGCCGCGATACCATCGCGGTGTGGGACAGCACGCGCCCCGCCATGTTCCGGAACAGCGAGCAGCTGCACCAGCTGTCGATCATGATCCCGCACCGGATGGCCAGGACCATCGTGCCGGGGATAGAGGATATGTGCGGGCTGACGGTCGACGGCAGCGCCGGCCTCGGCGCCATCCTGCTCTCGCACCTCCGGCAGGTTCACCGCACGGTGGAGACGGTCGACCCGCGCGACCGCGCGGCGGTGCTGCGCGCGACGGTCGAACTGGTCGCGGCCGCCTTTCGGCCCGAGACCGAACAGTTCGGCGGCACCAGCTTTCGGCGCGCGCTGCTTGGCCGGGTCCAGGACCATATCGTGGCGCATCTGGATGAGCCGGGCCTTTCGGCGGCGAGCGTCGCCGCGGCCTTCCGCTTCAGCCCGCGCTATCTGCATCGCCTGTTCGAGGAATTCGGCGTGACCGTCGGCGCCTGGATTCGCGAACGCCGGCTGCTGGCGGCGCGCAGCGACCTGTGCAGCCGTTCGATGGCCCCCTATTCGATCACCCAGATCGCGATGCGGCACGGCTTTGCCGACGCGTCGCATTTCAGCCATGCGTTCCGCGACGCCTTCGGCCTTTCTCCGCGCGCCTTTCGCCGTTCGATGGCCGAAGCCTCCGGGGGCGAACACGCCGGTTCCCTCCTGCCCAAATAAGCCGCCTTTCTGACGCAAGTCAGAAGCCCCCCGCTCCCCCTAGGTCGAGGAAAGACGGTGGGAGACGGACATGGGCGACAGGCTCGCAGGCAAGGTCGCGCTGGTGACGGGCGCGGCGCAAGGCATCGGGGCGGACATCGCGCGGGCGATGCGGGCCGAAGGCGCGCGGGTGATCGCCGCCGACATAAACGCCGCGGGCTGCGAGGCGCTGGTGGCGGAGACCGGTGCGGAGGCGCTGGCGCTCGACGTGACGAGCGAGGCGGATTGGGAAAAGGCGGCCCGGCATATCGCTGCCGCGCACGGCGGCCTGTCGATCCTCGTCAACAATGCCGGGGTCGAGCTGGTCAGGCCGATGACCGAACACAGCCTCGCCGACTGGCGCGCGCTGATGGCGGTCAATGTCGACGGCCTGTTCCTCGGCTGCCGCGCCATGCAGCCGCTGCTCGCCGCGAGCGGCGCGGCGAGCGTCGTCAACATCTCGTCGATCGCCGGCCTCGTCGGCTATCCCGATCAGCTTGCCTATAACACGTCGAAGGGCGCGGTGCGCCACATGAGCAAGAGCCTCGCGATCGAATGGGCGGCGCACGGCCTGCCGATCCGCTGCAACTCGATCCACCCCGGCTGCATCCGCACGCCGATGCTGGAGATGGCGGTGGAGGGCTGGGTGCGCGAGGGGTCGATCCCCGCGGACGACCCGTGGGGCGCGGTGGCGTCGCTCTGTCCGCTGAACGCGGTGGGAAGCCCCGGGGACATCGCGATGGGCGCCGTCTATCTCGCGAGCGACGAGGCGCGGTTCGTCACCGGCATCGAGCTGGTGATCGACGGCGGGTGGGTCGCCCGATGAGCGCGCCCGCCACCAATCGCGGCGACCGGCTGTGGATCTATGCGACGATGGTCAAGAGCCGGTATTTCGAGGCGCTGATCAAGCCCGCCTATTTCGAGGGCAAGACGCCGGTGTTCAACATGGCGAAGGGGCCGCTGCCCGGCGAGATGCACCTGTCCGACGGGCAGGAGCCCTGCGCCGTCGGCGTCTGCGCGCACCTGCGCCCCGGCGACACGGTGACCGCGACGCACCGCCCGCACCATGTCGCCATCGCCAAGGGCGTCGATCTGAACGCGATGGCGGCCGAAATCTTCGGCAAGGCGAGCGGCCTGTCGGGCGGGCGCGGCGGGCATATGCACCTGTTCGACGCGCGGGTGAACTTCACCTGTTCGGGCATCATTGCGCAGGGCCTCGGCCCCGCGGTCGGCGCCGCGCTGGCGAGCAAATTGCGCGGCGAGGATCATGTCGCGGTGGCCTTCCTCGGCGAGGGCGCGGCGAACCAGGGGGCGTTCCACGAGGCGCTCAACCTCGCCTCGGTGTGGCAGGTGCCGGCGGTCTTCGTGATCGAGGACAATGCTTATGGCATTTCGGTCGCGAAGCGCGACTGCACCGCGGTCGAGCGCAACGCCGACCGCGCCGCCGCCTATGCGATGCCGGGCCATTTCGTCCCCGGCAACGATCCCGACGCCGTCCACGCGGTCGCGGGCGAAGCGATCGCCCGCGCGCGGCGCGGCGATGGGCCTTCGCTGATCGAGATCGAGACCTGCCGCCTCGAAGGCCATTTCATGGGCGA
>CALMYE010000290.1 GCA_937873425.1 uncultured Sphingopyxis sp. | reverse complement strand
GAGGGCATAGCGTGGGAGGTACGCCAAGCAACGCTAAGGACGAACAATACCGGAACGGCGTGCAAGGGCATCACCTGCGGAGGCCGATGATGCCCAGCTCTTGCCACATCCACGTAAAATCATAGGTAGCCATTGGCTCGCCGACCCCGGATTTTGCTGCGCCATTCTCTATATATTTGAGCCAGTCGGCCACTTTCGCCCGGCCAGCCTTCGTGCGGGCCAGAGCGCGCGGCGTCTTGTTGCCAAGGGCAGGCACCGCTTCATCAAGCGTTTTGGTATATTCGCGTGTCAGCATATCATGAACGATGCGCTCCATTTCGTCCGGCGGGATATCGAGCGGCTCTTCCTGCGGAGCGCGGGCGGCGTCATCAGCCATGAACTGGGCCAGAGTCCGGATTTCGGTCATAGGTGTGCTCACGCAATCACCAAGCCATTCGCCCATTTGCGCAATCGCTTTCTCCGCACGGGCGGCACTATTGACCTCAACGATCAGTTTGCGTCCCGCCAACTCGACATTGGCGAAGACGGGTGTGCCGTCCTCCATGGTCGTCACAAAAGCCTGCCCGCCTTTGGCCGTTCGTGGTTTTCTCTCCTTCGTCACCGGCACCAGCCAGTTCCAGAATGTGTCGCTGGCAGGCTCCAGCCATTGTGCCGCGTTCAGCCTGCGAACCACGCTCTTGCCGATCACGCCCTTGGCCAGGGGGAAGACGATGCGGTGGAACACAAGATCATCGCCATCGGCGTTGACCATATCCGGCATGGTGCCAGGCATGGCTTTGCCCAGACAATCGAGCAGCCACATGTTCGTGAACATCGGGCCTGATGCCCGTAAAATAGCATCCCGGTCGGTCTGGTTTAGTTCGGAGGTGTCCTTTGCATCGTCCGCAAGCCGGCCAAACGCGTCGATCAGTTGTAGGGCGCCATCAGCGCTGAACGGCAACAGCGCGCCCGAGATGCCATGGCGACCGTTCACATCGACAACCCGTGCAGCGATCTTGTCCCAGTTGACGAGGGTCTGTGTCGCGCCGTGTTCGCGGACCGTGACTGGCGCAACATCCCGCAACAGATCACGCAAGGTCATCGACTGACCGGGGACGACCTCGCTAACCTCATAGAGCGACATCATCGTATCCCGCAGCGCGCGCATATAGGCCTTGTTCGGCGCCTTCTCGTTCCAGCCTCGGCGCTTGAGATAGTCATCGACCAGATTGCGACCGTCAGGTTCCAGTTCCTGTGTCAGCAGATCTTCAAAGGCGCAGCCCCATAGCGGCCCTTGCCAATGATCACCGATGATCTCGAATATGGCGTCGGGTTCGAGGCCGGTCGCTTCACATGCCGGACCGAGATGCGCGGACAGCATTTCATCCATCGCCTCGTCCCACGGAGCACGATCCGCATATTTCATCAGCCCGGACAGATCGTGAGCAGATTTCAATCTGGACATTCAGGCAGGCCTTTCCACGCCAAGGCGGCGCATTTCGCGATAGATGGTGGATCTGCCGATGCCGAGTTGCCGTGCTGCCTCTGTCGGCGAGATACGGGCTTCGACCAGTTTGATGGCCGCATCCACCTTGGACATGTCGAGCGGCTGACGGCCAGGCTGCTTGCCCTTGGCGCGTGCAGCGGCGATCCCATCGCGGGTCCGCTCAGAGATTAGCCGCCGCTCGAAATGGGCGATAGCTCCGAACACATGGAAGATGAGTTCGCCGGCGGCCGACGAGGTGTCGATTTTTTCCTCAAGACTCAGGAGGGCGATGCCTTGGCTGCGCAAAGTTTCGACTGTGGCGAGCAGTTCAGTCAGCGAACGCCCAAGCCGATCGAGGCGGACCACGGCGAGCGTGTCACCCTTGCGGGCATAGGCGATCAGTTCGGCCAGTCCAGGCCGCTCCATGCTTTTTCCCGATATTACATCGGTGAACACCTTGATGGCGCCGGCATTCTCCAGTCGCATGGTCTGGCCCGCCACATCCTGATCGCCGGTGCTGACGCGGGCGTAGCCCAGAATGCCGCCCATCTATCGTGTCTCCCAAACGGTCGTTCTGTGGACGCTCTGAAGGGCGACCGCTTCACCCCGCCCATAGCCGTCCACATACTATGTCTCTTTACTCATGGCTGTCCATAGGCGCAGTTGACCTTTTGTGGACGGGAATCGGCATGACGAAGCGCAAGCATCAACTCCTGACCGAGAGCGAGCGCAATCAGATCCTTGCCATCCCGACCGATCGCGACCACTTGGCTCGGCTCTACACCTTCGAGCCTGCGGACATCGAGATCATCGGCGCGCGACGGGAACGACGGAACCAGTTGGGCGTCGCGCTGCAACTCGCGCTCTTGCGCCACCCGGGCATCACACTGGCGCAGTTGATACAGAACAGGGGAGCGATGCCCCATGATCTCGCCGCCTTCGTCGCAGAACAGCTTGGCCTGCGCGTCACGGATCTGGCTGACTATGCGGCGAGGGACCAGACCATGACGGACCATGCTCGCGAGCTAGCCGCGCGCTTGGGACTGCGAGGGCCGACGCGTGCCGATATTCCGTTCATGATCGAAGCGGCCACGAAAACGGCATGGGCGACCGACAAGGGGATGACGATAGCGACCGGTGTTGTCACCGCCCTTCGTGAGGCCCGGATTCTGCTGCCGTCCATCTCCACCATCGAGCGTGCCAGCAGCGCGGGGCGCGCGCGTGCCCGCAAGCAAGCCGCCTATGCCCTGATCGACGATCTCAGCGCTGAACAGGTCCACGCCCTCGACCAGCTCTTTGACGACGCCGGGGGCATGAGCCAGCTCGCTTCGCTCAAGACCATTCCCATCGCGGCAAGGCCCGATCATATCCGCCAGATTCTCGACCGCCTGCGGCAAGTGCGGAAGATCGGCATCTCCCCGGACGTGGCTGGCCGCATCCACGCGGACCGCTTCCGGCAATATGTCCGGGAAGGCCGTGCATCGCCTGCCTATATGATCGAGCGATACGTTCCCTCCCGGCGGCGCGCCACGCTGGTTGCCTTCCTGCTCGATCTTGAAGAGCAGCTGACCGACAGCGCTCTGGAGATGGCGGACAAGCTGATCGGCAGCATCTTCACCCGCGCGAAGAATGCCCAGGCGCGTAGCTATGCCGCCACATCGAAGAACGTGGCGCGGCTGATGCTGATCTTTCGCAGAACGATCGATGCGCTGACCGATGCGGTCGATACTGGCGAAGATCCAATTGAGGTCCTGGACGCATCGGTCGGGTGGAACACCCTGATGAAGGCGAGGCCGGAAGTGGCGAGCATCGCGGAAACCGCCAACCTCGATCCGCTGACGGTCGCGGCCGACCGCTATGCGACGTTACGCAAGTTCGCCCCCGACCTGCTTGAGACGCTCCAGTTCAGGGCCGGAAAGGGCAGTGCGAAAACGATCGCTGCCATCGAAATGCTGCGCGACCTCAACAGGTCGGGCAAACGCGATCTTCCTACCGACGCTCCGATGCCCTTCCGTAAAGAATGGCGAAAAATCGTCGTTGGCGATAACGGCAAGATCAACCGGCGGCTCTGGGAAATCGCAACGATCGCGCATCTGCGCAACAAGTTGCGTTCGGGGGATGTCTGGGTGGAGCGATCGGCGGGATACCGCCAGTTCGACAGCTACCTGCTCAGCGAACCGAAGGCGAAGCCAATCGTGTCGGCTCTTGGTCTGCCACCCACAGCCAGCGAATGGCTCGAACAACGGGGCCGCGAACTGGACTGGCGACTGAAGAAATTTGCCCAGCGCCTGAAGCGCGACGCTCTGGAGGGTGTGCGGTTCCGCGACGGCCGCCTCCAGATATCCCCGGTTCGCACGATCGCGATGCCCGATGCCGAAGCGCTGGCTGACCGGCTCGATGCGATGATGCCCCGCATCCGCATCACCGAGCTGCTGCATGAAGTGGCGCAGGAAACCGGCTTTCTTGCTGCATTCACGAACCTGCGCACCGGCGAAGCGTGCCCCAACGAAAACGCGCTGCTCGCCACCATCCTTGCGGATGCCACCAATCTCGGCCTGTCGCGCATGGCTGCCGCGAGCCAGGGCGTGACGCGCGACCAGCTCCTGTGGACCCATGACGCCTATATCCGCGACGACAGCTACTGCGCGGCGCTGGCCGTGCTCATCAACGCGCATCACCGCCTGCCATTCTCGCGCGTATGGGGCGACGGCACAACGTCCAGTTCCGATGGCCAGTTCTTCAGGGGCGCGAAGCGCGGTGCATCGGGCGGCGATATCAACGCCCGCTATGGCGTCGATCATGGCTTCAGCTTCTACACTCATGTTTCCGACCAGCGTGCGCCTTACCACGTCAACGTGATCTCTGCCGCGACGCATGAGGCACCCTATGTTCTCGACGGCCTCACCAGCCACGGCACCGATCTGAAAATCGTCGAGCATTACACCGACACTGGCGGGGCGACCGATCATGTCTTCGCCCTGTGCGCGATGCTGGGATTTCGCTTCTGCCCGCGCCTGCGCGACTTTCCAGACCGGCGCCTCGCGCCGATCGCGCCGGTTAAGGCCTATCCGGCCATCGCCCCGCTAATGGGCAAGCGTATCCGCACCGACATCATCGCTGAACAATGGGATGACGTGCTGCGCCTCGTCGGCTCGATCAAGGCCGGCCATGTCGCGCCATCGGTCATGCTGCGAAAGCTCGCCGCGTACGAACGGCAGAACCAACTCGACGTCGCGCTACAGGAAATCGGCAAGATCGAGCGAACCCTGTTCATGCTGGACTGGCTGGAAAATCCCGATCTGCGCCAGCGATGCCATGCTGGTCTCAACAACAGCGAACAACGCCATGCCCTGACGCAGGCAATCTACACCTTCCGCCAAGGCCGGATCATCGACCGCAGCCATGAGGCGCAACAATATCGGGCATCCGGCCTCAATCTAGTCATCGCCGCGATCGTCTACTGGAACACGATCTACATGGATGCTGCCGCCCAGCATCTACGATCAACCTCGGTCGCGGTGCCTGATTATCTGCTCGCCCATACGTCCCCCGTGGGTTGGGAGCATATTGCCTTCTCCGGCGATTTCCTCTGGGATCGCGCAGCCGCTTCCGCTGGCCGCAAGGCCCTCAATCTCCCGCCGGATAGCCGCGTCGCATAAGCGTTCGCTGATTGTTCGCCCTTAGCGTTGTTTAGCGTACCATCCACGCTATGCCCTC
>CALMYE010000289.1 GCA_937873425.1 uncultured Sphingopyxis sp. | reverse complement strand
TCGGCCTGGCCGGCGAGCGCGCGCATCATGTCCCGATGAACGCGCAGCTCGACAAGGACGCCGACAGCGCCTTCTGGTTCTTCACCGCGACCGACAACCGCCTCGCGGGCGGCGGCCCGGCGATGGCGCAATTCGCCTCGAAGGGCCACGATCTGTTCGCCTGCATCGCCGGCACGCTGCGCCCCGAAACCGACCGCGCGGTGCTCGACAAGTTGTGGAACAACGGCATCGAGGCCTGGTACGAGGGCGGCAAGACCGATCCGAAGCTGCTCCTGCTGCGCTTCGACCTCGACGATGCGGAGATCTGGACCGCCGAGCCCGGCATCAAGGGCGCATTCAAGCTGATGACCGGCATGACGATGAAGGAAGGCGATCTCGGAAAGCATGCCGAGGTGGCGCTCTGACGCCCGCCCGCCGCCAAAAAACATGCGTGTCCCCGCGGAGGCGGGGACCCATCTCCGGTGGGTTCAAGATAGCACCGGCAGGAGATGGGCTCCCGCCTTCGCGGGAGCACAGGCTTGGGTTCGACAGGTCGGCACCCATAGCTAGCCCACCGCCGGCCCGATCCGCCCGCCGCGGAACTCGAACCCGCCGTCGCGATCGTGCGTCAGCAGCGCCGGCCCGTCGAGATCGACCCACTTCGCGCGCTGCGCCAGCACGAACGCCGGCGCGATGGCGAGGCTGGTCCCCAGCATGCACCCTACCATGATCGACAGCCCCGCCGCGTCGGCGGCGTCGGCGAGCCGCAGCGCCTCGGTCAGCCCGCCCGCCTTGTCGAGCTTGACGTTCACCCCGTCGTAGAATGGCCCGATCCGCGCGACGTCGGCGGCGGTGTGACAGCTTTCGTCGGCGACGAAGGGGATGGGCGCATAGAGGGGATCGAGCAGCGCGTCGGCGCCCGCCGGCACGGGCTGCTCGATCATCTCGACCCCCATGTCGGCCAGCGCCTCGGCCTCGCTCAAAATGTCGAGCTGGCCCCAGCTTTCGTTGGCGTCGGCGATCAGCCGGGCGTTCGGCGCACCCTTGCGCACCCCGGCGACGCGCAGCCGGTCGCCCTCGCCGGTCAGCTTGATCTTGAGCAGGCCGTAGCCGTCGGCCTCGGCGGTCGCGGCCTGTTCGGCCATCGCGCCGGGGCTTCCCAGCGAGATGGTGAAGGCGGTCACCCGCGCGGTCGGCGCGCCGTCGCAGCCCGCGAGCTGCCACAGCCTGAGGCCGCGCTGCTTCGCCTCGACGTCCCACAGCGCGCAGTCGAGCGCGTTGCGCGCCGCGCCCGGCGGCATCAGCTCCTGCACCGCGCGGCGCGCGTCGGCCGCGGCGAGGCCCGCGATATGCGGCGCGGCGCGCAATATCGCGTCGCGGCACCCCAGCGCCTCCTCGCCCAGATAATGGAGCGGCGTCCCCTCGCCGCGTCCAACCGCATCGTCGCCCTCGACCTCGGCGACGACGACATCGACATGCGCCTGCGAACCGCGGCTGGTGACGAACGCCCCCGCCACCGGCCAGCGCTCGACGCGCGCGCTTTTCAGTTGGATAGCCACGACGAAAGGCTAGTCTATGCCGCGATGACCGGCAAATCCCTTTCCGAACGCATCGGCGATCTCGGCCGCCGCCTCGCGGTCGAGGCGCACGCCGCCTGGCTCGCCGCGCGCGACCCGCGCGTGCCGTGGGCGGCGCGCCTGCTCGCGGTCGCGGTCGCCGCCTGTGCGCTGTCGCCGATCGACCTGATCCCCGATTTCATTCCCGTGCTGGGCTGGCTCGACGATCTGGTGATCGTCCCGCTCGGCCTGTGGGCGGTGCGCCGCCTGATCCCCGACGCGCTCTGGGCCGACCTCCACGCCGCCGCCGAAGCCGCGAGCACCCGCCCGTCGAGCCGCGCGGGGATGGCCTTCATCCTGCTCTTGTGGGCGGGGCTGCTCTATCTCGTTTATTGGAGCGTGCGGACGTCGCCCTGGCATTGAAGCCAGCCTCCCCTCCCGCAGGCGGGAGGGGCAGCGAGACTTGCGGACTTGTCCGCTAGTCGCAGCGGGGTGGGCAGTCGCAACGCCGCTGGCCCACCCCCGACCCCTCCCGCAAGCGGGAGGGGAGAAGACAGGTCACCCCCCGTTCGCCCGAATCCATTTTTCGACCACCGGCGCGATATCCTCGCGCCATTTGCGGCCGTTGAAGATGCCGTAATGGCCGACGCGCTTGGCCATCAGATATTTCTTCTTCTCCGCCGGCAGCGCCTTCGCCAGCGTCAGCGCCGCCTTGGTCTGGCCGATGCCGGAGATGTCGTCGCGCTCGCCCTCGATCGCCAGCAGCGCGATATCCTCGATCGCGTTCAGATCGACCTTCCGCCCGCGGTGCAGCATCTCGCCCCTGGGCAGCAGGTGGCGCTGGA
>CALMYE010000288.1 GCA_937873425.1 uncultured Sphingopyxis sp. | reverse complement strand
TCGCCGACCGCACCAACGACATATTCCCGGTCCTCGCCTTCGTGGCGGCCTTCGCCAGTCTCGCGATGCCGCTCAACGCGCTGCTGGTCTCGGTCATCCTCGCGGGCGCGGTGGTCGCGGCGGTCCATCATGCAGAGGTGGTCGCGCACCGCGTCGGCGAGCCGTTCGGCACGCTGATCCTCGCGCTCGCGGTGACGGTGATCGAGGTCGGGCTGATCCTGACCCTGATGCAGGCCGAACCCGAAAAGGCGCAGACGCTGGCGCGCGACACGGTGTTCGCGGCGGTGATGGTGATCCTGAACCTGCTGATGGGGCTGTGCCTGCTCGTCGGGTCGATCCGCCATCACGAACAAAGATTCCAGCGCACCGGCATCGGCGCCGCGCTCGCGACGCTGACGGTGTTGACGATCGTGACGCTGGTGCTGCCCAATTTCACGACGAGCGTGCCCGGCCCCTTCTATTCGCCGATGCAGCTCGGCTTCGTTGCGGTCGTGTCGCTGATCCTCTACGGCACCTTCGCGCTGGTGCAGACGGTGCGCCACCGCGACTATTTCCTGCCCGAGGGCGAGGCGCACGACGAGCCCGACGCCCATGCCGCGCCGCCGAGCGCGAAGCGGATGTGGCTGTCGCTCGGGCTGCTGGTCGCCTGCCTGTTCGGGGTCGTGCTGCTCGCCAAGGCGCTGTCGCCGACGATCGGCGCGCTGCTCGCCGACTGGGGCGCGCCGGCGGCGGTGCTCGGCGTGCTGATCGCGGCGCTGATCCTCGCGCCGGAAGGGCTGGCGGCGGTGAACGCGGCGAAGGCCGACCGGCTTCAGACCAGCCTCAACCTCGCGCTGGGCTCGGCGCTCGCGACGATCGGCCTGACCATTCCGGCGGTGGCGATCCTGTCGGTCGCGACCGGCCTGTCGATCAGCCTCGGCCTCGACGCCAAGTCGATGGTGTTGCTGTTCCTGTCGCTGATCGTCGCGGTGCAGACGCTGGCGAACGGGCGCACGACGGTGCTGCAGGGGGTCATCCACCTGATGCTGTTCGCCATCTATCTGTTCATGACCTTCGTGCCGTAGCCGTCGCCCGCGCAGGCGGAGCCGTGGGAGGTTTGCGCAGCGATGAAGAGCAAGGCCGACGGCGGCCCCCGCCTGCGCGGGGGCGACGATTTATCTCACGTTTTCCGCACAAACACCGTGCCCGCCGAATAGCCGGCGCCGAAGGAGCAGATGAGGCCGGTGTCGCCCGCCTGCATATCCTCGTGATGGAGGTGGAAGGCGATGATCGACCCGGCGCTCGACGTGTTGCCATAGGTGTCGAGCACGGTCGGGCTTTCGTCTTCGCTCGCCTCGTGGCCCAGCACGCGCTGCGCGATCAGCCGGTTCATGTTGGTGTTCGCCTGATGCAGCCACAGGCGGCGCATGTCGCCGCCGGTCAGGCCCAGCAGCTCCATCTGCTCGACGATCATGTTGGCGACCATCGGCACGACCTCCTTGAACACCTTGCGCCCTTCCTGGACGAAGAGCTTGTCGGTCCTGGGTCCCGACTGGTCGATGCCGCCGTGCGCGCGGTTGAGGAAGCCGAAATTGTTGCGGATATTGTTCGAGAAGACGGTTTTCAGCTTGGTGCCGAGAATGTCCCAATGCCCGGCGGGCGCGATATCCTTGTCTTCGATCAGGATCGCGGTCGCGACGTCGCCGAAGATGAAATGACTGTCGCGGTCGCGCCAGTTGAGATGCCCCGAGCAGATTTCGGGGTTCACGACCAGCACGCTTTTCGCATGGCCGGCGCGGATATAGTCGGCCGCCGTCTGGATGCCGAAGGTCGCCGACGAGCAGGCGACATTCATGTCGAAGCCGAAGCCGTCGATGCCGAGCGCGTCCTGGATTTCGACCGCCATCGCCGGATAGGCGCGCTGCATGTTCGACGCCGCGCACAGCACTGCATCGACATCGCCCGCGTCGCGCCCGGCGCGCACGAGCGCATCCTTCGCCGCGGCGACGCCGATCTCGGCGAGAATCGACAGTTCGTCGTTCGATCGCTCGGGCAGGCGCGGCGCCATGTGCGCCGGGTCGAGAATGCCCGCCTTGTCGACCACGAAGCGCGATCCGATGCCGCTCGCCTTCTCGATGAATTCGACGCTCGATTCCGTCAGTTCCGTGACTTCGCCCGCCGCGATGGCCGCCGCATTTTCCCTATTGTGCAATGCAACATATTCGTTGAAACTGGCGACAAGTTCTTCGTTGGCGATGCGTTCGGCGGGGGTGAAGAGGCCGGTGGCGGACAGGACCGGCTGCGGTGTGTGCGGCATGGTGGCATCCCTGCATGTCTTTTGTTCTGGACATGCTGTTAGGCCCGGTCGCGACGCGGCGCAACGCCCCAGGGATTTGCTGAACATGTCCCGACACCATGGTTAACCCGCCACTAACCAATTTGGTGGCAGACTGTTCAATGCAGGCCTCCGGGGGGATGGCTCCCCGGGTGCCGAGCGGGAGCATGACCATGGTGACGCGTTCAGGACCAGCGGCAGGCGATCTATCGTTCGCGGAGATCAAGGAATTCGCAGGGTTCCTTCCGGGCACCCAGCGTTACATCCGCCGTTCGCTCGACATCGGGCTGGAACGCGACGATGCGATCGCGCGCTGGTCGCGCGACATGGTCGAGGAAACCGCGATCCGCGTGCAGGCGAAAGTCTATCAGCGGCTGGGCGGCATTCGCGCGCATATTCCGGACGACAGCGGGCTCGACGCGCTCGAAGGCTTCATGGCGCCGCTCGTCACCGTGTCGGCGTTCGACCTGGGGCAGGACCGGCTGCCGAGCTTCGCCGCCTATCGCTTCCTCTACGAGCGGCTGCTCGGCGCGCATGCGCGGCCGTGGCTGCCCGGCGCCTTCTGCGCCGCGGCGTCGCTGCCGCATCTGCACCCCGACAAGCGCAAGCTGTTGCTCCAGTCGATCAGCGAAGCCGCCGCGACTGCGCCGGGCTGGTCGGCGCGCGAGCCGAGCTTCTATCCCGAATGGGTCGAGAAAATCGACGAGACCCGGCCGGCCAACTGAGGGGGCCGGGTTAGGGGGATCGTTCATCACCGTCGCCCTGAGCCTGTCGAAGGGCGCTTCTCGGATAAGCGCCCTTCGACAGGCTCAGGGCTATGGTTCCATTTGTCAGGACGGTTTCCCGCCGCGCGCTATCACGCCAGAAACCGCCACAGGCCGAACAGGCTGGTCGCGGTGAGGACGATGCCGACCAGCACCAGCATCAGCTTGGGCGCGAAGCGCTTGGCGAGGAAGGCGCCGAGCGGGGCCGCAGCGACGCCGCCGATGATCAGGCCGAGCGTCGGGCCGAGGATGTCCTCGATGCCCAGATTCCAGATGAAGGCGATCGAGACCGAAACGGCCAGGAAGAATTCGACGCTGTTGACCGTGCCGACGACCTTGCGCGGCTCGCCGCCCTGCACCAGCAGATTCGAGGTCACGACCGGCCCCCATCCGCCGCCGCCCGCGGCGTCGAGGAAGCCGCCGGCCACAGCCAGCGGCGCAACGACCTTGGGCCTCGCGAATTTGGGCGGATAGAGCAGGCCGCGCACCAGCAGCCAGATGCCGATCAGCACCAGATAGGTAAGCACGAAGGGTCGAACCCATTGCTCGTCATATTCGAGGTGCAGCCAGGACAGCAAATAGGCGCCGGTGACCCCGCCGATCACCCCGGGAATCAGCAGACGCCAGAACAGCGGCCAGTCGATGTTGCGGTGAAACAAGTGACTGAGGCCCGATACGCCGGTGGTGAACATTTCGACGACATGGATGCGGGCCGATGCGATCGCCGGGGGGACGCCGAGGGTGACGAGCAGCGTATTGCAGATGACCCCGAAGGCCATGCCGAGCGCGCCGTCGACGAGCTGCGCGGCGAAACCGATGAGGATGAAAGGCAGGAGCGCGGTAAAGTCGATGGCCGCGAGATCGATCATGAAAACATCCCAACTTTTTTAGTTGACAACCTGCTGCCCCGAATCGGCCGGGGGCACCAGAGCATTTTTTCTGCGGGCGATGAAGGGAATGCTTTGCACGTCGAATCGAAAGCCGCCCCTGATCAGCCGGCAAGGTCGTCGGGCAGATGGTCGCGCACATAGTCGATGAAGGCGCGCAGCTTGGGCATCACCTGCTTGCGGCCGGGATAATAGAGGAACAGGCCGGAGGTGGAGGCGGCATAGCCGGTGAGCGCCGGTTCGATCTCGCCCGACCGGACCATCGCCTCGGCCATCGGTTCGGGCATCATGCTCATCGCGACGCCGGCGCGCATCGCGACCATCGCCGCGATCCAGTCGTTGACGATCACCGGCCCGGTGACGCCGACCTCATATTCGCGATTCCCCTTTTCGAAGGTCCAGGGCATGATCGCGCCGCTCGCCATGCGGAAGCGGACGCAGCGATGGTCGCGCAGATCCTCGGGCGTTTCGGGGCGGCCATGCGCCGCGAAATAGGCGGGCGTCGCGACGGCGACGAAGCGGAACGGGCCCGACAATCGCACCGCGATCACGTCGGCGTCGAGCGATTCGCCCATTCGCACCCCGGCGTCGAACCCGCCGGCGCTGAGGTCCGACAGCGCGTCGTCGGCATAGATTTCGAGCTCGATCTCCGGATAGGCGTCGCAGAAGCCGGCGATGATCGGTTCGAACAGGGGCTGCACCGCGCCGCGCATCAGGTTGATGCGCAGCCGTCCCGCGGGCCGGTTGCCGAGGTTGCGCGCCGCTTCATAGGCGTCGCCGAGCCCGGCATAGGCGGGTGCGGCGCGCTCGAGGAACATCTCGCCCGCCTGGGTCAGCCCGACGCTGCGCGTCGTGCGCATGAACAAAGGCGCGCCGACGCGCGCCTCCAGCCCCTTGATCGTCTGGCTGATCGCCGAGGGCGAGACGCCGAGATCGCTGGCGGCGGCGGAAAAGCTCCGCCGCTCCGCGACGCGCAGGAACGCCTCGATCCCGTCGAGGACCCCGTGGGGGATTGTTAAATCCTGCTTCAAGGCACTTGCAGATTATAGAGGATTATCTAAGTGCGCAAGCGCAGCTAAAAAGGTTGCACAACGAAACGAAAGGAACCTCTCCCATGACCTATCGGCTCTCCACTTTCCGCCGCTTCCCCACCGCCTTCGCGATCGTCGGCGCTTCGGCGCTCGCCTTCGCCGGGCTGATCTCGACGACCGCGCCGGCCTATGCGCAGAGCAGCGACTATCGCTGCGCCGGCCTCGCCGACCAGGCCGCGACCGCCGCTTCCAGCGTCGAGGGCAGCAAGCAGGCCAATGCGAAGCGTTTCGTCTCGACCGGCAAGAAGCTGTGCGAAGCGGGCAACGAACGCGCCGCCGCCAAGCAGTTCCGCGCCGCGCTCAAGGTCGCCGGCGTCGCCGAGGCCGAAACCGAAGCCCGGATGGCGTCGCGCTGAACCGGCAAAGCATAAGCCAACGACACCGAATCTCCGACCCGTCCTCTCCCTCTCCCCGACGGGTCCACCGACTGGGGCGGCACCTGACACAGGGCCGCCCCTTCTTGTATCCGCCGCCGCGGCGCTTGCGCGGCGGCGCGATCCTGTTCTTCACCGTCGAACTGCTCGCCATCGCGCCTTCATAAAGGAAAGGCGATAGTATCGATTGCAAACGCGGACGGGAAACGGTGGGTATCGGGCGGTTTCTGCCGCGAAATCCTCCCCATCGCTGTGCGACAGGGAGGATTTTCGAGAGCCGCTCACCACTCCAAAGCCGCCAGCGGCATGCTGGTTTGCAATCGATATAATCGCCTCTGAAGAGGAGGGGCTTTCGGTTCCCCCAACCGGTCGCCGATCGGAATCCACACCGACCCACCACGCCCCTTGACCTGTCGCGGGGGGAGCGCCGATAGGGCGGGCATGGCGCTTTCTCCTGTTTCCGGTCCCCGCCCCGCGGCGCTCGCGCGCTGGTTGTGGCTCGTCGCCCTGCTCGTCATTGTCGTGGTCGGCGTCGGCGGCATCACCCGGCTGACCGAATCGGGGCTGTCGATCACCGAATGGCGCCCGGTGTCGGGCGTGATCCCGCCCACCAATGAAGCGGAC
The DNA here is from genome assembly GCA_937873425.1 of uncultured Sphingopyxis sp. Taxonomy (GTDB): domain Bacteria; phylum Pseudomonadota; class Alphaproteobacteria; order Sphingomonadales; family Sphingomonadaceae; genus Sphingopyxis. The sequence continues at coordinate 5,884 of CALMYE010000288.1, read as the reverse complement.
TGGATCGAGGAATTCGAGAAATACAAGCAGATCCCCGAATATAAGGAGATCAACAAGGGCATGTCGCTCGACGCCTTCAAGGCGATCTTCTTCTGGGAATGGCTGCACCGCATCCTCGGGCGCATCGTCGGTGCGGCGATGCTGGTGCCGCTCGCCTGGTATGCGTGGCGCCGCGCGATTCCGCCGGGCTATGGCTGGCGGCTGTTCGCGCTGACCTCGCTTGTCGGGCTGCAGGGGGCGATCGGCTGGTGGATGGTCGCCTCCGGCCTCGAATATCGCGTCGATGTCAGCCATTACCGGCTGGCGGCGCATCTGCTGACCGCGCTGTTCCTGCTCGCGGGGCTCGTGTGGACGGCGCGCGACCTGTCGGCGCTCGCGCGCGACCGCCGGGCGCGTCCGGCGCGGCTCACCGGTTTTGCGGTCGGGGTGATCGCGATAGTGTTCGTCCAGCTGCTGCTCGGCGCGTGGGTCGCGGGGCTCAATGCCGGGCAGGTCGCGAACACATGGCCGCTGATGAACGACCATCTGGTGCCGGAAGGGATCGATTGGACGGGGGGCGTGTGGCTGACCGTCACCAACGATCCCTTCTTGCTGCATTTCCTGCATCGCTGGTGGTCGTGGGTCGCTACGGCCGCGCTGCTGTGGCTCGCGCTGCGCCTGTGGCGGCGCGGCGCACGAAGCGAGGTTTGGCTGCTGGTCGCGGGCGTGGCGGTGCAGATGGCGCTCGGCATCGCGACGGTGCTGACCGGCGTCGCGCTGTGGATCGCGGTCGCGCATCAGGTCGTGGGCGCGATCCTCGTCGCGATCGTCGCGGCGGGGCTGCACCGCGAGGGACGCCGGGCGGGATGACGCTGGCCGGCGCGTTGGGCGGCGCCCTGCTGCTGCTCGCGGCGCCGGAAGCTGCGGCTTCGCCGACCGACGCTGCACCGGTCGCCGAGCCGCGCTTCGCGCCGCCGCTCGACCGGCCCCTTTCCTATCGGGTGACGACGCGTCGCCTCGGTCGATCGGGTGCGCTGATCGAATTCGCGCTCGTCTACACGCTGGAATGGCAGCGCGCGGGGCGAGGATACCGGCTCGACGCGACACTGCTGCGGATCGAATCGGATGCGCGGCCCGAACTGGTGCAGGCGCTGACCGGGCTGTTGCAGCCGATCGTCGGCGAGCCCGTCGCCTATCTCGTCGATGCGGAGGGGCGGGGCGTCACGCTCGCCGATCCGCAGGCGCTGTGGACCCGCGTCGCCCGGCGGACGCACGATCTGGCCGCCTCCGCCGCCTCGCCCGAGGCGCGCCAAGTCGCGGATCTGCTCGCCGCGCTGCCCGAGGCGGAGCGCGACAAGGCGATCGGCGCCGACATCCGCGCGCTGATCGCGCCCGCCGATGCCGCAGCGGAGCCGGGCGAACAGGTGGGCGGCCATCGGACGATCGCGCGGGTCGACCACGCCGAATTGCGGCCCGGCACGCCGCTGCGCATCGATATGCTCTGGACGATCGACGCCGCCTCCGGCCTCGTCCTGCGCGAGCAGCGGCAGAGCTGGGTGACGGAGCCCGGGACCGAAGCGCGCACGCTGGTGGAGGAACGTATCAGGGCGCTCGATATCGCCGCTCCCTATTAACAGGTATCATTTTACCCGTCAGCAAAGCGGCCCTGTGCTTGACTTTGACGGCTTTTGGCGCCATTGGCCCGCTCCGAAACGCCGCTCTGTCCGCCTCGGGCATGTGCGGCGCGTCTGTTTCGGACGGGGGCTCCCCGTCCTCATCCCGTCTCAAGGAGGTCGCCATGAAGGCGCTGACCAAGACGACCGCTTCGGCGAACGCCGCCACGGTCGAAAAGAAATGGGTGCTGATCGACGCCGACGGCCTGGTCGTGGGCCGCGTCGCGACGATCATCGCCAACATCCTGCGCGGCAAGCACAAGCCGAGCTTCACCCCGCACGTCGATTGCGGTGACAATGTCATCGTCATCAACGCCGAAAAGGTGGCGTTCACCGGCAAGAAGCTGCAGGACAAGCGTTACTACAAGCACACCGGCTATGCCGGCGGCATCAAGGAAACCAGCCCGCAGAAGGTGCTGGAAGGCCGCTTCCCCGAGCGCGTGCTCGAAAAGGCCGTCGAACGCATGATCCCGCGCGGCCCGCTTGGCCGCCAGCAGATGCGCAACCTGCGCATCTTCGCCGGAGCCGAGCATCCGCACGAAGGACAGAACCCCGAAGTGATCGACGTCGCGTCGATGAACCGCAAGAACAAGGTGGGTGCATGATGGCCGACGAACAGACCATGACCGATCTCAAGGATCTCGCCGGCGCCGTCGAAGGCGTCGCGACCCCCGAAGCCCCGGCCGCGCCGCTGCGCGAAAAGCAGGTCGATGCGCAGGGCCGCGCCTATGCGACCGGCCGCCGCAAGGACGCCGTCGCCCGCGTATGGGTCAAGCCCGGCACGGGCAAGATCATCGTCAACGGCCGCGACCAGGAAGTCTATTTCGCGCGCCCGACGCTGCGCCTCGTCATCAACCAGCCCTTCGGCCTGACCGACCGCGTCGGCCAGTATGACGTCGTCGCGACCGTCAAGGGCGGCGGCCTGTCGGGCCAGGCGGGCGCGGTGCTGCACGGCATCTCGCAGGCGCTGACCCGCTTCGAGCCCGCGCTGCGCAGCGCGGTGAAGTCGGCCGGCTTCCTGACCCGCGACAGCCGCGCGGTCGAGCGCAAGAAATACGGCAAGGCGAAGGCCCGCCGCAGCTTCCAGTTCTCGAAGCGCTAAGTTTCTTCCACCGACGGGTGGAGAAGAGAAGGGCGGTCCGGCGACGGACCGCCCTTTTTCATGCGAGCAGTTCCAGACTCCCCAGCATCAACGCCTGCCGTGCGGGCCGTTCCGCCATCACCGCGAACATCTCGTCGCCGCGCTGGGTGCGCTCGACGTTCATCGAGGCGAAGACGGCCATGAAATAGCCGCCGAGCGCGCCGACGCGGTAGTCGGTCCACAGCGCCGCCTCGTCGGGATCGACGCCTTCGGCCCGGAGCGCGGCGATCCAGTGGTCGAAGGCCGGGCGGTCGGCGGCGGCGCGTTCGTCCGGGTCGGCGATGCTGGTGCCGATCAGATAGGCGAGGTCGGCCGCGCCGCTGCCGCGGCCGAGCGTCTGCCAGTCGACGAGCCAGCAGCGCTGTCCGTCGGGCGCGAACAGGATATTGTCGATGCGCAGGTCGCCGTGGACCAGCGCCGGCGCGGCGGGCTCGCGCGCGAGCCAGGCGTCGAGCCGATCGACCAGCCCCGCGCCGACCTCGAGCAGTTCGGGCGCCAGCCGCCCGGCATAGCGGTCGCGAAAGCCGAGGTAGAGCTGCGGGAACAGGGCGCGGATGAGTTCGCGATTGTCGCGCGCGAGCCAGGGCAGGTCGCCCAGCCGCGCGTCGTTCCACAGATGCGCATGGAGCTTCGCCGCCGCCATGATGCAGGGGCGGAGCTCCGCAAGGCCGAGGCCCGCGAGCTGGTCGCCCTGGCGCGCGGGGGCGAGGTCGGAGAGGATCAGGATGAAATCGACGTCGTTGCCGGCGATGGCGTAATGATGGCATGCCGGGCACGGCACCCCGCTCGCCGCGGCGAGATGGCGATACCAGCCGACTTCCTTGACGTATGTGCCCGTGAGCTTCGCGATGTTGCGGCTCGCCTCGTCGTGGCTCGGGCATTTGGCGATGACGGTGGCGGGCGCATCGACGCCGGGCGCCCAGTCGAGCGTCAGGCGGAAGCTGTCGCACATCTGCCCGGTGCCGACCTTGCTGGCGGTGAAACCGCGCAGAGCATCGGGCGCCTGCCCCAGCCTGTCCGCCAGCCACGCCGGGCTCATCGCCTCCGGCGACGTCGGAAAGCTCATGCGGCCGGGTCCATCAAGCCGGTCAGGCCCGACGGTGTATGGGGACCGACGAACAATTGTTCGAGCACGCCGGTGCCGCGGCGCGGCGTGCCGCCGTCGGCGAGTTCGGCGGTGACCGGGGCCTGGATGTGCATCGCCAGCGGATTGCCCCAGCCGCGCTCGGCTTCGCTCAGCCTGTCGTGCGCGACGGCGAGATCGCGGCCGTGGTCGAGGCCGTGGCCCCATGCCGGATGCGTATAGCCGAGCCCGCTCATCGCGAAGACGGGTCCCGAGGGCGTCAGCGTCAGCACGCGGCCGCCGCCCAGATCGGCGGTCAGCTTCGCGATGCGCCGCGTGCCCGCCTGCCAGTCGATCGCGAAGGTCGCGGCGTCGAAATGGGTTTCGGCGCCCGCGTCGGTCGCGATCACCGCACGGCGGTTCCATGGGCTCCCCGCGCCGTCGTCGTTGCTGTGGAAGAAGAGCGAGCGGTCGGGGAAGTTGCACGGCGTCCATAGCCAGAAGAACTGGCTGAAATTGCCCCCGGGCGGCGGCTGCGGCTCGCTGGCGCCGACGGGGCGGATGCCCCAGCTGCGGTCGCGGGTGCCGGTCCAGGCGTCGCCCGCGTCGATCCGCTGTCCATCGACCGACAGCCAGCCCGACCAGCGGCCGTTCTGCGTCATCCGCGTATAGTCCATGAACAGGCGCGTGCCGTTGCGGCGGATGAAGCGCGGCTCCAGAATCGGGAAATGCCGCCCGGTGAAGGTCAGCTCGGCGGCGAGCGGCCCGTCGTTGGCGGCGATGCGCAGCGTGACCACCTCCAGCGGCATGTCGATGGAGACGGCGATCGGCCCCACCGACAGGTCGAGCCGCTCGCCCCCCGAGTGGCGGCTCGCGCGCAGATTGTGCTGCACGCCGTCCATAACGACGCAGAAACTCGCGTCGACGATGCCGAGCTGCGGATAGAATCCCATCGCTGCGGCGAAGAAGAGCGATCCGTCGGGGCTGGCGCCGTTGAAGAAATAGCGGTCGTAGAAATTGCGGTCGGTGCCGGCGAACGCGACCGGCTCGCTGGTCTGGTGCAGCGGATAATCGTCGCCCTTGGTCAGCATGGCCCTCTTCCCGTTTTTTGTTGCAACCTATAGCGGGACGATAAGGAAAGGAAGCGGCAGATCGGTGATGCCAATTCCGTGTCCCTGCGAAGGCAGGGACCCATCTCCTGCCGTTTCGAAATGCCACGACCGGAGATGGACCCCTGCCTTCGCAGGGGTGCAGGCAGTCAATGCACCGGCGGATCGACCGGGGGAATCGCGCGGATCGGGGCGACCGGCTCGCCGGGCGCGCGCGGCGGCAGCGCGTCGGGGGGTATGGCGGGGATCTGCATGTCCGGCGTCGGCACATGGGCGAGGTTGCGGACGCGCACGTCGATCGCGCCGCCCGCGACCGAGAGCTGGTTGAAGCTGGGCGGGGTCGAGCGGATGCGCTGCGACAGTGTGCCGGCGCCGATCATGCGGATCGGGCCGGCGTCCGTCTCCTTCATCAGGTCGAAGGCGTCGTGGACATGGCCGGTCAGCACCGCCGCGACGCCGCGCCTCGCCAGTTCGGCGAGCGCATGTTCGCCGCCGCGGGTCAGCGCGCGGCTTTTCGTGTCGGCCTCGACCAGCGGATGGTGCGCCGTCACGAGTATCTTCGTCCCCGCCGGCAGCGCGTCGATCGCCGCGAGCGTCTTCGCCAATGCGCGGGGCGTCACGCGGCCCTTCGACCAGTCGAGCCGCCACTGGGCGCGCGCCGTCGTCTTGAGCGGCACGACCGCGAGGCCGGGAAAATCGAGCGCGCGCTCGACCAGCCGCTTGATCCGCCGGATGCGGGCGTAGGGCCAGAACAGCCGGGCGAGCGGGTTGAAATAGGGCAGGTCGTGATTGCCGACCTCGACCGTCACCGGCACGTCGAGCCCCTCGATCCAGTCGCAGGCGGCGGCGAATTCATGGGATCGCGCGCGCATCGTCAGGTCGCCGGTGATCAGCACCGCGTCGGGCCGGTCGCGCCGCA
>CALMYE010000287.1 GCA_937873425.1 uncultured Sphingopyxis sp. | reverse complement strand
TCGTCGATTATCTGAAGGACAAGGTCGCCAAATGGTGGCTGCCCGACGAGGTGGTCTTCGTCGACGAACTGCCCCACACCGCGACGGGCAAGATATTGAAGCGCCAGCTGCGCGACGATTACAAGGGCTACCGGTTGAAGTCGCTGGCGGAGGCCTAGAACAGCTCCATCTGTCCGTCACGCTCGGGCGGCCGGAACAGGTCGCTGCGGATCGGCGGGAAGCTGCGGTTCATGCCGTGCGCGCGGGCGGCGCGCTTGACGCGGGCGCGGATCAGGTCGGGCCAGATGCCCTGGCCCTTCATGCGGGTGAAATAGTTCGGATCATTGTCGCGGCCGCCGCGAATGTCCTGCACCATGTGCATCACCTTGTCGGCGCGGTCGGGATAATGCGCCGCGAGCCAGGCGCGGAACAGCGGCGCGACCTCGAACGGCAGGCGGAGCAATATCCAGGAAGCGCGGATCGCTCCCGCCTCCGCCGCCGCGGCCATGATCACCTCTATCTCATGATCGGTGATCGCGGGGATGATCGGGGAGATGTTGACCTGCGTCGGCACGCCCGCGTCGGTCAGCCTGCGGATCGCGGCGAGCCGCCGCCGCGGATGCGGGGCGCGCGGTTCGAGCGTGCGCGCGAGCTTGGGATCGAGCGTGGTCACCGAAATGGCGACGCCGACGAGATCGTCTTTCGCCATGCGCGCGAGCAGGTCGATGTCGCGCAGCAGCCGGTCGGACTTGGTGGTGATCAGCAACGGGTGCCGCGTTTCCGCCAGCACCTCTATCACCGAACGGGTGATGCCCCAGTCGCGCTCGATCGGCTGATAGCCGTCGGTGTTGGTGCCGATGGCGATCGGCGCGACCTTGTAATTGCGCTTCGCCAGTTCGGTGCGGAGCAGTGTCGCGGCGTCGGGCTTGGCGAACAGCCGGCTTTCGAAATCGAGACCGGGCGACAGGTCGTGAAAGGCGTGCGTCGGGCGGGCGTAGCAATAGACGCAGCCATGCTCGCAACCGCGATAGGGATTGATCGAGCGGTCGAAACCGAGGTCGGGCGAGGCGTTGCGGGCGATGATCGTTTTGGGGTGCTCGACGGTGACGGTGGTGCGCAGCGGCGGAGGGGCGCCATCGATCTCCTCAGCCGCATCGAGCCAGTCGCCGTCGGCCTCGCGATCCGGCGAGCCGGTGCGCGTCGGGCGCGGGTTGGCGGGTGCGCCGCGCCCGGAGATCGGGGGCAGGGGCTTTGCGGGCTGCATGCCGCAAGGCTACCGCAGCCTTGAGAACAAATAAAGAACATTTCCGCCATCGTCATTCCCGCGCAAGCGGGAATCCAGCTTGTCTTTCTTCGTGCCTTTGCGCCTTTGCGTGAGATTTTTCAGGACTCACGCAAAGGCGCAAAGGCACGAAGAAGGGAAAGAAAGAAGCGGGATTCCCGCGTTCGCGGGAATGACGGGGTTAGGGAGAGTGCTATTCCATCAAACGCGGGATCAGGTCGACGAAGTTGCAGGGGCGGTGGCGGCTGTCGAGCTGGGTCGACAAGATGCCTTCCCACGCGTCCCTTACCGCGCCGGTCGAGCCGGGGAGCGCGAAGATATAGGTGCCGCGCGCGACCACCGCGCAGGCGCGCGACTGGATCGTCGAGGTGCCGATGCTCTGGTAGCTGAGCCAGCGGAACAGCTCGCCGAAGCCCGGGATGTCCTTGCCGTCGAGCCGGTGCAGCGCTTCGGGCGTCACATCGCGGCCGGTCAGGCCGGTGCCGCCGGTGGTGATCACCACGTCGATTTCGGGGTCATCGATCCAGTTGTGGAGGCGCGAGACGATCAGGTCTGTCTCGTCGCGGATGATAGCGCGGACCGCGAGTTCATGTCCCGCGCCGGTGAGCAGCTCGACGAGCGTGTCGCCCGACCGGTCGTCGGCTTCGCTGCGGCTGTCGGAAATCGTCAGCACGCCGATCCGGACGGGCCGGAACGTCAGGCTCTCGTCAATCGGCATTCGTCAGGCCGCTGGCATAGCTCAGCCGGGTGCGGTCCTTGCCGTCGGGGAAGCGCGGCCATTTGCCCTGCGCGAGCGCGGCGCGGCTGTCCGACGGCTTGCCCTGCTGCGCCTCGTACATCCAGTAGTTGCGCAGCACGATGCCGACATAGCCGCGCGTTTCCCAATAGGGTATCGATTCCATGTAGAGCAGCGGGTCGCCATTGTCGCGGATCTCGCTCTGCCAGCGGGCGATCGGCGCGGGGCCGGCGTTATAGGCGGCGATCACCTTGGGCAGCTGGCCGCCTGTCGATGCGTCGCGGCTGAGATATTGCAGATAGCTTTGTCCGAAATCCATATTGACCGCTGGATTGCGCAGGTCGGAGGTGTTGACCGTCTCGCCGCGCCAGCGGGCGACGTCGCGCGCGGTGCCGGGCAGCACCTGCATCAGGCCGAAAGCACCCGCCGGGCTGACCACGGCGCGCTGGAAGCGCGATTCCTGGAGCGTGTGGGCGAAGACCAGCGCCGGATCGACCTTCCACCCGCCATTGGGCTCCCATTTGGGCTGCGGATAGCGCGCCGCGGCGGCGAGGCGGCGGCCCTGCGGCGTATTGTGCGCGAGATAGAGCTGGGTTTCGGGCAGGCTGAGCGCGCCGGCGATGGCGAGCACATCCTCGTGCTGCCTGGGGTCGCCGATGCGCGCCTGGTGGCGCAGCAGGTCGTCGGCGAACTTGTCTTCGCCGATCTCGGCGAGCGCGATGGCGGCGCGGACGTTCGGCAGATGGTCGAGCGCGCGCCAGGCGCTGCGGTCGGCGCGGACATTCTGCTGCTGGTGGACCGGCGCCTGACCGAGGACCTCGGCGGCGAGCAGGCCGTAGAAGGTTTCCTCGTTTGCGGCGGCGGAGCGCAGGCGGGGCTGGACCGCGGCGGGCTCGCCCGCGGCCATCGCGGCGCGCGAGGCCCAATAATGGCCGGCGGCGCGCAATTCGCTGTCGGGCGCTTCCTTCGCCACCCGGTCGAAGGCGATCAGCGCGGTGCGATAGTCGCGCAGGCGCCATGCGGCGAGGCCGTTGACCCACGCGCCCTGCGTCGCCCAGGAGCCGCCGTTCTGCATGCAGGCCTGCGACAGGCGCAGCGCGTTCGCGTCGTCATTCTCGATATAATAGGACCAGGCGACCTTTTGCGTCCATTCGGCGCGGGCGTCGGGCGACAGCTTGTCGATCACCGCGTTGAGCAGCGCTTCGGCGCCCGCCGGATCGTCGTTCTTGATGCGGTCCGGAATGCTGCTGGCGAGGCCGTTGGCAAAGGGGTCGCTGACGCTGTTCGCGCCGACGCGGCGCGGCGCGCTGCCGGCCCAGGTCAGGCGCGTCTGTGGCGGCAGCGCCGGAACCTCGGTCGCGCCACGCCGCGCGGCGAGACGGCCGAGCTGCTCGGCCTTGGGCAGTTGCGGGGAACGCGCGAGGATCGGCATGATGTCCGACACTTCCGCACGCGGGCTGTTCGGCGCGAGCAGCAGTTCGGCGCGCAGGAAATCGCTGAGCGGGCCGTTCTCCGCGCCGTCGAGCAGCGCCCTGGCGTCCGCCCATCGCTGCGCGCGGATCGCGGTCAGCACCTGCGTGTAGAGCTGTTTCTGCTTTGCGGAGAGGATGGCGGGCACCGTCTGCGGTGTGGTGGCCAGCGGATCGCCGGCGTCGGTCGCCTTCGCGGGCGCGGTGCCGATCGCGGCGAGGAGGAGAGGGGCGGCCAGCGCCGCGGTGATCATCTTCATCTGTCAACGTCCCCGGTTGAACAGTTTGAGGCTATCCCAGGCCGCCGCCTTGTGCGCGGGCCGGGCCAGCAGCGTCGCCGGATGGGCGATCGCTGCCGTCTCCACCTTGCCGCCATCTTGGTTAATATCGAGTAACCTTCCGCGCGCATCGGGCAACGCGAGCTTCGCGGCCATGCCGGTGATGTCGCCGCCGACCAGCAGCAGCCGCTGCGGCCGCGCGAGGCGGAGGTGGTGCCAGAGCAGCCGGTCGAGGTCCGCCGCGTCTCCCGCATCGCAGCGCCCGCCCGGCGGGCGCGTGACCGCGAGGCTGGCGAGATAGCAGGCATCGCGCGTCAGGCCGATCGCGCGCAGCATCGCATCGAGCAGCTTGCCCGCGTCGCCCGTGAACAATTGGCCGTCGCGCTGGTCGTCGATCTCGGGCCAGGCAGTGAGCAGCATCAGCGGCGCGCCTGCCTCGCCGACCGGCAGCACGCGGCGCGCGTCCCACTGACTCCCCGGCACATCGGGATGCTCGGCGAGCCAGCTCTGGAAACCAGTCCAATCTTCGGGCAGTTCGACCGGGCCTTTGGCGACGGGTATATCGACCGGCGTCTGACGCTGGAGCGCGGCGGGAAGCGGTGCGGCTTCGGGCTCGGGAGCGGCGATGCGCGGCTTGGGTGCGGGGTCGTTGGCGGGCGGCGCGGCGAGCCAGCCCGCCGGCGCCTCGCCGACGAGCGTTTCGACGCCGGCCAGCGACCACCAGTCGCTATAGCTGTCCGCCAGCAACGTAGAGTTACGCCCACCCATGAATTTGTTTCAAACAGGCGGTTGACGGACGCGTCAATTGGCGGGCATCGCAAATCGTGACAAAATGAGCGCCGGACACGATGAATGATCGGTGCGGGGACGGCAGAAAGGTAATATCGGTGAGCGAACGGGAATCGATGCCCTATGACGTGGTCATCGTCGGCGCGGGTCCGGCGGGGCTATCGGCGGCGATCCGCCTCAAGCAGCTGGCGAACGAGGCGGGCAGCGAACTGTCGGTCTGCATCCTCGAAAAGGGGTCCGAGGTCGGCGCGCATATATTGTCGGGCGCGGTGATCGACCCCAAATCGCTCGACGAGTTGATCCCCGACTGGCGCGAGCAGGGCTGCCCGCTCGCCGAGGTGCCGGTCAACGACAACCAGCATTGGGTGCTGACGAAGAACAAGAAGTTCGGCGTGCCGCATTTCATCACCCCCGTCTTCATGCACAACAAGGGCACTTATACGGGCAGCCTCGGCAACCTCTGCCGCTGGCTGGCCGAGCAGGCCGAGGGGCTGGGGGTCGAAATCTTCCCCGGCTTCGCCGCGGCGGAAATCCTCTATAACGAGGATGGCTCGGTGAAGGGCGTCGCGACCGGCGACATGGGCATCGCGCGCGACGGCAGCCACAAGCCCGACTATGCGCCCGGCCTCGAACTCCACGCGAAATATACCTTCTTCGCCGAGGGCGTGCGCGGCCACCTGACCAAGATGCTCAAGCCGCAATTCGCCCTCGACGATGAGTGCGAGCCGCAGGTTTATGGCATCGGCGTGAAAGAGCTTTGGGACATCAAGGCGGAAAACCATGCGCCCGGCCGCGTCATTCACACGCAGGGCTGGCCGCTCGACGAGAATGCCAATGGCGGCGGCTTCCTCTATCATCAGGCGAACGGACAGGTGGCGCTCGGCTTCGTGACCTGGCTCAACTATCGCAACCCGCATATCTCCCCCTTCCAGGAGATGCAGAAGTGGAAGACGCACCCCGAAATCGCGAAGATATTGAAGGGCGGCAAGCGCGTCTCATACGGCGCGCGCGCGATCAGCGACGGCGGCTATCAGTCGGTGCCGAAGCTGGCCTTTCCGGGCGGCGCGCTGATCGGCGACACCGCGGGCTTCCTCAACGTGCCGCGCATCAAGGGCACGCACACGGCGATGAAGTCGGGCATGATGGCGGCCGAAGCCGCCTTTGCGGCGGTGGCCGCGGCGCGCGAGGGCGACACGCTCACCGCCTATCAGGACGCCTATGACGAGAGCTGGGTGAAGAAGGAACTGAGCGTCGTCCGCAACGTGCTGCCGCTCGTCGAAAAATTCGGCGATCTGGCCGGCACGATGCTGTCGGGCATGACGATGTGGCTGGAGAGCTTCGGCATCCGCCTGCCCTTCACGATGAAACATCATCCGGACAATACGACGCTCTACCGCGCCGACATGATGCCCAAGCCCGATTATCCCAAGCCCGACGGCGTGCTGACCTTCGACCGCCTCTCCTCGGTGTTCCTGTCGAACACCAACCACGAGGAGGACCAGCCGGTCCATCTGCAGTTGAAGGACCCGTCGATCCCGGTCGAATATAATCTGCCGCTCTACGACGAGCCCGCGCAGCGCTATTGTCCGGCCGGGGTCTATGAGATCGTCGGGCAGGAGGAGGGCGACCCGAAGTTCGTGATCAACGCGCAGAATTGCGTCCATTGCAAGACCTGCGACATCAAGGACCCGACCCAGAACATCAACTGGGTCACCCCCGAAGGCGGCGGAGGCCCCAATTATCCGAACATGTAGGCGAATTCTTCCGGCTGCGGCGCTGACCCTGCTCGCGGCGCTGCCGGCCCCCGCCGCGGCGCGGGCCGACGCGGGCGAGGAGGCGGTGCTGGGGGCGCTGGCACGCGCGCGGCTCGCCGAGGATGCCGGCGACGCGCGGCAGGCGCTGGCGGCGCTGGCCGTGGTCGCGAACCGGGCGCCCGACCTGCCGGGCCTGCGCGCCCGGATGCTCGAACAGGCGATCGAGGTGGGCGACCTCGCGGCCGCGCGCAGCGCCGCGGCGCATTTGTGGGAGGCGGGCGACCGTCGCATCGACGCGCAGCTCGTGCTGGTCGCCGACGCGATGCGCCGGTCGGACTGGCGCGCGGCGCGCGACTATCTCGCCGGCCGGACGGGCAAGGGCGGTCTCGACCCGATCGCGCGGCTGATCGAGCCGCCGCTGAACGGCTGGGTCGCGATGGGCGCGCGCGAGGCGAGGCCCGAGCGGCATTTGCTGGAAACGGGAACGCGCAATGTGCCGCAGCCCGCCTTTCAGTTCGAGGCGGGGCTCGTCCAGGTTGCGGCGCGGCGCCCGGCGGACGCGGCGGCGATCGCCGAACGCGTCACCCCCACCGACCGCACCAGCCAGCTTGTCGCAATGCGGCTCGCGGCGGCGCTCGACGGTGCCGGCGAGCGCGAGGCGGCGGAGCGGCTGCGCGGGCGCATCGCGCTCGCCGCGGGCGGCCGCGAGGACCCCGCACTGCTGCTACCCGACCAGGGCGTGCCCGGCGCGCGCAGCGGCGCGGCGCATTGGCTCGGCCTGCTCGCCGACGGCTTCGCGCGGACGCCGGGCGGCAATCCGAAGATTCCGCTGATGTTCGCGCGTGCCGCGACATGGATCGACCCCGGCGAGTGGCAGGCGCGGGCCGCGCTCGTCGAGGCGCTCGACCGCAACGGACAGAAACAGGCCGCGCTTGCCGCGCTGGCGGGCGGCCGGAGCGCGCTGCCGCCGGTGCTGGCGATGCGGCGCGCCGAACTGCTCGCCGACGAGGGCGCGATGGCCGAGGCGCTGGCCGCCGCCGAGGCGGCGGTGGCGGACGTGACGCCGGCACGCAGCCTGCTCGTCCGCTATGCCGACATCGCGCGGCGATCGGACGATGTGCGCGCCGCCGAGCGCGCCTATCTGCGGCTCGAAGGCGATCTGGGCGAGGGTGAGTTCGATCAGGCGCTGCACGCGAACATCCTGATCGCGCGCGCCGAACTGCTGTTGCAGGCGGATGATTGGGACGCGGCGGCGCCGCTGCTCGACCGCGCGGTGGCGCTGCGCCCGAACGACCCCAATGTGCTGAACTTCGTCGGCTATTCGTCGATCGAGCGGCGGCGCGACATCCCCCGCTCGCTCGAACGGATCGAGACGGCCTGGGCGCAGGACCCGCAGAATGCGGCGATCACCGATTCGCTCGGCTGGGCCTATTTCCTGACCGGGCGCATCGACGAGGCGGTGCCGCTGCTCGAACGCGCACAGCGCGGCGAGCCGGGCAATGCGGTGATCGTCGAGCATCTCGGCGACGCCTATTGGAAGGCTGGGGAGCATTTCCGGGCGCGCCATAGCTGGCGCGCGGCGGCGCTGGTCGCCGAGGCCGACATGGCGGCGCGGCTGGAAGCGAAGCTGCGCGACGGGCTGACCCCCGCGACGACCGCGCCATGACCGTCTTTACCGAGACCGGCTGGGCGAAGATCAACCTCGCGCTGCACGTCCGCGCGCGCCGGGCGGACGGCTATCACGAGATCGAGACATTGTTCGCTTTCGTCGACAAGGGCGACGGGATCGAGGCGCGGGTCGCCGCGGCCGACCGGCTGACGATCGACGGCGAGTTCGCCGAGGGGCTGGACGGCGGCGCGGGCAATCTGGTGCTGCGCGCGCTGGCGCTGCTGCGCGAGCGTCATGGCGCCGACCGCGTGCCGCCGCTGGCGGTCAGGCTGGCCAAGCGGCTGCCGGTCGCGGCCGGGATCGGCGGCGGGTCGGCCGATGCGGCGGCGATGGCGCGGCTGGTGCGGCGGCATTTCCTGCCCGAACTGGGCGACGCAGCGCTGGCGCGGCTGGTCGCGCCGCTCGGCGCCGACGTCGCCGCCTGCGTCGCGAGCGCGACATGTTTCGGAACCGGCGTCGGCGACCGGCTGGCGCCCGCGCCCGAGCCCGAGCTGCGGCTCGGCGGGACGCCGGTGCTGCTCGTCAATCCGCGCGAGGCGGTGGCGACGGGGCCGGTCTTCGCGGCATGGGACGGGATCGACCGCGGGCCGCTGTTCGGCGATCCGGCGGGGCGGGCGGCGCTGTTCGCCGCGCGCAACGATCTGCAGCGGGCGGCGATCGCGCAATGTCCGGCGATCGTGGACGTGCTGACCGAGCTCGGCGCGCTGCGGCCCTGGCTCGCGCGCATGTCGGGATCGGGGGCGACCTGCTTCGCGCTGTTCGATGCGGTCGCCGAGCGTGATGCCGCGTCGGTGACGCTCGCCGCGTCGCATCCGCACTGGTGGCAGATGGCCGGGACGCTGCGATGAGCGAGGCGTGGCGCGCGTTCGGCACGCCGCGCGCGGGCGGCATATTGCTGATCGGCGATCATGCGTCGAACCATGTGCCGGGTGACATAGACCTCGGGATCGATCCGGCGCTGTTGAACGAGCATATCGCGGTCGACATCGGCGTCGCGGAGGTCGCGGCGCTCCTGGTCGGGAGCGGCGCGGTCGATGCCGCGATCCTTGGCGGCGTGTCGCGGCTGGTGGCCGATTGCAACCGCGACGCCGACGCGCCGGGCGCGGTGCCGATCGCCAGCGACGGGCATGCGATCCCCGGCAATGCGCTGAACCATGCGGAACGCGAGGCGCGGCTGGCGCGTTTCTTCCACCCCTATCACGCGCAGATCGCCGCGACGCTCGCCGCGCATCGGCCCGCCTTCATCCTGTCGCTGCACAGCTTCACCCCGTCGCTGGCGAGCGATCCCGAACAGCAAAGGCCGTGGCACGTCGGCGTGCTCTACAATGAGGACGACCGCCTCGCGGCGCCCGCGATCGCGGCGCTGGAGGCCGAGGGGTTGAATGTCGGCGACCAGCTTCCCTATTCGGGCAAGCTGCTCAACGCGACGATGAACCGCCATGCCGAGGCGAACGCCATTCCCTATGTCGGGATCGAGATGCGGCAGGATCTGGTCGGCGAGGCCGCGGGACAGGGACGCTTCGCGGACATATTGGCGCGGATGTGCGCGAAACTGGCATTGTCGGCGCCGCTCGAAGCGTGTAGGGGCGCATGACGCCGTCATTTGTGAAATATAATTACTAGGATTACCCAAAATGCCTTCTTATCGTTCGCGAACCTCGACCCACGGCCGCAACATGGCCGGCGCGCGCGGGCTGTGGCGGGCGACGGGGATGAAGGACGATGATTTCGGCAAGCCGATCGTCGCGGTGGTCAACAGCTTCACGCAGTTCGTGCCCGGCCATGTCCACCTCAAGGACCTCGGCCAGATGGTCGCGCGCGAGATCGAGGCGGCGGGCGGCGTCGCCAAGGAATTCAACACCATCGCGGTCGATGACGGTATCGCGATGGGGCATGACGGCATGCTCTATTCGCTGCCCAGCCGCGACCTGATCGCCGACAGCGTCGAATATATGGTCAACGCGCACTGCGCCGACGCGATGGTGTGCATCTCCAACTGCGACAAGATCACGCCGGGGATGCTGATGGCGGCGCTGCGCATCAATATTCCGGTGATCTTCGTGTCCGGCGGTCCGATGGAAGCGGGCAAGGTCGTGCTGAAGGGCAAGGAGGTCGCGCTCGACCTGGTCGATGCGATGGTCGCCGCCGCCGACGAAAAATACACCGACGAGGAAGTGACCGCGATCGAACGCTCGGCCTGCCCGACCTGCGGGTCCTGCTCGGGCATGTTCACCGCCAATTCGATGAACTGCCTGACCGAGGCGCTGGGGCTGTCGCTGCCGGGTAACGGATCGACGCTGGCAACGCATGCCGACCGCAAGGCGCTGTTCCTGCGCGCGGGGGCGATGATCGTCGAGATGTGCCGCCGCCATTACGAGCAGGACGACGACAGCGTCCTGCCGCGCAATATCGCGAATTTCGAGGCGTTCGAGAATGCGATGAGCCTCGACATCGCGATGGGCGGTTCAACCAACACGGTGCTGCACCTGCTCGCCGCTGCGCACGAGGCGGAGGTCGATTTTACCATGGCCGACATCGACCGGCTGTCGCGCCGAGTCCCCTGCCTGTCGAAGGTCGCCCCGGCGAAGAGCGACGTGCATATGGAGGACGTCCACCGCGCCGGCGGGATCATGGCGATCCTCGGCGAGCTCGAGCGCGGCGGGCTGATCCATGCGCATCTGCCGACCGTCCACAGCGCGACGCTGGGCGATGCGCTGAACAAATGGGATATCGGGCGGACGAACGATCCGGCGGTGCGCAAATTCTTCATGGCGGCGCCGGGCGGTGTGCCGACGCAGACGGCATTCAGCCAGGATCGGCGCTGGGATGCGCTCGACCTCGACCGCGAGGCAGGCGTGATCCGCTCGGTCGAACATGCGTTCAGCAGGGACGGCGGGCTGGCGGTGCTGTCGGGCAATATCGCGCTCGACGGCTGCATCGTGAAGACGGCGGGGGTCGACGAGAAGATCCTGAAATTCGCCGGACCCGCCAAGGTCTATGAAAGCCAGGACGCGGCGGTTGCTGGCATTTTGACCGGGCAGGTCGAGGCGGGCGACGTCGTCGTCATCCGCTACGAGGGGCCGAAGGGCGGGCCCGGCATGCAGGAAATGCTCTATCCGACCAGCTACCTCAAATCGAAGGGGTTGGGCGCGGCCTGCGCGCTGATCACCGACGGGCGCTTTTCGGGCGGCACCTCGGGCCTGTCGATCGGCCATGTCTCGCCCGAGGCGGCCGAGGGCGGCATGATCGGGCTCGTCGAGAATGGCGACCGGATCGAGATCGACATTCCCGCGCGGACGATCACGCTGGCGGTCCCCGACAGCGAGCTTGCGGCGCGGCATGCGGCGATGGAGGCGAAGGGCGACGCCGCATGGCAGCCCGAGAAGGCGCGCCCGCGCAAGGTTTCGGTAGCACTTCAGGCCTATGCCGCGATGACGACGAGCGCCGCCCGCGGGGCGGTGCGCGACCTGTCGCAGCTCAAAGGGGGCAAGGTTTGAGGATTTCCGGACTGGCGGCGCTGCCGCTTCTGTTGCTCGCGGCATGCGGCGACAAGCCCGACAACCGCGACGTCGCCGAGGCCGAGGCGCGCGCGTCGCGCGCCGCCGCCAACGACGGGCGCATCGACTGCGCGCTCGAAGGCGCCAAGCTGTTCGACCGCACCTGCACCGTCGAGGAAATGAGCGGCGAGGCGGGGACGATCCTGGTCGTCGGGCGCGGCGACGTCGGTTACCGCCGCTTGCAGATCACGACCGACGGGCGCGGCGTGGTGTCGGCCGACGGCGCCGAACCCGCGACGGTGACGATCATCGGCGAAGGGATGATCGAGGTGACGGTCGGGAACGACCGCTATCGGCTGCCGGCGGATACGGGCGGGGTGGATTGAGATATTCCCCTCCCTTTCAGGGAGGGGCTAGAGCGTTGTGTGATTAGGTTGACGCATATCCGGAGTTTCTAAGATAGTTGG
>CALMYE010000286.1 GCA_937873425.1 uncultured Sphingopyxis sp. | reverse complement strand
ATGCGGTCGGCGACTATCTGCGCGGCTTCGCCGGCACCATCGCCGGCGGCAGCGCACAGATCCAGCGCGACATCATCGGCGAGCGGCTGCTCGGCCTGCCCAAGTCGCGATGATCGCGCAGCGGGCATCGCGCCCCGGCACAGGCCGGGGCCCAGAAACGAAAGACGTCCCATGGACCTGACCCCGAACGACGACCAGAGCGCCTTCGTCACCGCGACGACCGACTGGTGCCGCGACACCATGCCGCTGGAGGGCGCGCGCGACCGGCCCGCGAATTTGTGGGACCAGCTCGAAGCGATGGGCCTGCCGCGCATCACCGCGCCCGAGGCGAACGGCGGGCTCGGGCTCGACCATGCGACCGAAGCGCTGGTGTTCGCCGAACTCGGGCGCTTCCTCGCGCCGGTCGGCCTGCTCTCCTCCGCGGTCGCCAACCGCTGGTTCGCCGAACCGTTCGACGGCAAGGTCGCGCTGGCGCTGACCGCCGAGGAGCCCGGTCCGTTGCGCGTGCTCGACCCGGCGGATTCGGCGGCGGTGCTGATGGTCCAGCCGGGGTCGGTCCGCGTGTTCGACATTCCCGACAGCTTCACCAATCAGCAGACCGGCGAGCGTCACGTCACCGAACATCGACTATCGCTCGACCCCTCAACCGATCAGGCGTGGCAGGAGTGGACGACGACCGCGGTGTGGACCGAGGGCGACCCGCGCCCGCCGCTGCACCTGCAACTGCTCGCCGCCGCCTATGCGGTCGGCTGCGCCGACGCGGCGCGCGACATGGCGGTGGACTATGCCAAGGTGCGCGAGCAGTTCGAGCGGCCGATCGGATCGTTCCAGGCGATCAAGCATATGTGCGCCGACATGGCGGTGCGCGCGGCGGTCGCGCGGTCGCAGCTCTATTATGCCGCCTGCGCGCTCGATGCGGAGGATGCCGGGATGACGTTCCACGTCGCGGCGGCGAAGCGGCTCGCCGACCAGGCGGCGCTCGACAATGGGCGCGCCAACATCCAGATTCACGGCGGCATCGGGATGACCGACGAGGCCTATCCGCATTTCTGCCTGAAGCGCGCGCATCTGCTGCAATTCGTCGCGCCGGCCAACGGCGCGGCCTTGCTCGCGGCGTGAGCGATGTCAGCCGTCGACGATGGCCTGGAACTCGCGCTCCAGCCATCGGCGCAGGTCGGGATCGACCCGCCCGCCGAACTCGGCGAGCGGGAGCTGGTCGCGGTAGGCGAAGAAGCCGAGCGACACCATCATGAAGCGCGCGGCGCGCACCGAGGCGTCGGCGCCGCCGATCCATTGCTGCAGCGGTTCGAACACTCGCTCGCGCAGCAATCGCTGCGCGATGGCGCGCGCTTCGTCGTCGGCAGCGGCGCGGAACAGCATCGGCAGCGGACTGACGCGACCGTCCTCGTCGGCGAAGCTCGCGACGATCCGCTTGCCGAATTCCATCTTGGGCAGGTCGGTCATCAGCCGCGTGTTCAGCGTGGCGTCGAGCGCCGCCTCGAACAGCTTGAGCTTGCCGCCGAAATAGCGGCTGACGAGCGACTGGTTGACGCCCGCGCGTGCAGTGATGTCGCGCACCGTCGCCGCAGCGAACCCTTTTTCCGCAAAGATTTGCTGCGCAGCAAAAAGAATAGCCGCGCGCGTCCTGTCGGCGTCCCGTCCCGGCGTATCGAGCTTCGTCGCCATATCATCTCCCCGTTGACTCGCGATGTAAACATGCGTTTACATCTGCGCAAGAGGAGAGGATAGATGAGCGAGTCGCAAGCGCAACCGGCGCGTTCGCCGGTCCATGAGTTCGATTATATCACCGACCCCGGCCTGCTCGCCGACTGCCACGCGCGCTACTGGGAGCTGAAGGAGACGGCGCCGCCGGTCTTCTGGACCAATGCCCACGGCGGCCACTGGATATGCAACACCGGATCGTCGGTGCAGCATGTCGTGCGGCATCCCGAGATTTTCTCCAGCCGCTACCTGTCGATCCCGCCCAATCCGAACCAGCCGAAGATGATCCCCGAGATGCTCGATCCGCCCGAGCACCGGCCCTATCGCCAGATGCTACGTCCCTTCTTCGAATCCAAGGCGATCGAGCCGCTCGAAGCGCGCGTCACCGACTGGACCGACCGGCTGCTCGGCGAAATCGCGGACAAGGGCGAGTGCGAGTTCGTCGCCGCCATCGCCTCGCGCCTGCCGGTCGCGGTGTTCATGGAATTGTTCGGCTTTCCGATGGAGAAGTTCGACGAGTTCCGCCACCTCGTCGTCGGATTCTTCAGCGCGCGCGCGAGCCCCGAGGAGCGCAACGCGCTCGCGCAGCGGATTCTCGGCCATATCGCCGAACTGATCCAGGCGCGCATGGCCGAGCCGCAGGACGACATGATCTCGAAGATCATCGTCAGCGAGGTCGACGGGCGCCGCATGAGCTTCGAGGAGCTGATGTCGATCGGCTTCCTGATGTTCCTCGCCGGGCTCGACACGGTGACCAATGCGATGAGCTTCGGGATGCGTCACCTCGCGCACGACGAGCCGCTGCGCCGGCGCGCGATCGACGATCCGGCGGTGATCCCCGACCTGGTCGAGGAATTGCTGCGCCGCTACGCCTTCGTCGCGACACCGCGCCATGTCGTCGAGGATGTCGAGCTGGAAGGCGCGCAGCTTCGCGCGGGCGATTCCATTCTGGCGCCCCTTCCCCTCGTCGGCTGGGACGAGGCGCTGAATCCCGATCCGGCGACCGTGTCGGTCGAACGGCAATTCTACCGTCACGCCGCGTTCGGATCGGGCATCCACACCTGTCTCGGCCTCCATCTCGCGCGGATGGAGCTGATCATCTTCTATCGCGCCTGGTTCGGCCGCATCGGCCATTTCCGGCAAATCGACAAGGGCGACGCCACCTGCCGCGGCGGCAGCGTGATGGCGCTCGAAAGCCTGCATCTGGCGTGGGAGTGAAGATGATGGATCAAGCTTTGCACATGCTCATGGTGCCGGCAGGCGACATGTCGACCTTGCGGACATTCTATATCGACGGGCTCGGCTGGGAGACTTGGGGACCCGATAGTCCGGGCTCGCTCATGCTGCGCACCGGGACAGCGGTCATCGTATTCGTCCCGCGCGACTACCTGGCGGGGGAAAGCGGCATCCACCTGTCGGCGACCCCGCGTGCAATCAACGCGATCTTCGTCGAAACCAAGGCCGACGTCGATGCGCAATTCGCCGAAGCGATCGCCGCCGGCGCGACCGTCACCAGCCCGATCCGCGACCGCGATGGCGGCCTCTATTCGGGCTATTTCGCCGACCCCGAGGGCAATGGCTGGGAAATCGTCTGGAGCCCGGTGATGCGTCCGGGCGCCGATGGCGGGCTGGCGCTCGCCATGCCCGGCAACAACTGAACGAGAAGAGGATCACATCATGGCCAGCGCACCTGCAGTTCACCTGCACCTGGGTCACGAACAGCGGACGAGCGGCAGCGGCGGGACGCACCCGCACCTGCATCCGGTCAAGC